>JAQTSI010000371.1 GCA_028711365.1 Methylococcaceae bacterium
GATCAACCGATCAAGTTCTTCCTTATCGTAATCACTAAGCGGAGATACTGTTTTGAGTTTCATGGCTTTGACAAAAAGCTAAACACATAGTTTATCATATATAATATTAAATATGCAAACCTACTTATCATCCATGGCCTGATGCAATGCGGCGGCAAGCATTTCGTAATCCGGGGTGTCTTTGCCCAACATCAAGGCGATCGGAGTCATACCATTGGGTACTTCGATATAGCGGAATTGAATGGCTTCTAGGGGAAACAGCTTCTCGATAGCGTCATAAGCCATGATATCGATCACCAGGACCACGTCCACCCGGCCGGCTTTGAGTTTTCTGAACAAAGCCTCCAGGGTGACGTTTTCCTCCACCCCGACGCCATACCGCTCGAATTCCTCTTTTTGTTCCAAGGTTCCCCGTATCACCCCGATGGTCAATCCGTTCAGATCGGATAAGGTTTGATAGGCGATCCCTTGCGGATGATGGGGCTGGTAGTAACAGAATACGGCATGGGTGGTCAGCAACGGGATCACCGCGCCAAATTCCTGCCCGATGAAGTACAAAGGGTTGCCCAGACGATTCCCGGCCACCAGTTTCTCATATCGCTTGAGCGGCAAATAATGGATATTGGCTGTCCCGTGCGCCGCTCGGACTAGGGCTTGCAGGATTTCTCCTCCCAAGCCGCCCTGAAGGAGTTCTTCCGACCAGATGGGGGGAGATTCGGTGCTATTGAATACCAGGCTAAGCGCCTGTTCCGCCCTTCCCGGCAAGGCGATCAACAGCAGATAGACCAGCCCTGCGCCCCGCCAGCCTTTCGTCGAGCTTGCACTCACGGCTTCAGCGCCCAGTCATCGAGTTTATATTTCCGAAGAATCTCCAAGTAGGCGCCACTGCGCTTCAATTTCTTCATGCCATCGACAAAGACTTGGCGCCATTCCTTGGCATAGGCATGAGCGGGATTGAACCAAAGGGAATAGGTCGTCTCCCATGCCGGCATCGGCAATGTCGTGAACTGATCTTTCTCCGCGGGAAACAGCCGGGTGATGATCCACTCCCCCATCGGTTCGAAAGCGCTGGTAAAATCGATTTCCCGGTTTTGCAGCTTGCGCAACAGCAATTTCGGCTCACCGTCCGTGACTTTGATGCCGGCTTTGGCATAGGCATCGGTCGATTCTCCTGCAACGGCGCCATAGACATAACCCTTCAACGCCTTGAGATCCCGCACGCCGGCCAGATCCTCGCCATGCGCGGGGCGGTAATAATAGAATTTTCCGGTCAACCGCAGGCACTTTTCTTCCGCCAAAGCCTTGCGTTCGGCAAGGGTCAATAACCGCGCCTCCCCGAGCATGCCCAGCACTTTCTCATCATCCGTGAGCAAATGCAGGGCAAAGCTTCGGGAAGGAAGAACCTCGATGGAAATCGGCTTGCCCATCGCTTCGAACGCTTGCCTGACCATCTCGATCGCCGCTCCCGCCTCGCTTTCGTTGCCCGTCACCAAAGGCGGATATTCATAGGCCACCAGATGCGGCTTGGCTTCTGCGGCCAGCTTCGCGGCCGAAAACCGGGGGGCGGTCGCCGAGGCGGGTTGCACGATCGCCAACGCCAACAGTAATGCCGCAAGCGACTTTCCGATGAAATGTAATGCCAATATTGTTTTCATAACATCACCCTGCTTGGATTGACCGTCAATCGGCGATCGCCGCATTGGATAAATTGAGCACCTTGTCCCACAGGCTCACGTGATAGCTGAACGGCAAGGTCTGGGTAAACAGGAGGGTGATTTTCTTCTCCTTGGGGTCTACGCTGAAACGCGTGGAAAAGATTCCCGCCCATTCGAACGTGCCGACGCTGCCGCTGTCGACGTCCTGGCTGCGGTCATTTTCTATGGCGACGCCCAGGCCGAACTTCCATCCCTTGCCATGCAGGAAGTCGGCGTGCAAGTCGCCGATATGATTGGTGTCGGTCATCAACTCCACCGTTTTCCTGCTCAACAGCCGAGTTCCATCGAGTTCGCCATGGTTGAGCAACATCTGACAAAACCTGAGATAATCGTAAACGGAGGAAATCAGACCCGCCCCTCCGCCGAAAAAACGCCGGCCTCCTCGATAAGGATATTCGGGAGCAAACACGAAATTGCCCTCCTTTTTCACGCCTTCGGAAAATTTGGCCAAATGCCCCTGCCAATCGGTCTCCCAGATGGCGGAAAGCCGGGATACCTTCTCTTCCGGCAGAAAAAAATGGGTATCGATCATTCGTAGCGGCTCAAAAATACGTTTTCTCAAGAATTCATCCAGAGGCATTTTGGCGACCAATTCCACCAGGTAACCCAAGACGTCGGCGGCATGACCGTAAACGAACGCTTCTCCTGGTTGGGCGGCCAGGGGCAAGCGGGCCAGCCGCCTCACCAGATCGCCTGCGGTTTCATCGGTCGGCGCCAGGCCCAGATCGATATCGGCCTCCGCATAAAATCGATTGATTTGTTGGTAGACGGGACTGTCCGGATACCAGTCCACCACGAAACGATAGGGCAGACCGGCGGTATGGCGCAGTAAATCGTGAATGGTGATCTCGCGCTTGGCGGGAACCAGGCGGTAAGCGGGTTTGGCGCCAGTCGGCAGCGCTTCCATCACCTGCGGGTTGCCGAATTCGGGAATATATTTGGAGACCGGATCCGACAACAGCAAGCGCCCTTCCTCATACAATTGCAGGACCGCCACGCTGACGATCGGCTTGGTCATGGAGGCGATGCGGAACAAGGTGTTCTTCTCCATCGGCTTGCCCACATCGGCCTGGCCGAAGTTTTCCACATAGGCGATCTTGCCATGGCGGGCTATCAACACGACGGCCCCACCGATTTTTTTCTCCTCCACATGCTGGCGCATGAAATCGCTCAATTTCGCCAGCCGTACAGAGGAAAGCCCCACAGTTTCCGGCGGCGCGGTCGGCGGAATTTCTTGACTCCAGGCCATCCAGCCTTGAAGCAGGAACAGGAGCAACAACAATCTGATGAGATGTTTTTTCATGAGACCTCCGGCGGGATGAACGCAAGCTGCCTGATGAAGTTTAGTCGTGGATTTTGCCGACGACAGGAAAATTGAACGCGTGAATCAAGGACTCTTTAAACACCTCGTTATCGGGTCGGGCGACGAGATCGATTCGCTCTACACACTCTTCTCTGCAGCGGATCTACACGGCCAATTCGATAAATGCTATGGTTCGGCACAGACGACACGCCCAACGAGGCTTATCCCAAAAGGCATCACACCCGCACGAGACCGATCATGAATGAGCACTCGCCACCTCGAGAAAGACACAACCGGCAGGTCGAACCCTCCGCCATGACCTCGCCGACAACCGTACTTCCCTGGATGGTTCTTTTTCTAATCCTGGTGGTGGCCTTGGTGGCCGCCTTGTCCTCCCAGCTATACGCGGCATTCCTCAATAATCCGGGTTTCAATGCCGTCATCCTGGCGATCTTGCTGTTCGGCATTTTCATCAACCTGCTTCAAGTGTTGAAGCTCCAGCGCGAGGTGCGCTGGATCGAACAATATCGGCGTAGCGATCCGCTGGCGCCTCCATTCGGCAAACCGCAACTGCTGGCTTCCATGGCGCGGCTATTGAGGAGATTGGACAAAGGCCAACCCAAACTATCCCCCCTGGCCTTGCGGTCCATCCTGGACAGCCTCGCCGCCCGTTTGGATGAAGCCCGTGACCTGTCGCGCTATCTCACCGGTGTACTGATCTTCCTCGGGCTGCTGGGCACTTTTTATGGTCTGCTGTTGACCATCCGTTCGGTCGGCGACATCATCGGCTCGCTCAGTGTCGGCGGCGACGCCGCCAGCATGTTCGAGACCCTGAAATCGCACCTGAAAGCGCCGCTTTCGGGCATGGGCACCAGTTTCTCCACTTCTCTGTTCGGATTGGCCGGATCGCTCATCCTGGGCTTCCAGGACTTGCAGACGGGCCATGCGCAAAACCGGTTTTACAACGAGACCGAGGAATGGCTATCCGACATCACGCATCTGAGTGACATCGGAACGCCAGGCGAGGGGGAAGCCA
>JAQTSI010000071.1 GCA_028711365.1 Methylococcaceae bacterium
CAGTGGCTGGCGATGGCCCGCGTGCAATCGGGATCGACCATGCGATCGCCCAGGCTATTCAGCAACAGCAAGGGCGTGGAAGGTTTTTCCTGGGGCGGGCGGTAACAGGCGGCCGCCCACAATTGGCGGAAGACGTTCATGATCCGGACGGGGTGGCGCCGCTGGATGACAACCCGGTTTTCGATAAAATCCTCAAGCGGCGGTTTTCTCGAACTGGTCAAATCCAGGATCAACTCTTCCCTTTTCGCCGCATCCCTGCTGGCGACGATGCGTGCAAGCAGAGGCCAGATCCGGCAAGACAGGCGTTTGTGCAGCGGGCTTAAATCCCTCAGACTGGTGTTGACCAATACCGCGCCGGCGATTTCGTCGGAGTATCGGTGCGCCCATTCGACGGCGACCATGGAACCTAAGGAGATGGAGAATAAAAAATAGGGCTGTCCGGCTAGACGTTCGCTCATGAGAGCCAGCGCCTCGGCGTGGGCCGACTCCATCATCTCCACCAGCGAAGAGGGGCTAGCTTGCCGCCAATGTATGCCGTTGCCAGGCAGATCGATAGTATGAATCCAGACGTCTGGCAAGATTTCAGCAAAGCGGTAGGGAAAATCATCCCAATGGGCACTTTCCCGCACCAGGCCGCGAAGGAAAATCCAGTGTGTGGAGACGCTCGGCGCGCCGTTATCAGCTTCCATACCAAAGCTCCAGGCCTTGATGGTGCAGCCGTTCGCGTCGGGGAGGTTCGGGGTAGGCCCAGGGGCTTGAAGATTGCACTGCGCGATAGAGAAAGTCGAACAAGAACACATGTCGTCGCAGGATGCGCCGTTCGCGGTGGGGCAGGCGGGGATTGAACATGCCCAGCAGGGAGAAGAACTGCGGCCAGTTTTTCTTCACCCAGGCCCAGGAGCCCAGTTCCAGGGTGAAAGGAATGAAGCAGCCTGCCGGGTGAGCGGCGCGGTATTCGTCGTAGAGGTAGTCCCAAAGATCGCCATGGGCGAGGTATTCCCTGGATTGGGGCTCCACGCGGTAGACGTGATGGGCATAGGTTCGGTCGAGCAATTGTTTCAGCGCCAGGGCCTCGGCCAATCCGGCGAAGGGCTGGCGGGTCTTGGCGTACGGAAACCAGAGCCGGTCCACGATGCCGTAGCCCGAATGGACATCGACGCTGATGGCCACCTCGGCCTGGAAGAGTTCGCGGCGGACGAAATCGCAGATCGCCTGGGTTTCCGCTTCCATGGGCGCACCTCTCCTTCCCCGGTACCAGGCCAGCCGGGGGCTCAAACGATGGCCTCCAAACAGGTGCCAGCCCTTCAATCCTTCGGCTTCCACCGGCGCGTTGCGCATCAGGTCCACCGAATTGCCGTTGGCGCGCCGGTTGAGCATCATTCCCACCGGATTGACCAAGGGCACCAGCAGCAGGCGGGTGGTTTCCAGCATGCGCTGGGTGCTGCGATCCCAGCGCGCCAGTTCCATCAAGGTTTGCAGGTAAGAAGTGACCACCCGGGAACCGATGCGTTCCAGCCCGTGTACTCCGCCAAATAAAGCCAGAACCGGAGTCGTAGGATCATCGGGGCCGAAACGCATGGCCAACAGCGGAAAGGCTTTGTCCTGATATTCCAGGTTTGCCAGGGTTTCCACCGTTGCCAGGCCGTGCAGATGGTCGGCCAGGAACAGCAATTCACGCAATTCGGGCAAGGTGCGCCTGCCGTCGTGAGGATTCTCGCCAAGATTCACGCCTTTGGGTCCTCGATCTGATCATGAAATTTACCAATGCAGGGCGCGCAGCCGGGAAAACTTTTTTCGTTGATGGGCCTGCATCCGTGACAAGACGTCGGCCAATACCTCGACGGTGCGGACGATATAGGAGCCTTTGTTCAGCATCACGCATTCGGCGCGGACACTCATGGCGGCGTCGGTGAATTCGGGGCGGGAGGGCTCGCCTTTCTTGGTCATGGATTCCAGCACCTGGGTGGCCCAGATCACCGGCACATGGGCGGCTTCACAGACCCACAGGATTTCTTCCTGGATTTCCGCCAGGCGGACGCTGCCCAATTCGACGGCCAGATCGCCGCGGGCGATCATGATGCCTAGCTTATGCCGGCCAATACATCCCAGGATCAGTTCGGGCAAGTTGCGCACGGCGCGGTCGGACTCGATCTTGGCGATGATGGGGATCTGACTGGCCCCTCTTTGTGCCAGTTGTGAGCGCATGAACTCCAGATCTGCCAGAGTCTCGACGAAGGAAAAACCGACCATGTCCGCATGACGGCAGACGAAATCCAAATCCTGTAAATCTTTCTCGCTGAGCGGGGGCAATTGCATCCGGGTTTTCGGAAAATTGATGCCTTTGTCGCTCAATAAGCGGGAGCCGGCGTTTTTGGCGTGGGTGATGCGCAGCAAGGCGCCGTCGCGGCGAATTTTTTCGACCACCGCGCCGATCTTGCCGTCGTCGAACCACACCGGATCGCCTGGTTGCAGCCAATCTTTTATCGCCGCGACACCGCAGCCAATACGCGCCGGGCTCTTGTCTTCGCGCCGGGCGGGATAGCCCGGTTCATCGCCGAAGCTGAGCAACAACGCCTCTTTTTCCTGTATCTTGATCTCCAGCGGCAATGAGCCTTCCAGGGCCAGGGTGGCTTCGTCGCCTTTCTGGCCGTTGCCATGAAGCAGATCCAAGGTGATTCCCTCGTTGAGGTAGACCGATCCGGTTTTACAATGGCTCAACCAGCCATCGTTGCCGATGCGTTTGATGAGGGTCAGCGTACGGCTTTTTCCCCGGCTATCGGTCAGGACGATGGAGTCTCCCGCCGCGAGCCGGCGAAAAAAATTATTCGCCACGATGAGGCGCAACTCATTGTCCTTGAGTGTCTTCTTGCACGAAGCGCTATAGAGCGGGATTTCCGCCGGCGCGATGATCCTCCCATATTCGTCCCGGCGCGGTTTGGCATGAAAAACCTTGGGAGCTGCGGCTAGCGGGCCGGTGCGGAGCTTGTGCCCGCCTAAGTCCATGAGGATTAGGCAGTGCTTGCGGTTTTCCTCGCTGGCCTTGCGAACATGGCGGATCATCGCTTCCCAGACGTTTTTGTCATCGTGGGCGCAGTTGATGCGGATACAATTGGCGCCGACATGGATCAGGTTTTTAACCAACTTGTAATCTTTGCCGGCTTCGCCGGGCAGGGTCACCATGATGCGAACCTGACGTTCCCCATCCATGGGGCCGAAAATCGCTTCGGTATGTTTTTCCAACAATAGCTTGCCGTAATCGCCATAGGGAATGAAGCCCTCCGTTTCGGTCTCGCCCAGGGCGCGGACGAGCAGGGATATGACCGCATCCAGATTGGCGAGTACACCGGATTCGCTTCTCCCTAACGAGGATAAGCCGACTCGCGCCAGGCGTTCTTGCAGTCGGCGCAGGTCGAACTGGCGTAAAGCCAGATAATGCGCCAGATTCCAGGCGCTGGAGTTGAAATTGTCCCCGTCGAAATAGCCGACGAAATCACCGAGGCGGCGGGTAGCGCGGGCAATCACCTGACCGCGCAGTTGCCGTAGCTCCTGCAATAGCTCCTTCAGCTCGGCATTCGAAGAGTCTGGGTAATCTTTCATCGACCCGCTTTACGTTGGGTGAATATGAAAAAATAGCACTTTTTTATGACAAATAGTGTGGGGCGCCGTGGGCATACCGAAGCGGGAGCCGAGCAGGCGCTGTTACCAAACCGTCACCTAAGCTTTACCGGGTTGTCATAATGCACCCCTATGCTCTAAACGCTCAATCAACCGTCGCGACTTCGATGAAATTGAATCACCGGATTAGAGGAAATCTTGCTTGAAAATTGCCCTGATCACGGACGCTTGGCGCCCGCAAATTAACGGCGTCGTCACCACTTTGCAAAAAACCTGCGAACAATTGCGGGCCTTCGGTCATGCCGTGGAAACCTTCACCCCCGACCAATTCCACAATTGGCCTTGTCCGGGCTATCCCGAAATTCGTCTGGCCTTGGGATGCGGGCGCAAGCTGAGGAAACGGCTGCGGCAATTTAGGCCGGATGCGGTGCATATCGCCACCGAGGGCCCCTTGGGACTCGCCGCCCGCCGATATTGCCGGGACCATGGCTTGCCCTACACCACTTCGTTTCACACCCGTTTCGCCGAATATGTCAACCTCAGGCTGGGCATCCCCTTGAGCTGGGGTTATGCGTTTCTACGCTGGTTCCACTCCGCCAGTGAGCGGGTCATGTGCGCCACACCCGCCTTGATCGAGGAGTTGCAAACACACGGCTTCAAAAACCCGGTGCTGTGGTCGCGAGGTGTGGATGTCGAGCTTTTCCGTCTGCGATCTGAGTGCATTCTGGATGATGAGAAGCCGATTTTTCTCTATGCCGGCAGGGTCGCCATCGAAAAGAATCTGGAAGCCTTTCTGTCCATCGATTTGCCGGGAACCAAGTTCATCGTCGGCGACGGCCCTCAGCGGGAGGAACTCGAGCGAAAATATCCGCAGGTGCGTTTCGTCGGCTACAAGTTCGGCGATGAACTGGCGCAACATATCGCCGCCGCGGACGTGTTCGTGTTTCCCAGTTTGACCGATACCTTCGGTTTGGTGTTGCTGGAAGCGATGTCCTGCGGGGTGCCGGTGGCGGCTTTTCCCGTGCGGGGCCCCCTCGACGTGATACTCAGCGATAAAGTCGGTTGTCTTGACGAGGACCTACGCAAAGCCGCGTTAGCCGCGCTGAACTTGAAAGCGGAGGATTGCCGGGAATATGCCTTGCAATATGCCTGGCAAAACTGCGTCAGGCAATTCGAAGCTCATCTCGCCCCCATCGACAATAAGGCTGAACCGCGCCCGGTTGCATGGTGGCGGCGCTATTCCTGAATCCGGGCGATCGATTTCGGGAAGACCCCGAGCACTGCCCGACGTCGCAATCGGGACGTGCGATCGTTTAAAAGATGCTCTCAGGGGATTTCCAGCCCGAATCTTTCCAATAGCCCGATCAGGCGGATCAACGGCAATCCGATCAAGGCGTTGGGGTCCTCGGTTTCCAGCTTCTCGAACAGGGCGATCCCCAGGCTTTCCGATTTGAAGCTGCCTGCACAATCGAACGGCTCATCCTTGAGCAAGTACCGTGCGATTTGGCGTTCCGTCAGCGGACGGAAATGGACCCGGGTGAGATCCGTATCGGCCAGAATTTCCCCACTCGCCGAATTCAGCACGCACACGCTGGTGAAAAACTCCATCACCCTGCCAGAGGCGGCGCGCAATTGGCTCATCGCCCGCTCGGCGTTTTCCGGTTTGCCAAGCTGCTTTCCTTCCAACATCGCGACCTGGTCGGAACCTATGATCAGGTGTTGGGGGAATCTTCCCGTCAGCGCTTGCGCCTTTTCGGCGGCCAGGCGCAGGGAGAGTTGCGTCGGCGTTTCGTCCGGCTTTGGCGTTTCCGCGATGGAAGGTGAGGCGGCTTCGAACGGGAGGCCGAGCTTGGTGAGCAACTGCTTGCGGTAGGGAGAACTGGAAGCGAGAACCAGCCGATGCGTGGGAGAGGTGCGGGTATTCATGAGCGGTTTCAGTCGTTTATGGCGGAATGTTTTGACAGAATTCGGGGTTTCTCGGTATCATTCCCAGATTATGGTCGGCCACTTTCCCGAATTCATCGATCCTTTGGCGCTGGTCGAAAAGCGACGCCAGTTTAAGGGGTCTTTGCCTTTTTCCAAAATGCCCCATCTGCAGGATT
Source organism: Methylococcaceae bacterium (assembly GCA_028711365.1). Classification (GTDB taxonomy): domain Bacteria; phylum Pseudomonadota; class Gammaproteobacteria; order Methylococcales; family Methylococcaceae; genus Methylumidiphilus. Next base: position 5,718 of record JAQTSI010000071.1, read on the forward strand.
GGCTGTTGAGCCGGGAAGGTGAGGCGAAGTTCGATTTGAGGTTTGAAAAAGAGGGCAGGATCGCCGCCGTGACCGGAAAGGTGGAAGCGGAACTGGAATTACAGTGCCAGTGCTGCCTGGAGGGCATTCCCTGGCGGGTGAGCAGTGAAGTCCGGTTGGGTATCGTCAGGAGTATCGACGAGGCGGATCTTCTTCCTGCCGACTATGAGCCGCTATTGTTGGAGGGTGATGAGGCCATCCCTCTGGCCGACCTCGTTCAGGATGAAATCATGCTTGCGATTCCGCCGATCCCCCAGCACGAGCGATGCAGCATGCTCTCCCCGGAACCGGCGGAAGTGGTGCCGGAGCCCAAGGGGAGGAAGAATCCCTTCGCCGTTTTAGCCGAATTGAAAAAATTGAATCAATGATCAGGAGTTTTCCAAATGGCAGTACAACAGAATCGAAAAACCCGTTCCAAACGTGGCATGCGCCGCGCGCATGACGCTCTGACCGCAAGCGCTCTTTCCATCGAGCCAAGCAACGGTGAAACCCATCTGCGTCATCACGTCAGTCCCGATGGCTACTATCGCGGTCGCAAGATCATCGCGTCCAAGCCGGAAGTCGACGCCGAAGAATAACTCCCCCTTCGGCATTTTTGTTCACCTAGCCTGCGCAGGGCTCCGGGAAACGGAGCCCTGTACGCCAACGTCTTATCGCGATGCCACAGAAATCAGCGTTTAGCCAACGGAGTGTCTGGTGAAGGATCTTCCTATTATCGCCCTTGACGCCATGGGCGGAGATCATGGGCCCAAGGTGGTCGTCCCCGCGGCATTGGATGTCTTGGAGAGGTATCCGGATTTGCGCCTGGTGCTGGTGGGCGACGAGGCAACCTTGAGATCGGCGGTGGGACATTCCCCGCATCTGGACGGTCGATTGAGTATTCGCCATGCTTCCCAGGTGGTGGAAATGCACGAAACACCCTCCAAGGCTTTGCGTGGCAAGAAGGACTCTTCCATGCGGGTGGCCATCAACCTGGTCAAGGAATGCGCGGCCGATGCGTGCGTCAGCGCCGGTAATACCGGCGCCTTGATGGCCATCGCCAAGTTCGTGCTCAAAACCATCCCCGGCATCGATCGTCCCGCCATCATCGCCATCGTTCCTTCCCTGCATGGTCATACTCATGTGCTGGATCTGGGAGCGAATGTCGATTGCACCGCCGAGCATCTTCGCCAATTCGCCATCATGGGTTATGAACTGGTCAAGGCGGTGGAAAATATCCCCGATCCCAAAGTGGGTCTGCTCAATATCGGCGAGGAGGAAATCAAGGGGAATGAACAGGTCAAGCAAGCGGTGAAATTGATCGCGGATTCCCACATCAATTTCATCGGCTATGTCGAAGGCAACGATATTTATACCAGCGACGTGGATGTCGTCGTCACCGATGGCTTTATCGGCAATGTCGCGTTGAAGAGCAGCGAGGGCCTGGCGAAGATGATCAGTGTCGAACTGAAGAAAGCTTTCTCCGAGAACCTGCTGACCAAGCTGGCCGGCGTGATCGCATTGCCGGTGCTGCGCGCTTTCAGGAAGCGCTTCGATCATCGTCAATATAATGGCGCCAGTCTGGTGGGATTACGCGGGATCGTGGTGAAAAGTCACGGCAACGCCGATCGGGTGGCATTCGCCAAGGCCATTGAAATCGCCATGTTGGAAATCCAGCAGGCCATCCCGCGAAGAATCGGGGAGCGTGTGGCGGAAATATTTGCCGAGGAGAAAATTGCATGAGCCGTTTTGCGCGCATCGCCGGAACCGGTGGCTATCTCCCGGATAGGGTCCGTACCAACGATGATATCGCCGCCCAGGTGGATACCTCGGATGAATGGATCGTGGAGCGCACCGGAATCCGTTCCCGGCGCATCGCCGGTCCCGACGAGAGCGCATCGAGCATGGCCGAGATCGCATCACGCCAAGCCATCGAGGCGGCGGGGATAGCGCCGGACGATATCGATCTCATCATCGTGGCCACCAGTTCGCCCGACCGGGTTTTCCCCAGCACGGCTTGCCTGCTCCAGCAACGGCTCAACGTCAGGAACTGTTGTCCTGCTTTCGACGTTCAGGCGGCTTGCTCCGGTTTCATTTTTGCCTTCAGCATCGCGGACCAATATATCCGCTCGGGCAATGCTCGCAGGGTATTGGTGGTGGGCAGCGAACTCAACTCCCGCCTGGTGGATTGGACCGACCGGGCCACCTGCATCTTGTTCGGAGACGGGGCTGGCGCCGTCCTGCTGGAGGCCTCCGATGAACCGGGGGTACTGAGTACGCACATCAATTCCGACGGTCAATACCGGGATTTGCTCTATCTGCCGAACGCCTCGGTGAGTCTGGACGATGAAAAACGTTTCATCCAGATGCAGGGCAATGAAGTCTTCAAGGTGGCGGTCAACACCCTGGGCAAAATCGTCGACGACACCCTCGCCGCCAACCACCTGAATCAGTCAGAGATCGATTGGCTGGTGCCGCACCAGGCCAATATCCGCATCATCATGGCGACGGCCAAGAAACTGAAGATGCCGATGGAGCGCGTGGTCTGCACCATCGAAACGCAGGGTAACACCTCTTCGGCCTCCGTTCCCTTGGCGCTGAATGAAGCCATCCGCGACGGACGCATCCAGCGGGGGCAGACCGTGTTAATGGAAGCTTTCGGCAGCGGGTTCGCTTGGGGATCGGCCTTGATCCGCTACTAATGGTATGACGATGGGCAATCACCATAATAATCTCGCTTTTGTTTTTCCGGGGCAGGGCTCCCAGTCGGTGGGCATGTTGTCCGATCTGGCATTGGAGTATCCGGAAATCCTGCAAACTTATGCCGAGGCTTCGTCCATCCTGGGATTCGACTTATGGAAGAAGATCAGCGAAGGTCCTGCCGAGAGTCTCAATTTGACCGAAAATACCCAGCCGGCCATGCTGGCCGCCGGCGTGGCGGTCTATCGGCTCTGGTGCCGTTTGAGTGAGGCGCGGCCGGCCTGGATGGCGGGCCATAGTCTGGGTGAATACAGCGCCTTGGTATGCGCCGGCAGTCTCGCGTTCGAGGACGCCGTGGTATTGGTCGCTCAGCGGGCCCGTCTCATGCAAGGCGCGGTTCCTGCGGGTGTGGGGGCGATGGCCGCCATCCTCGGTCTGGACGATGAGAAAGTGGCAGCGGTATGTGCCGACCTGTCGAGCGAAGGGGAACTGGTGATGCCGGCCAATTTCAACGCGCCAGGCCAAATCGTCATCGCCGGTCACGCTCAGGCGGTGACCCGCGCCATCGAAGCCGCCAAGACCGAGGGCGCGAAGAAGGCGGTGCTGTTGCCGATGAGCGTTCCCTCCCATTGCCCCTTGATGGCCGAGGCAGCGGAACGCTTCAGGGAAGCGTTGGACAAGGCTCCGGTTCGATCACCCCAGGTATCCGTGGTTCACAATGTCGATGTGGCCGTATATTCGTCACCGGAGGACATCCGCTGCGCATTGGCGCAGCAGTTATGCGGCGCAGTGCGCTGGACGGATTCCATACGCTTCCTGTGCGGGCAGGGGGTGGATCGAATCATCGAGAGTGGTCCCGGCAAAGTGCTGGCCGGACTCAATAAGCGCATCGCCGTAGAGGCCAGGATAGCGACGATTTTCAACCCGGATTCACTCAACAAGGCATTGGAGTTGGTGGCATGAGCAATCGAGTAGCCGTGGTGACCGGAGCCAGTCGTGGCATAGGCCGCGCCATCGCCATGCGCCTGGCGGCGCAGGGGCACACCGTGATCGGTACCGCGACTTCGGAATCGGGCGCCGCGGCTATCGGCCAGGCATTGGCCGATGCGGGTTCGAAAGGCAAGGGCTTGGTGTTGGATGTGACCAATGGTGCAGCCATCGAAAGCTTCGTCAAGGCGGTCACCGACGAATTCGGCGCTCCCGCCATTCTGGTCAACAATGCCGGCATCACCCGCGATAACCTGCTGATGCGGATGAAGGACGAGGATTGGGATGCCATCCTGCAGACCAACCTGAGTTCGGTCTATCGCATGAGCAAGGCCTGCCTGCGCGGTATGACCAAGGCGCGTTTCGGTCGCATCGTCAATATCACTTCCGTGGTGGGCGCCACCGGTAACGCCGGTCAAACCAATTACGCGGCGGCCAAAGCCGGGGTCATCGGCTTCACCAAGTCGCTGGCGAAGGAAGTCGGCTCGCGCAGCATCACCGTGAATGCCGTGGCGCCCGGTTTCATCGATACCGACATGACCCGCTCCCTGCCCGAAGAGCACAAGAAAACCCTGGTGGGACAGATTCCCCTGGCGCGTCTGGGGGAGGCGGAGGAAATCGCGGCGGCGGTGGCTTTTTTGTGTTCGGATGAGGCAAGCTATATCACCGGTGAAACCCTGCATGTCAATGGCGGACTGTTCATGGCATGATCGGTGGAGTTGGCGAATTTTCCGTTAAACTTCGGCGAAGTCGTTCACTATCGCGGAGGATCATGCTATTGTTTACCGGCTTGACGGTTCCGCTAGCGGGGTTCAATCGTCTGGAAAATCATAACGAGTTGGTTGGCTTTAAAGCCTGTGGTACCTTGGGATGTAAATTTAAATTTTCCGACTCATCAATTCAAGCGAAAACATTTGAGGATAGAAAACAATGAGTGACGTTGCAGAACGTGTAAAAAAGATCGTAGCCGAGCAGTTAGGCGTCAAAGAAGAGGTTTCCAACGAGGCTTCTTTTGTCGATGACCTCGGTGCTGACTCCTTGGACACGGTCGAACTCGTTATGGCGCTGGAAGAAGAATTCGAATGCGAGATTCCCGATGAAGACGCCGAGAAAATCACCACCGTCCAGCAGGCTATCGACTACATCGAAAGCCACATCTAAAATTTCGATCCCGCCCCACTGGAATTTGACGATTCCAGGGGGCGTTATTATTTTCAGAACTCAGTTCTGCCTGAGGAACCACCTTGAGTAAGAGACGTGTCGTGATTACCGGCCTCGGGGCCGTCTCCCCCGTGGGCAATAGTGTCGCGGATTCCTGGTATAGCGTGATCAACGGTATCAGCGGGATCGGCCCCATCCAGGTTTTCGATGTGGCGGATTTTTCCACCCGTATCGGCGGGCAAGTCAAGGATTTCAACGTCGCCGATTATATTGCCGAGAAGGAAGCCAAAAAAATGGATGTCTTCATCCATTACGGGATGGCGGCGGGCAGCCAGGCATTCGAGGATTCGGGGATTAGCGTCACCGAGAACAATGCCGAGCGTATCGGTGTCGTCATCGGCTCGGGCATCGGCGGCATCACCGGCATCGAACAGGGTCACAACGCTTTTCTCAAGGGCGGGCCCCGCAAGATTTCCCCTTTCTTCGTTCCCAGCAATATCATCAACATGATTTCCGGGAACCTGTCCATCAAGTATGGCTTGAAAGGACCCAATTATGCGATCGTCACGGCCTGCGCCACGGGCACCCATTGTATCGGCGACGCCTATCGTTTGATCCAGCATGGCGACGCCGACGTGATGGTGGCGGGTGGCGCCGAAATGGCCACCGCGCCCTCCTCCCTGGGCGGATTCGCCTCGGCTCGCGCCCTGTCGCGGCGCAACGATGATCCGGCTCGCGCCAGCCGTCCCTGGGACAAGGATCGCGATGGTTTCGTGTTGAGTGACGGCGCCGGCGTACTGGTGCTCGAGGAGCTCGAACACGCCAAGGCGCGTGGCGCGAGGATCTATGCCGAACTCATCGGTTATGGCATGAGCGGCGATGCATTTCATATGACCATGCCGCTGGAAAACGGGGATGGCGCCGCCCGCTGCATGAGGAACGCCCTGCGCGATGCGGGCCTGAACCCGGATCAAATCGATTACATCAACGCCCACGGCACCTCCACCCCGCTGGGGGATCACGCCGAAACCCTGGCGGTCAAATCCGTTTTGGGCGAGGCGGCATACCAGACCGCCATGAGTTCCACCAAGTCCATGACTGGACATATGTTGGGTGCGGCGGGCGGCATCGAGGCGGTGTTTTCGGCCTTGGCCTTGCGCGATCAAGTAATTCCGCCCACCATCAATCTGGACGATCCCGATCCCGACTGCGATCTGGATTATGTGCCGCACCAGGCGCGGCAGGCCAAACTGGAGGTCGTCATGTCCAACTCGTTCGGTTTCGGCGGCACCAACGGGACGCTGATTTTCAGACGCTACGCCTGATATTCGCGGTTTGCGCCGGGAAACCGCGGCATTCGACGCTTTCGAAAGAAGGCAATCCCCGGCGTTTCCCGAGTGAAACACCGAAGATCGGAAAAACGCTCATCGCCTGCGCGGTATTTCATTGAACCTCCTCACCCAGCCAGCTCCCGCTTCCGCGCTGATCGATGGTGAAGCGAAGCGTTGTGTCGACTTCGCCGACCGCGGCTTGCAATATGGCGATGGCATATTCAGCACCCTCCCCCTCGTCGCCGGCTTTCCCCTATTGCTGGGTCGCCACCTGGACCGCCTGCAACGCGACGCGGGAAGGCTGAAGATTCCTTTCCCGGACCGTTCGAATCTGCTGCAGGAAGCCCTGCGGCTTGCTTCCTTTAATCCCGAAGGCGTGCTGAAGATCCTGTTGACTCGGGGCGTGGGAGGGCGTGGTTACCGTCTCCCCCAACGAGGTGAAACCACCCGCATCCTCAGCGTACACCCCAGGCCGGGCTACCCGGACGAAACCAGGACGCGGGGCGTGCGGGTGAGGTGGTGCGAGCTGCGTCTGGGGATCAATCCCCGGTTGGCCGGGATCAAGCACCTGAATCGGCTGGAACAGGTCCTGGCTAGAGCGGAATGGGACGATGAACGAATCCTCGAGGGCCTGATGCGGGATGAGGAGGGATTTCTGGTGGAAGGCGTGATGAGCAATGTCTTCCTGGTGCAAGGAGGGCGCCTGCTCACCCCGCTGATCGACCGCTGCGGTGTCGCCGGCGTGATGCGCGCTCTGGTGATGGAACTCGCCCGGCAAGCGGGGCTGGCGGTGGAGGAAACGCGAATTCTTCCCCGCCAGGCGTGGGAGGCGGAAGAATTGTTCCTGACCAATTCGGTGAACGGCATCTGGCCGGTTTGCGGTCTGGAAGAGAAGCCATTCGAACCGGGCGCCATCACCCGGATGCTGTCCAGGCGGCTCGAGGCGCTGATCGGATCGGAGTTGGAAACCCGATGCGAAGGCTAGGCGCTGTTTTTCTCCTTCTCACCGGTTTGATACTGACCGGGTTGTGGCTGGATTATCGTCATGCGATCGATGCCCCCCTGGAAAATGCCGAGACCGTCGACTTCGAAATCGCCAAGGGCCAGAGCCTGGCTTCCATTGCCGGGGCCTTGCGCGAGCGCGGCCTGATCGACAAGCCGCATTGGTTCCGCGTGTTGGCCTGGCAACTGGGGATTGCAACCCGATTGAAATACGGCGAATACGAGATCCCTCCGGAAGTGACGCCACGCCGCTTGCTGGAACTGTTCGCCTCGGGCAAGGTGAAGCAATATAGCCTCACATTCATCGAGGGCTGGCGATTCCAGCAAATGGTCGAGCTCTTGCAGCGGCATCCGGCGCTTTCTCATCAGTTAGCAGCCCAATCGGCCGACGAGATCATGAGCTTGCTGGGCGCGAGCGGCGAAAATGCGGAAGGGCGATTCTTCCCCGACACTTATTTCTTCACCAAGGGAACCTCCGAACTCGACCTGCTGAAGCGGTCCTACCAGAAAATGCGGACCTTGCTGGATGAAGAATGGCGGAATCGGTCGCAGGGATTGCCCTTGCGCAGCCCGGACGAGGCGTTGGTCCTGGCGTCTCTGGTGGAGAAGGAGACCGCGCGGCCCGAGGAGAGGGCTCAGATCGCCGGCGTTTTCCTGCGCCGGCTGGATCGAAACATGTTGTTGCAGACCGATCCCGCCGTGATTTATGGCATGGGCGAGGCCTATGCGGGTAATGTTCGCAAGGAAGACCTGGCCAGGGACACGCCCTACAATACCTATGTCCATGCCGGCTTGCCGCCTACCCCCATCGCCCTGCCCGGAGCGGGCGCCATCCGAGCGGCGCTGCATCCGGATGGCGGCAACAGCTTGTTTTTCGTGGCGCGGGGCGATGGCAGCCATGTATTTTCCAGTTCCCTGGCCGAGCATAACAAGGCCGTGGACCAATTCCAAAGGAACCGCCATGACTAAAGGCAAATTCATCTCCCTGGAAGGCGGGGAAGGGGTGGGTAAGACCACTAACTTGAACTTCATCCGCGAATCTCTCGAAGCGCGGGGAAAACGCGTGGTCGTCACCCGGGAGCCGGGCGGGACGGGGCTGGGCGAACGGGTCCGCTCCCTGTTGCTCGGCGATGAGCCCATCGTGGCGGAAGCCGAACTGCTGCTGATGTTCGCCGCCCGCGCCCAGCATTTGCGGGAGCTCATCGTGCCCGCCTTGGAATCCGGCGCCTGGGTGCTCAGCGATCGTTTCACCGATGCCAGTTATGCTTATCAGGGGGGCGGACGTGCGGTCGATGCGGCATTCATCGCCAGCCTGGAAGAGCATGTGCAGCGAGGTCTCAAGCCCGACTTGACCCTGTTGTTCGACGCCCCGGTAGCGGTCGGCATGGCCCGCGCCAAGAACCGCGGGGGCACCGACCGATTCGAAGCCGAGGATCTGGCGTTTTTCGAACGCGTGCGCGGAACCTATCTCCAATTGGCCGGCTATTTTCCCAAACGCATCCGCATCCTCGACGCCAGCCGCCCCCTGAGCGAGGTTCAGGCGGAGATCGCCTCCCATTTGCTCAGGCTTTGCGATTCATGAACGCGATCGAACAGATGGATTGGCTCGCCGGCCATTGGCGCAGGCTCTCGGCCCATGTCGAAACCGGCCGCTTGCCGCAGGCTTTGCTCATCGCAGGGCGTGAGGGGCTGGGCAAGGGGCTGCTGGCGGAAGCTTTCGCCAAACGCTTGCTGTGCCGCCATCCCGGCGACTATGCCTGCGGCCAATGCCCTTCCTGCCATCTGTTCGAAGCCCATACCCATCCCGATTTCCTGCGCGTCGAACCGGAGGAGCCGGGCAAGATCATCCCGGTGGACGCCATTCGCGGCTTGATCGCGAACCTGGCGCTCAAACCCCAGTACAGCGGCCATCGGGTCGTCGTCATCACCCCGGCGCACCAGATGAACGCGGCATCCGCCAACGGTTTGCTGAAAACCCTGGAAGAGCCGGACGAGCATACCCTGCTGCTGCTGTTGACGGATTCGCCCGAAAATTTACCCGCGACCATTCTCAGCCGCTGCCAGCGGCTGGACATCGCCATTCCCGATCGCGTCCAGGCCTTGTCCTGGCTGCAAGGAAAAAATCAGGGCGATGCGGAAGTGCTGTTGACCCTGGCGGGAGGCGCGCCGCTCAAAGCCTTGCAACTGGCGGAAGCGGGCATCATCGAAAAGCGTGGTGAATTTTTTGCGGCTTGGTATGATTTGCTGCGGCAAGTAGAGGAGCCGGCCAAGGTGGCGGAAGCCTGGTCCAAGTTTCCCGGCGAGACCTTGACCGAATGGATGGTCTCCTGGACCATGGATCTGATCCGTTTGCGTTCGGCGCCTCATCGATCCCTCATCGACAATGCCGATTTGCTGGAAAGCTTGCAAGCGGCGGCCCGGAAGCTAAACTTGCGGAGCTTGTTCGCTTATCTGGACCAACTCCAGGCTGCCAGGCGAATGCTTTCGGGCCAGGTCAACCGGCAACTGGTATTGGAAGAGCTATTGATCCGCTGGCTGCGACTGGCGCGATCGCCGACATGAAAAGGGCAACGCAATGAACGAAGTAGCCTCTCAATCCCGGCAAGGGATACTCTCCCTCACCATTCGGGACAAGGGCGCGCTTTATGCCGCTTATATGCCTTTCGTGAGTAATGGCGGGCTGTTCATACCCACCAACAAGACCTACCAATTGGGGGATGAAGTGTTCATGTTGCTGAACCTGATGGACGAACCGGAGCGAATTCCGGTGGCCGGCAAGGTCGTCTGGATCACGCCTCGAAATGCCGAAGGTTACCGTTCGGCGGGCATCGGCGTTCAGTTCAGCGATCAGGATGCCGGCCAGACCCGCGATCGCATCGAAAATTACCTCGCCGGAACGCTGGATTCGGACCGGCCCACCCATACCCTTTGAAATCCTCCCTCATGCTCATCGACTCCCATTGCCATCTGGATCGTCTCGATCTTCGGCCTTATGACGGCGACTTCAATCGGTTCGTGGCCGACACCCGGGAGCAGGGGATCGACCATATGCTATGCGTCTCCATCAGCCTGGAGGCATGGCCGGCGATGGTGGAATTGGTGGGTGGGCATGCAGGCATTTCGGTTTCGGTGGGAGTCCACCCCAACGAGCGGGATTGTCACGACCCGACGGTGGCGGAGTTGGTCGAGCGGGCGGCCAACCCCAAGGTGGTCGCCATCGGCGAAACCGGATTGGACTATTTTCGCAGCGAAGGCGATCTAGCCTGGCAGCAGGATCGCTTTCGCACCCATATCCGCGCGGCCAGGCAGGCGGGAAAATCCCTGATCATCCACACCCGCGACGCCAGGCAAGATACCCTACGCATCCTGCGGGAGGAACAGGCGGCGGAAATAGGCGGCGTGTTTCACTGCTTCACCGAGGATTGGGAAACGGCCCGCCAGGCGTTGGATCTGAATTTCTACCTTTCCTTTTCCGGCATCGTCACCTTCAAAAACGCCGTACAAATCCAGGAAGTGGCCCGTAAAATCCCCGAGGACCGTTTCCTGGTCGAAACCGACTCCCCTTATCTGGCCCCCATACCGCACCGGGGTAAGCCCAACTACCCCCAATATGTGCGTCAGGTGGCCCAGTTCATCGCCGATTTGCGCGGGATCTCCGCGGACGAGGTGGCCAGGCTCAGCAGCCGCAATTATCGGCGATTATTCGGCAAAGCCGGTTGAATTCGAGACGACTTAGGCAATTTTTCCGGAAAACCATTTAACCCCCCCCTTATCAGGGGGGCTTTTTCTCCCGCCCCTGATAAGGGGGGGGCGGGGAGAAGTTTTTCCGGCTCTTTGGGAACTTGCATGGCAAATAAAAAGACTAAGTAAAACAGATGTTTGCTAAGGCTGATAGGGCGGTTTGGAAGCGAGGTGTGCCATGACCGAGTATGTCATGATTCCCCTTGATATTGAAGGGGTCAAAATCAACGACGTTCACGTCACCCCTGAGGGCGAGGTCCATATTTATAGATGCCAGAATTGATTAAGATTCACCTTTCACAGCTTGAATGGCGTAACTTGTATCCGGTAACTGAAAAAACGAAAGTATCCTTTTGGTGTTTTTCTGCAAAGATCCCAAAACTGAATAAAG
>JAQTSI010000372.1 GCA_028711365.1 Methylococcaceae bacterium
ATCAACAGCCCTTGCTGACATTCCTGTCCATGGGCACGGCAGAGGGCGAGTACTTTTCTGCCAGCCGCCCGCCGCTGGGTGATGACAAACGCTTGCGCGTGCTGCAAGCCACCATTGCCGAAGATCGCGTGATGAACATTTTTCGAGTCGATGAATCGAACTGGACCCGGACCCATCTCTCGGTGGGAAACAAGTATTTCGATGCCCGAACCCGCCCCTGGTTCAAGGCGGCGGTGGCTTCCGACCGTATCCGTTGGTATCCGGCCTATCGTTACTTAGTACAAGACGATCAAGGTGTTTACGACGCTCTGGGCATGGGCATGTCGGCCCCGCTTTACGATGCGAAAAATCAGTTCATCGGAGTCGTCACTGCCGACGTTGCGCTCTCTCAACTGAGCAGTTTTCTGAAATCCCAGTCCTCCGACACTGGCGGCTTGGCCTTTATCAGCGAACAAAATGGGGAGCTGTTGGCCACATCCGACGATGAGTCGGTGTACAGGCTGGAGGGCGACAAGACGCTCCGGGTCAATATCAAGGCGTCTGACAACCCGATTGTTCGCGAGGCAGGAAATACCCTTCAGCGGGGAGGCGGCTCCAGTGGCGATAGTTTCATTACGGTAAATAAGGAGCGCTACTTATTCAACTGGACAAGCATTCAACTACCCGATGGCCCGTCGTTGGTCATTGGCGTGATGTTGCCCGAAAGCCAATTTATCGGCCCTGTCGATACGGCGCTGAGCAATATGTATTACTTGGCCGTTGCCATCATGCTTATCAGCGTCCTCGTCACCCTGCTGGCGACCGACTGGGTATCCAAACCGCTTGAGTCGCTGAACCGCTGGGCCGATCAGCTCGCGCAAGGCAACTGGCGGGCAAGGCCGCCGCTCACCACGCCCATCCATGAAGTTTCGATGCTATCGGCGACCCTCGGGAATATGGCCCGAACGCTGGAACAGAACATCGACAATCTGGAGCATAGAGTCGCCGAGAGGACGCACGAACTCGAGTTGGCAAATCGTCAATTGGCCAAGCTTTCCGAGGCGAAATCGGCGTTTCTGGCCAAGATCAGCCACGAACTCCGCTCCCCCCTGAACACCATCATCGGTTTTTCCCGCATGCTGAGCAAAGGCTCGCCTCGCCTGTCTCTTCAAGACGGATCGAAAGGCATCGAAAAAAGCGGCATCCGCTTGCTGGGGCTGATCGACGAATTGCTCGATGAATCTCGCCTGGAGGCAGGGCAGTTGGCCTTGGCCCCCGAGCACTTGCTGTTGCAGCCTTGGCTTGAAGACCTGCGCCACACCATGACGATTGATGCGTTGGCGCGGGGCAATCATTTCTCTCTTATCTGCTCGGGCCAGATTCCGGCCGCCGTGATCCTCGACGGCGGTCGCCTGCGGCAAGTGCTCGACAATCTCTTCGGCAACGCCAACCGGCATACCCACAACGGCGAGATTCGGCTGGCTTGCCATGCCTCCCTCGCACAGGAAAAGGGCGAGGCAAGCCACGCCAGCCTGACGTTCAGCATCATCGATAGCGGCGAAGGCATCGAGCCCGCCGACTTGAAACGAATCTTTGAACCCTTTACGCGAGGGCAAGGCTCCGGGCACGACCAGCAGCGCAAAGGTTTTGGCTTGGGCCTGTCGATTTCAACCGAGTTGCTGCGCTTGATGGGCAGCACGATATCCGTTACCAGTACCCGTGGCATAGGCAGCACATTCCAATTCACCCTCGATTGCCCGGTGGCGAGCGCCGATGTCGTGCCGCATCACAAAATCGCTTTGAGCGCATCCAAAACCGCCGCGAAGCCCGAGCCGGAACAGGCCTCGCCTGCGCCGCTCCCGCCAACCCCGGCGCATCTATCCAACGGCATGGTGGCGCTGGTGGTTGAGGATGATCCCGAGCAGCAACAGCTTCTCGCCATGTCGCTGGAAGAAGTCGGCTATCAGGTTTACACAGCAAGCAGCGGACAGGAAGCGGCAGCACTGCTGGAAATGCAGGCCGTCAACATCATCATGACCGACCAGATGATGGATGAGGGTGATGGCTGGTTCGTGTTGCAGCAGGCACGGAACCAACATCCCGCCGTGCCGGTTGTTCTGTTGTCAGCCGCCCCCCCGCAGCCCCCCGCAGATATCGCGAATGACATGATGTTTGATGCGGTACTGCTCAAACCAGTGCCCCCTGAAAGGCTCGTAGCCACACTATGGCGCGTCATGCTGAAAGTCGATGCTGGCGGGACGGCGATTACCCAGGCGCAATGGAAAACCCTGGCGGACCTGTCCCATGATGGCGATGTGAGCGGCATCGAAGAGTGGATTGCCCAGCGCCCCACTTCGCCGACCATCGAATGGGTGCGCGCGGCACTGCACCGCCTCGATCTCAATTTATTGCAACGCGTCGCCCGGATGATGTCTTGTTAGCAAGAATAGTTGTGAGCGCTCTTGAACTTTTATACTTAGCCGCAAAGCTTATCATTATTTATTCATGGATATTTTTAGTCGAAAATCATTGGCTGGCAAATTTACGAGTCGGAAAGCGCTGAACGGGCAGGCGACGTGATGCGTGACATTTGCGCACGGGAAGCCATCAAGGCGGATCAGGTGGTACTACAGTCAGACAATGTCCATCCAATGAAAGGCGCAACGATGCTGGCGACTTTGCAAGCGTTGAGTGTTTCGCCATCGTTCAGTCGTCCGGCGGTCAGCAATGATAATCCGTACTCGAAATCACTGTTCAAGACCTTGAAATATAGATCCGCTTATCCGCACCGGGCCTTTGAAAGTCTGCTCGCTGCAAGGCAATGGGTTGGCGTGGTATAACGAAGAACATCGGCACCGCGCCATCAACTTCGTAACCCCGGCAGAACGCCATGCAGGCCTCGATACAGCATTATTGGAGAGGCGTTCCATCGTCTACGAAGCAGCGAAAAAACGATGTCCTGAACGCTGGAGCGGCGCCACTAGAAACTGGCAGCTAATACTCGTGGTGCGCTTGAATCCGGATCAGCACATCGCGGAAAAGGAAGAGAAAATGGAAGGAGATTTAGAACTTAAAATGGCAGCATAATCGCCGGTGGTCAGGCGACAACTAGGTTGACAATTCGGGTATCATGCCTGACGTAGCACACGCAGAATGGCGGCAAAGCCCGCGCTGCCTGGGGAAACGCTAGAAATTAAAAAGGCCAACCGAGAACGGTTGACCTTAAATATTGGTGGCCCGAGGCGGAATCGAACCACCGACACAAGGATTTTCAATCCTCTGCTCTACCGACTGAGCTATCAGGCCATCTTAAACATTTCGCAGAACCATTAATACGCTAACGTCCTTGCGAGGTGCGCATTATACCGACTTTAACAAGAACCGCAACACAAATGACAAACCCCGCTTACGCGGGGTTTGTCTGATCAGCTAAATACGTGCTGAATCGAATTACATCATGCCGCCCATACCGCCCATGTCGCCGCCACCCATACCACCCGCAGCAGGCTTGTCTTCAGGCAATTCAGCAACCATACAGGCTGTTGTCAGCATCAGACCCGCGATAGAAGCTGCATTTTGCAATGCAACGCGGGTTACCTTAGTTGGATCAACCACACCCATCGCCAACATGTCGCCATATTCGCTGGTCGCTGCGTTGTAACCGAAGCTGCCTGAGCCTTCAGATACCTTGTTGACTACCACAGATGGTTCGTCACCGGCATTTTGCACGATAGCACGCAAAGGCGCTTCCATAGCACGCAATACGATGGTGATACCTGCATCTTGATCGTGGTTGTCGCCCTTCAAGCCAGAGACTGCAACCTTGGCGCGCAACAACGCGACGCCGCCGCCAGGGACAATGCCTTCTTCAACCGCGGCACGCGTTGCGTGCAATGCGTCTTCAACACGCGCCTTCTTCTCTTTCATTTCAACTTCAGTTGCCGCACCCACCTTGATCACGGCAACGCCGCCAGCCAGTTTAGCTTTACGTTCTTGCAGCTTTTCTTTGTCGTAATCGCTGGTGGACTCTTCGGCTTGCTTATTGATCTGACCGATACGTGCACGGATTGCTT
>JAQTSI010000373.1 GCA_028711365.1 Methylococcaceae bacterium
GCAGATATTGCATTAATGGGTGACGACCTCTCCAAGCTCCCTTGGCTAATCAGTCATTCCAAAAGAACACTCGCAATCATCCGCCAAAATATTATCTTTGCTCTCACTATCAAAGCCGCTTTTGCACTATTAGCTTTTGCAGGGCTTGCAACATTATGGGAAGCCATTGCGGCGGATATGGGAGCTTCTTTATTGGTTGTTGCGAATGGATTGAGGCTGCTACACACTAAATAGGATTGTTCCAAGATAGTAGTGCTCAATGAGATTCTGTGCTTTACAAAATGACCGTTTTCTGAATATCATCCGATGTCTATAGGCCAGATGAAGTCGTTCGCAGTTATAAAACAACTCGATATATTCACTATTTCACCGCGAAGAACACAGAGGGCATAAAATTTGTTGATATGGTTGGATTTACTTACTCGAAAATCAAGATAACATAACAACCATCTCATATAAGACTCAACATAAACCAGCTCTTCATGATCTTCGTAAATAAAGCCGTTGTTTTGAAACACTCTGAATCGTAATAATTTTTTACTATCATGCGCCTCCTCATTATCGAAGACGAACCCAAGACCGCCGCCTATTTGCAAAAGGGACTGACCGAAAATGGCTTTGTGGTTGATCATGCCCAGAATGGACAGGATGGTCTTTTTCTCGCCACGACTGGCAATTACGACATGATCATCGTCGATGTCATGCTACCGCTCATGGACGGCTGGACAGTGGTTAAGGAACTTCGAAAAAGTGGAAAGTCGATGCCGGTGCTGTTTCTAACCGCTCGGGATGCAGTGAATGACCGTGTCAAAGGCTTGGAACTGGGCGCGGACGATTATCTGGTCAAGCCGTTCGCGTTTTCGGAACTGTTGGCCCGCGTGCGTTCCCTGTTGCGGCGTAGCCCGGCACAACAACCGGAATTGCTCTGCATAGCCGACCTGGAAATCGATCTGTTGCGGTTTAAAGCCTCCCGCGCTGGCAGCAAGCTCGCTCTGACTCCGAGGGAGTTCTCCTTGATTTCCCTGCTCGCGCGCCGGCACGGCGAGGTCATTTCCAGAACCCTCATCGAGGAACAGGTCTGGGATATGAACTTCGACAGCGAGACCAACGTGGTCGATGTCGCGGTAAGGCGGTTACGCCGCAAGGTGGACGACCCGTTCGAGAAAAAACTAATTCACACTCTGCGCGGTGTCGGCTACGTCCTTGAAGAACGCTAAGATCGCTCAAAGCCCCGGTTCGATTGCCGGGCGATTAACTCTGCTTTACACCCTCTCGGCGTCCGCATTGCTGATTGTGGTTACCGCGTTCTTATACGAGGCGGTAGTGATTAACCTCCGCGAGGAAGACAAACAGTTTCTCGCTGATAAAGTGCATACGCTGCAAATACTCTTAAAAGAGCACGGGGATAATCGGACTTCTCTTGAACAGGAAGTTCAATGGGAGGCGGTGACAGCAAAGGTCACACCCCACTACGCTTATTTTTCACGCATTCTCGAACCCCAAGGTATTGTGGTGATCGAAACACCAGGTATGGCAGAGGTTGTTCCTGCTACGGTTTTCCCAATGCCCGCCGCCGAGACGAAACGGGGCGACTTGGCCGAGAACAGCTTACAGTGGCACACGGCAGACAGTCATCCCTATCTCCTGTTGGCAGGCCAAGCGACAAACGAGGCAGGTAAATCCCGTGTGATTCAGGTGGCGCTGGATGTCTCCCGTGAAGATGTGCTACTCACCGATTACCAGCGCAAACTGGCGATGATCCTGCCACTCGGGATATTACTTTCGGCAACACTCGGTGCGCTAGTTGCACGCCGGGGCATGCGGCCCTTGCAGGACATCACCCGTGCCGCTCAACGCATTACCGCGAGTCAGTTACATGAACGCATCGAGCCGTCTCGTTGGCCCCGGGAACTGAGGACGCTTGCCGAAGCCTTCGATCAAATGCTCGGACGCCTGGAAGACTCGTTTACCCGACTTACCCAGTTTTCCGCGGATTTGGCGCATGAGTTACGCACGCCGATCAATAATCTGATGGGCGAGGCCGAAGTCACGCTTGCACGTGCTCGCTCGGAGGCCGAGTATCGCGATGTACTGGAATCGAGCCTGGAGGAGTGCGGCAGACTCTCTCGCATGATCGACAGCCTGTTGTTCCTGGCCCGCGCAGACAACGCCGAGGTTTCTCTGCAATTGGCCCGGCTCGATGTGCGCCAAGAACTGGAGGCGATCCGTGATTTTTATGAAGCCGTGACCGAAGAACAGGGTGTAACTGCTAAATGTGAGGGTGAGGCCAGCCTGGAAGCCGACCCCATCCTGTTCCGGCGTGCGATCACTAACGTGCTCGCCAACGCTATCCGCCATACGCCTTCGGGTGGGCAGATCAAGCTGGTCGTGGATCCTTCTCCAAGCGCAGATGGTGTGGCTATCCATGTCAGTGATAGCGGATGTGGCATTGCGCAAGAGCATCTTCCAAAAGTGTTCGACCGCTTCTACCGCGTCGATCAGGCTCGCTCTGCCGACTCCCACAGCACCGGGCTGGGCTTGGCTATTGTCAGGTCCATCATGGCAATGCATGGTGGAACGGTGAGCATCGAATCCCAACCCGGTAAAGGTACGACCGTCACTTTGCATTTCCCTTTATTCAATGACCAAAAAAATCACCTATAGCATACTGCGTCAAATTCCTTCGGGCGTTTGGGTACTCGGCTTCGTCAGCCTACTGATGGATATTTCCTCGGAGATGATCCATAGCCTGCTGCCCCTGTTCCTGGTTACAACACTGGAGGCAAGCGCCTTCGCGGTGGGCCTGATCGAAGGGGTGGCCGAATCCACGGCATTGATTGTCAAAGTATTCTCGGGGGTGCTGAGCGACTATCTCGGCAGGCGCAAAGGGCTTGCCCTGGCTGGCTACGCCCTGGGAGCATTGACCAAGCCATTGTTCGCATTAGCGCCCGGTATCGGTATCGTATTGACAGCCAGACTGCTGGATAGAGTGGGGAAAGGTGTACGCGGTGCCCCGCGCGATGCCTTGGTCGCGGATATTGCTCCGCCCCACTTACGAGGCGCCGCCTTCGGACTGCGCCAGTCTTTAGATACGGTGGGCGCGTTTTTGGGGCCGCTGCTGGCGGTTGGCCTGATGCTGCTTTGGGCAAACGACTTCCGAGCGGTATTTTGGGTTGCGGTAATCCCCGGATTGATGGCGGTTGCACTGCTCTTGTTCGGTGTGCGGGAACCGGAGCACCCTATGGCTGGCAGGCGTACTAACCCGATTCGCCGGGAAAACCTGAAACGCCTCGACCGAAGGTATTGGTGGGTAGTAAGTATCGGTGCCGTTTTCACGCTGGCCCGTTTCAGCGAAGCGTTTTTAGTTTTGCGTGCACAACAGGGTGGTATTCCGATCGCACTGGTGCCGCTGGTCATGGTGGCAATGAATCTGGTCTATGCGGCCTCAGCTTATCCATTCGGCAAGCTTTCCGACAAAATGAGCCATGCCAAACTGCTGGCGCTTGGCCTCATCGTGCTGATCGCAGCCGACCTGGTCCTGGCCACCAACGATCATTGGGGCGTCGTGCTGATTGGCGTCGCGCTCTGGGGCATCCACATGGGAATGACACAGGGTTTACTGGCGACCATGGTGGCCAATACCGCGCCCATCGACCTACGCGGCACTGCCTATGGCTTCTTCAACCTGATGAGCGGGTTTGCCATGCTCATTGCCAGCGTACTTGCGGGGCTGTTGTGGGATCGGTTCGGAGCGTCGTTCACGTTTTATGCGGGTGCGATCTTTTGCGCGATGGCGCTCATTGGCTTGATCCGACAACCAGAAGATAACCGATAGCGCTCTGCCAAGCCAGCATCCCTTGTGTACGATTTTGTCCATTTCATTTGGAGTGAGGTGCCCCTGACTTTTACAGTCGCTCATCCTATTCACCACCCAACATGACAAAAATGTAATCTTGGCGTCATGTTCCTGGTCGGGTCATGGTTCTATCATTAGCCATCATGAAAACACGACTGGCTTTATTTTCTCTCTTTCTTCTATTGCCACTCA
>JAQTSI010000374.1 GCA_028711365.1 Methylococcaceae bacterium
CGCCTGGACGCGGTTCATTTGGGCCTTGAAGGGCCGGGGATCGATCGAGAACAGAAGATCGCCCTTCTTTACCCTGTCACCGGCCTTGAAATTCACTTTCTCCAGGTAGCCATCGACTCGGGAGCGCACATCCACCGAATTCACCGCCTCGATACGGCCGGTGTATTCATCCCATTCGGTGACTTCCTGCGAACGGGGTTGGACGACTTTGACATTGGGGGGCGGGAATTGGGCCGCTTTGGCGCCGGCGCCGGATGGGTTTCCGCAACCGGTCATCGCCGTGAGGGTGAGCGCGGTCAGCAGGCCGCCTCGCAGGTGGCGCGCCCAATTGGCGAAGGGAATGTCCGACCGGGCGTCTTCGGCATGGGCGGAGCGACAGAACAAGAGGCTTGGCTTTTCCGGGAAAATCAAGCGATGGGTTGCGTTCGACATCAATGCTTCCTTTTTTATCATGACAACCTTTGTCTCGACAGGAAATTAACGGTAAAATACCTTACCATTTCATTTAAGCCATTAAAATAGTCCGAGTCAAATTATTTCGTGAGCACTACGATCAAATGCGGTCGGCCGCGTAAGGGAGAGGAACTGCTCGGTCGCGACCGATTGCTGGACACCGCCGTCACCCTGTTTCTCGAGCACGGTTTCGGCAACCTCAGCCTGGAGACCATCGCCCGGGAGGCGCGGGTGTCGCTGAGAACCATCTATCGCCAATTCGGCGGCAAGGCGGGATTATTCGGCGCCGCCGTGAGGCGTTGCACCGATCAGTTCGTCGCCTGCCTATCGGAGGAACAGGCTCTGGAGCGGCCACCGGAAGAAGTTTTGGTCGATTTCGCCAAGCAGTTTTTGTACGGCCTCACTCGGCCACACGTGATGCGCATACGCGCCATGCTCATCGGCGAAGCGCTAAGGTTTCCGGATCTCGCCGCCCAATACTACGAGCAGGGGCCGCAGCACACCCTGAATCAACTCGCACAATTCTTTGCCAGGCAGCCGCAAACCGGCCCCTTTGCCCCCATCGACCCCGGCTTTCTCGCCGGCCAGTTGTTGAGCGCATTACGAGGAGAACGTTTTCAAAAATTGCAGCTCGGCTTGGAGACGACGCCGGATGAAGCGGAGATCGATGCCTGGGCCAGACAGGTCGTTCGGCTTTTTCTTACAGGCTGTTTGAAACCGGAAATCACTCGATGATCTTTCTTCATGAATCGCTACCGCCTGATCATCGTCGATAATGACTCGAACGCAGAGATTCGCTGGCACTTTAAATCGCTGAATCAGTGATTTATGCGATCACTGTCAACGGCTTCGGACATCGAGCCATTTCGACTCACCAGATAAAAGGCACCAATCTGTACCGAACTCTCGCCGTATAGTCGTCATAGCCCGCCAGTTCCTTTCTCAGCAAGCGCTCTTCGATCAAAATCCTCACGACGACCAACCCGATCGGGACGCTCGCCAACAAAGTCGCGGCGTAGGATTCCAGCCACAGCGGCATGCCGATTTCCAGAAGGACGGCACCCGCATACATCGGATGCCGGACCATGCCGTATACGCCACTATCGACTACCCTGTGTCTTCTTTCCTTCTGATACCTCACCACCGGCACCGCGAATTTGTTTTCCCTCAAAGCAAGGATGGTGATCCACCAACCCACGACAAAAAAAGCCAGTCCCAACGACGAAATCACCGTTCCCGGCTTCTCCAGCAGGTGAAATCGGAACACATCCAGCGGAATGAAGGTAATCGCTCCACAGAATGCGACAAGGATCAGTATCACGATGATCTTGTCGGCCAGGGGCTGTCCTTCCTGGATGAGGGATTTGAAGCGTTCGTTCAATAACTCCTTGCGGTCGCGGTAGAGGCTGATCGTGCTGGCCACCTCGCCGATGAGAACGACACCAAGGAACACCCAGACCCGCCACCAATGCGATGTTCCTGCCGGCAGCAACAGGAGTGAGGCAAAGGTGGCTACGCTAACGCAGACTCCGGCGATCAGTTTGATGACGAGCATGGAAAATGGCTCCTAAACCGGCTCACAGAAGACTTCGGTCCTGACCGAATTCGCGATGAAACATTCTTCATGCGCTTCGTGGTGCATCCGCTCGATCTCCTCCCTGTCGGGCCGAAGGTCGCCGGAGAAATCGACCCGTGGCCGCAGCGTCACCTGAGTCATCGCCAGCCTGCCCTCGGCGTTTTTCTTCAACACGCCGACCGCTTCGTCGCAATAGCGGTCGATGCGGTATCCCCGTTCGGCGGCGATGGCCAGAAACCACAACATATGGCAGCTCGAAAGCGAGGCGACGAAGGCTTCCTCGGGGTCCACCGCGGCAGGGTCGGATAAGGGAACCGGCACGATATGAGGTGATGCAGAACCCGGCACCTCGATGCCGCCGTCGAAACGCAGCCTATGCCTGCGGCTGTAATGCCCGTCGAGAAAATCCTGTTCGCCGCGCTCCCAAAGAATCTCGACCTTGTGCTGAGCCATTGCCATCCTCCTACATGACGCTCGCCGGTATCGGGCGATATCACCCTATCGCGCGAATCGACCGGAGCGTGTTAAACGGTGACTACGATCTTGCCGATCTGCTGGTTCGATTCCAGATAACGATGCGCTTCCACGATCTGTTCCAGCGGGAATGTCTTGGCGATCACGGGCTTGAGATGGCCGCTAACCAGCCCTTCGTTGATGAACCCCTTGGCAAGCTCCAACCTTTGCGGATCGGTGCTGAGTTCGAACAGGATGTATCCGCGTACGGTGAGTTGCTTGGCCAACAGGATAAATAATGGCAGGGGCGTCGGCTCGGGACTCAGCGCACCGTATTGAAAGATGATGCCGTGCTGAGCGCTCGCTTCGGCCAGCTTGCTTATCGTCGGCCCGCCGACCGGATCGAATACCACTCGCGCGCCCGCGCCTGCAGTGATGCGCTTGACTTCCTCCACCAGGTCCTGTTCCTCGGTCGCGATCACCTGTTTGGCGCCGAGTTCGAGCAGCCTGTCGCGCTTGGCGCCGAAACGGGTGAGCGCAATCGGGATTGCACCGAGCAGGTTGGCGATCTCGACGGCGGCGATGCCGACGCTGCTGGATGCGGCGGGGATCAGGACATACTCTCCCGCCTTCAAGTCGGCGATCTCCACCAGCGCGCCATACGCGGTGACATATTGCATCCAGACCGCGGCGGCTTGCTCCCAGGACAGCGACGGCGGATGCTTGACCGCGGCGGAAGCCGGCACATTGACGAGTTCCCCATAAACCCCATACTGGCTCATCGAAAAACTGGGAACCGTGCTCACGGCATCGCCCACCGCAAATCCGCCGACCCCTTCACCGATGGCGGTGATCGTGCCCGCGGCCTCGTATCCGAGACGCGCCGGCAACTGGGGGGCTTCCAGGTATCGGCCGCTGCGGAACATGGCTTCTGCCCGATTGAGGCCGATCGCACTCACCTTGATCTGCACCTCGCCGGCTGCCGGCGCGGGAACCGACTCATCCCCGATTTGCAGCACCTCGGGGCCACCCGTTTGATGAAACCGTACGACTTTTGCCATTTTCAACTCCTATTGCGGTGAATGTTCATGTTTAAAGCCCCATTCGCGGGGAAAATGGTGGACTCTTCGCTCGAAAACCGGGATTGGATCGCCGCCTGCTGCCATTTCCGGAACCTAGCGGTAACCCAATTCGGCGAGTTCGAAAGCGAGCTGCTTGCGGACGGCAGGGACGCGGCCAACCATGCCGATGGCGAGATTGCGCAACGCGCGTGGCCAATGGCCGCGTAACGTGGCCACCCGGGTCATCCGGTCGGTGAAGCCGACCACGCGCAGGGCGACGGGGCGACGCTGGCGCTCGTAGCCGTCCAGAAGGCTTTCGTTCGCCTGACCGCTGATGACCGACGCCAGCGCATGGCCGAGTGCGAAAGCGTCCTGGATGCCGGTGTTCATGCCCTGGCCGCCGGCTGGGCTGTGCACATGGGCGGCATCGCCTGCGATCAGGATGTGGCCGGCCCGGTAACGATCGGCGACGCGGTGATGCACCCGAAAGTGGCT
>JAQTSI010000375.1 GCA_028711365.1 Methylococcaceae bacterium
CGATGAAATGCCGCGTTTCTGGCAAGCCCTGTTGGACGAACCCAACCGCGACTTTGCCGACGCCTTCATGATTTCCTTGTTGACCGGCATGCGGCGGACTGACGTGCTGTCGATGCGCTGGGAGCAAGTCAGCTTGGAACGTGGGGAATGGCGCATCCCCGACCCGAAGAACACCGACCCCCTGACTGTGCCGCTAGTGGGCGAGGTCATTGGATTACTCAGGGAACGGCGGCAGTCGGAACCCGGTGCTTGGGTGTTCCCCGGCGTGGGTAAGAGCGGTCACTTGATCGAACCCAAGGGGGCTTGGAAACGCATCCTTGAGAGGGCAGGCATCGCAGACCTTCGCCTTCACGATTTGCGAAGGACGCTGGGCAGCAGCATGGCGGCGGCGGGCGTTAACACCATCACCACGGCGCGAACCATGGGCCACAAGACTCTGAGCATGGCGCTAAGGTATCAGCATTTGAGCACAGACCCCAAACGGGTGGCTATCGAGGCGGGAGCCGGCGCGATTTTGGCGAACGCCGGGGCGCGTGAAACCGCCGAGGTAATCCAAATCAAGCAAGCAAGAGGATAGACACATGGGCATCGCCGAGCGCATTTATGAGATCGTCAAGAACATGCCGGAACCACAAGCCGCCAGCTTATTGGACTTCGCTGAATATGTGATAGCGAAGCATCCCGCCCCGCCAAAAACCATGACACTCGATGAATCCAAGGCGCTATGCAAGGAATTGCAAGCCTTGGTCGAGGCGCAACCCATGCAAACCGAAAGCGCGGGGGATTTCATCCGCAGAATGCGCGATGAGGCGCGGTATTGATGGCTTACGCCGATAAAAGCTCACATCGGGTATATGCAAAACCTGGGGAACTCTGGATACTGAACTTTCAAAACCGCAAGGGGTTGATTGCCGAATACCAAGCCAAACAGTTGATCGTGATGATAGACCGATACGAGGAACAAGCATGAGCATCTACAAATACCCGCTTGAGGTGTTTTGGGACGAAGGCAGTGAAGCTTTTGTTTGTATTGCCCCGGACTTACCGAGCTGTAGCGCGATAGGCGACACGCCGCAAGAAGCCGTGTGGGAGATGGAAACCGCCATGCGGCTATGGATTCAGGCGGCGGCAAGCCTGGGCCGTGAACTGCCGAAGCCTTCGAGACAAGCGGCTTGACCGATACAGGCACAGTTTGCGGGTATTACGAAATTATAATTTTGTGCGTGAACGACATCACAGCGAGAGGCTAAACCATGAACACGGCTGAAATGATTTACCAAGAGGCCAAGACCTTGCCCGACAATTTGGGCGCTGAAGTTTTGGACTTCATCGGCTATTTGAAAAGCCGCTACCATATAGCAGAAGAAGGCGTGGAGACCGCCGAAAAGATCGACGCATTGGAAACCTTGTTTGCGCCATATCGTCATGATCTGAGTAGCTTCCGCTTCGACCGGGAAGAGGCCAATGAGCGTTGAGTTTGTTGATACCAACATCGTGATTTACAGCCTGAGCGAGGAGGCCGCCAAGCGTAGGAAGGCGTTATCGATATTGGCGAGGAAACCGTTCGTCTCGATTCAGGTACTCAACGAAACGGCGAATATCATGCGCCGTAAGCTGGCTTTCGATATTCCGGCGATCCGGCAGTTTCTCATGGATTTGATGAAGGAAAGTCGGGTTCATCCGATTACGCCCGTTACAGTTCTTTCTGCGCTGGCTGCCGCAGAACGCTACGGCTTCTCCCACTATGACAGCGTGATTGTAGCTACCGCACTGGACGCCGGTTGCTCCATGCTTTACAGCGAGGACATGCAGCACGAGCAGATTATCGACAACCGGCTGACCATCATCAATCCGTTTCGCTGAGGAATGGGAAATGATGCCCTGGCACGGGCGTTCTCAGCCACGAAACGGCATTGCCCGATAGGAATGTACAGACCACACCCTTATCGCGCTGCTACGGACAAATCTTTGTTGTTGATTCTATTGAGGTTTTTAGGAAACGTCTTGCGACACCCCACAATGGGCGCAATCTGGATGCAAATTCGACGAAACCCACTGTGGTTAAGGTCAAGAGGGTTTCGGAAAAAAAAGGGGCTTTTGATCGAAAAAGCTATTGACAAAGTAATCGAAATGTGCTAGCCTGAAGCTCAGGCATAAAAAATGCTAGAGCTCAAGATGGAAACCTGAAAAGGACAGGAAAGTATTGTCCGTCATCTCCCTACGCCCATTCCCTATGAAAGCCCGAGCCGATCCACCGGAGGGCATTCTTCGTTGTTTTGAGCTTTTTCTTATATTACTCAACCACTTGCGAGAACACTATGAGCAATCAAGACCTTTTGACTTTCAAAATGATCGAAACCGAATATCCAAATTCTATCAAAGCTTCAACTCTGAGCGTTTGGAAATGCACCCATCGATACGGCTTTGACAAAATTTGTCTGAAAATCGGCAGACTGGTTCGGGTGAAAAGAATTGACTGGGAGGCTTTCTTGGATTCTTGCCAAGGAGGGAGCGGCGTATGCACCCATCAATAAGCGAAACAAGCTCGAGTCAGCGTTGCAGCGCCAACTCGAGCGGCACTTCTAAAATTACGAGCTTCCAACATAACACAGCCAGGATAAAACCGCAACCATTTCGTCATGCAAATTCCTCTAGTTCCGTCGACACCCTGTTGTCGCGTTTGGACGGGGTACGCCAGACTGGGCCGGGGAAGTGGGTCTCACGTTGTCCCGCACACGAAGATCAATCGCCGAGTTTGAGCGTTAAAGAAACCGACGACCAGCGCGTGCTGATCCATTGTTTCGCTGGCTGCGCGGTCGATGACATCGTGTCGGCTGTCGGGCTCGACTTGAGCAACTTGTTTCCATCAAAACATGGGAGCGACTTCGATGCAAGCGCACCCCGTAAACCTGTTCCTCGATTCAGAGCAGCCGACTTGCTAGAGCTGGCCGCATTGGAAGCCCGTATCTGCGCGATTGCGGCTTGCGATATGGCTAGGGGCATCGTGCTATCAGCGAGCGATGCAGCGCGTGTGGGGGTTGCGGCTGAGGCGCTGTATTCGATGGTCCAGGAGTGCAGCTATGCAAAATCTTGAACACCTAGCGCAAATTCGCGAAAAGCTGCTGGGTATTGAGGGCGTGCAGGCCGACCGGCATAGCGCGGTCAATCCAGCCACCGCCGACAGCACAACCGACGAAATACGGCTGATCCAGGCCGTTGACCTGCATCCCGAGCCCATCCGTTGGCTTTGGGAAGGTTGGCTAGCCGCGGGGAAGCTTCATGTTTTGGCTGGGCCCGCAGGCACCGGCAAGACAACTGTAGCGCTCGCAATGGCTGCCACGATTACCGGCGGCGGACGGTGGCCCGACGGCACAGCGGCGTTACCTGGCAACGTGTTGGTTTGGAGCGGCGAGGACGACCCGAAAGATACTTTGGTCCCGAGACTTATCGCCATGGGAGCAAACCTCAACAGGGTTTACTTCGTCGATGGGACGCGCGAGGGAAACGAGGTGCGCCCGTTCGATCCGGCATGCGATGCCGGGGCTCTGACCCGCACGGCGCACCGCATTGGCGACGTACGGTTACTGGTCGTCGATCCCCTCGTCAATGCCGTGGCCGGCGACACCCACAAAAACGGCGAAGTCCGTCGAGGTCTGCAACCGCTGGTCGACCTGGCATGGACTTTAGATTGCGCGGTCATCGGCATTACCCATTTCTCGAAGGGAACGGCTGGACGTGACCCGACCGAGCGAGTCTGCGGAAGCGTCGCTTTTGGTGCGCTGGCCCGCGTGGTCATGGGCGCGGTCAAAATGACAGAGGACCAGGGCGGCGGGCGTTTGTTGGTGAGGACCAAAAGCAACATCGGTCCCGATGGCGGCGGGTTCCGGTACGACTTCATCCAGACAGGGCTTGTCGAATATCCCGGCGTTTTTGCTTCGAGCATCCTATGGGGCGAGCAAGTCGAAGGCGAGGCCCGTGATTTGCTGGGGCAGGCGGCGCTTTCCTCCGACCCGGAGGATCGTAATGCGACC
>JAQTSI010000376.1 GCA_028711365.1 Methylococcaceae bacterium
GCCGGCATCGTCGACGAGGAAAGCGTATTGCTCGCTTTGGATTCGGCCAACCTGCATGCCTATGTTTCCGACTTTCCGAGCGTAAAGCTGAAGGACCATCATCGCGTCATCGCCTTGCCACATCTCGGCGCCTCCACCGAAGAAGCCGAAGTCAATTGCGCGGTGATGGTGACCGGCCAAATCCGGGACTTTCTGGAAAACGGCAGTATCAAAAACGCCGTCAATTTCCCCGATGTCGAACTGCCACGGACGGAAAATTTCCGCCTGGCCTTGGCCAATGCCAATGTGCCCAACGTGGTCAGCCAGGTCTCCTCCCGCTTGGCGGATGCGAATCTGAACATCGCCGGACTGGTGAACAGGTCGCGGGGGGATCTGGCCTATACCCTACTCGATGTCGATGCCGAGATTCCCGAGGAGACCTTATCCCGAATCCAGTCCATCGAAGGCGTGCTGGCGGCGCGAGTGATAAACTGACCACAATGATCAACCTGCAGAGCGAAACAGCATGAAAATCGGCATCCCCAAGGAAATCAAGACCAACGAAAACCGCATCTCGATGGTTCCGGCTGGCGTCGAAGCGCTGGTCGCCGCCGGACACCGGGTTTTGGTGGAGAAAGGCGCCGGTGTCGGCAGCGGTTTCGCCGATGAGCAATACACCGCAGCCGGCGCGCAGATCGCGTCCGATGCCGATTCGACCTGGGCCGAGTCGGATCTCATCGTCAAGGTCAAGGAACCGATCGAGGCCGAATGGAAGCGAATCAAACCGGGCCAGACCCTGTTCACCTATTTTCATTTTGCCGCCGACGAGAAGCTGACCCAAGCGCATCTCGCTTCGGGCGCTATCTGCATCGCCTACGAGACCGTCGAACTGCCCTCGCGCGAACTGCCCCTGCTGACCCCCATGTCGGAAGTGGCCGGACGCCTGGCGGTACAGGAAGGAGCCAAGTATCTGGAAAAGTTGTACGGCGGGCGCGGCGTGCTGCTAGGCGGCGTCCCGGGGGTTCAGCCCGCCAGGGTGGTCATCCTCGGCGGCGGCGTGGTCGGCATCAACGCCGCGAGGATGGCGGCGGGGTTAGGCGCCCAGGTATCGATCCTCGATCTATCCCTGGAACGGCTACGCTACCTGAGTGATGTGATGCCGGCGAATGTGCAGTTGATCTTCTCCAACCGGCATAACCTGCTGGAGCAGATCGCCACCGCCGACCTGGTCATCGGCGGCGTATTGATCCCCGGAGCGGCGGCGCCCAAGCTCATCCGCAGGGACGATCTGAAGACGATGCGGCCGGGCGCGGTGATCGTCGATGTCGCCGTCGACCAGGGTGGATGTGTCGAGACGATCCGGGCGACGACCCACGAAAATCCGATCTACACGGTGGATGGCGTCATCCATTACGGCGTGGCGAACATGCCGGGCAGTGTTCCGCGCACTTCCACCCTGGCGTTGACCAATGCCACATTTCCCTACGCGATGGCATTGGCCAACAAGGGCTGGAAGCAGGCGCTCAGGGACAACGGGGCATTGCTGAAAGGGCTCAACATCATGGATGGCAAGCTGACCCATCGCGGCGTCGCCGATGCTTTCGGCAAGGAATATTTCTCACCGGAACAAGTCTTAGGTTCAGTCTAGCCGTTCGCACCCGGTTGTTCCCGGTCGACGGTCTGGAGCCGCACCGCATAGCTCAGCGCCATCCAGACGATACCAAAATTTCGCCAGGCATATTTGAAGATCTGGAAATCGAAAAACATGAATATCGCCGTAAATCCCCAACCTGCAAACAGAAAACAGGCATGGTCCAGAGGAATTTCTCGCCGCGCATAGGCTTGCCCTATGCCTGCCACCAGCAGGGCGGCCAGGCTGGCAAACAACAAACCGCCCCATAATCCGAAGCGCACCAAGATTTCCAGATAAACATTGTGCAAGTGGGGAAAGAGATTACTGCCGTCGGGTTTGCTCAGTCGGGGATCGGCCACTTGCTGAAGAAGATACTCGGTGCTGCCGGGCCCCCATCCGAACATTGGCCTCTCGATCCACTTTTGCCAACCGATGCGCCACAGGATCAGCCTGAATTCGATGTTACTCGGTGCTGGACTCTCTCCACCGCGCTCGATCACGCTCTCTACGACCTGCACTTCCGACTGGATGCGGCCGAGCAAAAAACCGCAATTCATGCGGATAAATAAGCCAAAAATGACGAGCCCCAGCAGCAACACCGGCAAAGATGACCTGAAAGTATGGGCCCAAAACCAATCCCGATAGCGGATGGTCAACGCCAGGGGAAACACGATGCCGGCAGCCAGCCAGGCTGCCCGGGTCTGGGACAAAATGAGAGACTCCAGAAAAATCGAAATCCCGATCGACCAGAGGCCGAATTTAACCCATCCCATCGATCGCCGGGCAGGCGACTCCGTCATCCTCGGCGCAAACAAGGACAATCCCAATGCCGCCATTCCCACGATGAGGGAAAGCGATATGGGATTCAGTCCAAACCCCGTACGCGGCCAATGAAAAAGTTCGAGCAGATGGCCGTAATCCACATGGCTCAGAATCCGGATCATCACGCCCGCAGCCAGAACCAACAGCAAACGCCTGATGTTCTCGATGTCTTCGAGGATACACCAAGCCACCGGAATGAACGTCAGACAATGCAGCCAATTGATGGCGGCCAGGCCTTGATCCTGCCCGGTTTCGGGAAATTGATGCGTAGCCCAGGCGGAAAAGAACAGGATATGCGATACGATCAGAAGGTAGAGCCAGACGACGGGCTCCCGCTTCAAGCCTGCTGTCCGACTCCCGAAGCGGGTAAAAAACACCAGGACGATCAGCAGCAAAGCGAGATAGCTGAGAGTGGCATTGAGCTGAAAGAACAGGAAAAATGCGTAAAGCCCCGTCCGGCCGAGTCGATCGATCCAGACGTTTTTTCGAAGAACGGAGGCATCTGCTTGGGAATGATTCATTCAGACAGCCGAAGACAGGTTTCGCATTCCATCAAACGCTAGTCGGTAAAACCCAGCGTTTGCAAATAGCGCCGGGTGCTGCGTTCGACCGAAAAATCGGTAACGGCCCGTTGTAATTCGGTCGCCGGCAAAGGTTGACTCAGCGTGTTAAGCATCGCTTCGGCCAAGCCTTGATGATCGCCCACGGCGACCAGCGTTCCGAATTTACCCCCTGCCAGAGTTTCGCCGGGTCCATGCGGACAGTCCGTTGAGACGACAGGAATTCCCAAGGCCAGCGCCTCGATCAGTACATTTCCCGAGCCCTCCCAGACCGAGGACAGGACAAACAGGGATGATTTCGCCATATAGGCAAAAGGGTTTTCGACATAACCCGGCAGGGAAATCGAGTGGGCCAAACCCAGCTCAGCTATCTGTGTTTCCAATTCCCACCGCAGCGGCCCCTCGCCCAGAATGAGCAGTCGGCAATCCTTTTGCCGGCGAACCAGGCCGAATGCTCTAATCAGCGTGGCGAAATCCTTCTCTCGCGTCAAGCGCCCCGCGCCGATGATGATGGGAATGGAAGTGTCGGCGAACCACGGATGCTCGACCACCTCCAGGCTTTTTGCATAAATCTCCCGGCCAACGACCGGATTGGGTAAGGCAATGACCTTTTCGGTGGGCAGGCCGGTGATTTTCAGCGTGTCCTGAACCACGCCTTCCGAGACCGCGATGATCAAGTCGACGTCGGGAAACAACCAGCGCATGGGCGCGCAACGCAGCCATCGTTGCAGGGCCGTTTTGGTTTCCATCAGCGCCGAGATGTTATTGTGCAATTGCCCCACCAACCGGGTATCGACGCGCGCCAAACGGCGCGCCAGAACGGCGGTGCGAACCGCGCGGTCCTTCGCCGGCATCAATACATCGGGCCGTTCCCGCCGCAGATAGCGCGCCAACTCGGGCAAGGCCAATTGGGTATGACCGGTTTTGAATTGAATGACGCGGATGTTCGGCCCGCTGATATCCGGCAACCATCCATGTTTTCCCACCACCGCCAGGAGATCGACCGACAGTTCATGGTCGGCGAGCCCTTGCAGTAG
>JAQTSI010000072.1 GCA_028711365.1 Methylococcaceae bacterium
CCTTGGGATACTCCGCTACGGTAGCGTTCCAGTCGACGAGCACGCGCCGACGTTCGGATTCCGGCAGCACGTCGATGGCGCAGACCGGACTGTGCGGCGATTTCTCCAGCGCCTCCACCAGGTTCTCCAGTGCCGTGCTCATGAAATCGCATACCCTGGCAGGGTCAAGCGGATTTTGTACCTGCGAAACCAATTGGAAACCGTCCCCCATGTCATCCATCGACATTGCAATGGGGTAGTTGGTGCGCTCCTCGCTATCGGGCATGTCAACGCCTTCCCAACCCAGGGACGTTTCGGCGCGGGCCGCTTGGGCATACTCGCGGGTGTAACGGTAATTCAACAGCGAAGTGAACAGCGGTGCCGGGGCCGCCACTGAACTGCAGCGTTGCGCCAAAGCCAGCGGAGCATGCTCATGATGCATCAATTCAGTCAGCAGCGCATGGGTCTGCCGTACGCTATCCAGCACGCCGCCTTCATCCACCCGAATCATCAGCGGCAGCGTGTTGATGAACATGCCCAGTACCCGGTCGGCGCCTTCCCCCCCCTGCATGCGACCGAACAACAGGGTGCCGAATACGACATCCTTGCGTCCCGTCGTGCGCGCCAGCACCAAAGCCCAAGCCAGGTGGCACAGGCTGGCCACGCTCACTCCCAAAAGTTGCGCGCGCTCGCGCAGACGTCGGGCAAGCCTAAGATCCAGTGACAGCCGCGCTTCCCCTACATCTTTTCCATCGCCATGGACATCCAGCAATCCGAATGGCGCCGTGGGTTCGTCCACCTCTCCCAGCATATTCCGGAAGAATGCCTCATGGTCTTCCAAACCCAGCCCCAAACGCGCCTGCGCCACGAAATTGCGAAACGGCAGCGGTGCCGGCAATAGCTTGGCTTGCCCCAATACATAGACCTGCATCTCCTCCAGCAGGATTTCCAGCGAAATGTGATCCAGCGATAAGTGATCGCTGATCAACAAAAACAGCCAGCGATCCTTCCTCGGATCATGGGCAATATAAGCGCGCATCAAGGGCGCGACGCGCACATCAAGCTGGAAACTGCGGGGATCGAAACGGTCACGCAACTGTTGGGCGGCATCACCGAGCTTGAGATCGAGATCGACTTCTTCCACCGGCAGGGATACTTCGCGCCATACCACCTGCACCGGCTCGGGCAGCCCTTCCCAAACCACCGAGGTACGCAAGATGTCATGGCGGTCGACCATCGCCTGCATCGCGTCCAAAAAGCCGTCGAGCCGTTCGCGGCTATCGAAAGCCACCAGGGAACGCAGTAAATAAGCGTCGCCATGGGTCGACATCATGTGATGGAAGAAAATGCCTTCCTGCAACGGCGCCAGAGGATAGATGTCCTGCACATTGGCGGCTCCGCCCGGCACGGTCTCGACGATGCGGTCGATCTCGGCCTGGGTCAGCGCCACCAAAGGCAGCATCGGCGGCGTCAGGGCCTCACAGCCTGCTGGAATCCGATTCGGCGGAACCTCGATCTCCCGGGATTGGCGACTCACCGCCGCCGCCAAGCCGGCCAGGCTGGGCCTGCCGAACAGGGCGCGCACATCGGCATGCAGCCCTTCCCTGCGCATGCGCTCGATCAACGTCAACTCGAAGAAATTGTCCTGCCGCCCCACCCGCTCGATCTTGAGCAACTCGCCCCAAAGCCGCGCCAGGGTCTGCTCGACCTCGCCCTGCGGCGCTTCGTAGACGCGCACCGCAAAAGCATCGCCTGCCGGGTCCGGCAGCGCCTGCCGGTCCAGCTTACCGTTGGGGGTCAAAGGCAGTTGCGCCAGCCTCACATAGGCCACAGGCACCATATACTCGGGCAGGTTCGCCTCCAAATACCCGTGCAATGTCTCCGCAGCCAGGGTTTCATCGCCGGTGTAATAGGCCACCAGGCGCTTGTCGCCGGACTCGCCCAGCGCCAGTACCGCCGCTTCACGTACCGACGGATGTCCCGCCAACTGGGCCTCGATCTCCCCCAGTTCGATGCGAAAACCGCGCACTTTCACCTGGAAGTCGTTGCGGCCGAGGAATTCGATGTTGCCGTCCGCCAGCCAGCGCCCCAGATCGCCGCTCTTGTACATCCGCGCGCCGGGTTCGGGCGCGAACGGATCGGGAAGAAAACGCTCGTGGGTCAGATCGGGGCGATTCAGATAGCCCCGCGCCACCCCCGCACCGCCGATGTGGATCTCGCCCGCCGCGCCGATGGGCGCCGGCTGGCCCCAAGGATCCAGGATGTAGAGGCGCGCATTGGCCATCGGCTTGCCGATCGTCACGCTGCTCATCGCCGGCTCGTGCCTGACATAGGCAGCGGTACACGACACCGTCGCCTCGGTGGGGCCGTAGGTATTGACCAGCCGTGTCGACTCCGGACGCACCGTTTCCCAGGCCTGCAATTTCTGCGGCGACAGCGCATCGCCGGTCACGTTGAGCAGGCGCACCCCACGCAATTGCTCCTTCGCCTGCTTCGGCGAGCGCTCCCACTCGGCCACCAGGGTGTGCCAGTGCGCCGCGGGCAGATGCACGCCGCTCGGCTGCACGGCAGTCGCGCCTTCCGATCTCAAACCGAAAATCCGGGCACTGGGCGCCAGCGCCGCTCCCGCCAGCAGCGCCGGGAAAATCTCCTCGACCGAAAGGTCGAAATTCAACGAATTCTGCTGCAACACGGTATCCGCACCGCTCAACCCGAATAGCTCCTTCGCCCCCAGGCTGTAGTTGACCAGCATGCGGTGTTCGATCATCACCCCCTTAGGGTTTCCGGTGGAACCGGACGTGTAGATCACATAGGCCAGGTGGGCAGGGGTCAGCCCGAAACGACCCAGGTTGCCGTCGGGCTGATCGGCCCAGGCAGGCGAATCGGCATCCAGATCAACCACCGGCAGACCTTTGCGCAGAAACCCGGACAACCCGTCCAGACCTCTCTGCGTCAGCAAGACCATCGGCGCGCTGTTTTCGAGGATATAGCCGAGCCGATCGGTGGGATAGGCCGGATCCAATGGCACGTAGGCTCCGCCGGCTTTCAGCACCGCCAGCAATCCCACCACCATCTCCAGGCCACGCTCGAGGCAGATCGCCACCCGCTCATCGGGCCTGACGCCGAGTCCACGCAGATGGTGCGCCAGTCGATTGGCCCGGGCATTCAATTCCGCATAGCTGAGCCGGCAGTCGTCCTGCACCACCGCCACCGCTTCAGGGGTCCTCGCCGCCTGCTCCTCGAACAATTCATGAACGCACCGGTCTTTGGGGTATTCCCTCGCGGTGGCATTCCAGTCGACGAGTTGGCGTCGCCGTTCGGATTCATTCAGCAGCGGGAGCGCCGCTATCGTCGACATCGTCGCGGTAACGATGCCTTCCAGCAAAGTTTGGTAGCAGTGGAGAAAAACCGCCATCGTCGACGCATCGAACAGATCGACGTCATAGTCCCAATCCAGCACCAATCCTTGGTCCAGGTCCATCACATTGAGGCTGAGGTCGTATGCCGTGTACCCAATGGGGGTTGGATACAAAGCCGTTTCTAGATCATGAAAGGGCGGCAGGGCCATGGGACGTTCGAGATTGAACACGGCCGCAACCAGGGTTTCGATTTCTGCGCTGCCACCCCGATCCCGCAATCGCTCCAACAACTGGGCAAAGGGATAATCCTGATGTTCGAACGCACCGAGAACTTTTTTCTTGATGGCGGCCAGAAAACCCGTAAAAGTCTCCTCGCCTTCCAACCGGCTGCGGATCGGCAACAAGGGGGCGCAAAAGCCCACCATGTTCTCGGCATCATCCAGGGTACGCCCGCTCATCGGAATGCAGATGACGACATCGGGCTGATTCGCCAGCCGGTGCAGCAACACCAGATTGGCGGCGAGCATGGTCATGAACAGCGTACAGCCCCGCTCCTTGCCGTAGCGCTTGATGGCAGAGGTGAAGTCGGCATCCAGACGCAGACTCAGTCGTCCTCCTTGCCGGAAGGTCCTGCGCAGGGGACGCGGCCGATCGGTCGGCAAATCGAGCAGGGGAGGCAGCTCGTCCAGTTGCTCCTGCCAATAACCTTCATGCCCCGCCATGGCCGCCGTGCCGCTTTGACTTCTTTGCCAGTCGAGAAAAGCGCCATATTGCATGGGCACGGCAAGTGTCGGGCTCTTGCCCTGACAGATAGCCGCGTACAGGGTTGCCAGTTCCTGGACGATGACTCCTACCGACCAGCCGTCGGCCACGATCTGGTGGGCGCTCAGCACCAGCAGATGCAAGCGCTCTTCCAGTTTCAGCACCGCCACGCGCAGCAAGGGTCCCCGCTCGAGGTCGAACGGCCTGCGATTGTGGGTCTCGAACCATTCCCCGACCCTGGTGTCCCGCTCACCGCCCGGGTAGGCAGCCAGATCGGCAAATTCGATATCAATGCCCAGAACGGGCAGTACCCGCTGCTCCTCTCCCTCCCGATCGAACAGGGTACGCAAAGCATCGTGGCGCTCGATGATCCGGCGCAGAGCCTCGGCCATGGCCTCATGCCGATAAACGCCGCGCAGCGTTAAACCCAAGGTGGAGTGATAGGCGAGCGAACCCCGTTCATCTATCATCGAAACCGCCCAGAGCTGTTTTTGCGCGGCACTCAATGGAATCCTGGCCGGGGATGGAGTGCGAATCGCCGTCCCTGCCTGGGCGGGCGCGGAAGACGGACGAGACGGCGGATTCGGGGACTGCTCGAGAAGAAAACCCGCCGAGCGCAATTCGTCCACGCTGGCCACCACGGCGGCGGTGACCCGTTCGAGATCCTCCTCGGTGTGCGCCGTGGACAGGAAGCAGGTGCGACCTTCCCAAACATAAATGCCTTTGTCGATCAGATGGAAAAAGAACAAATCCATATCCAGCGGCTGATAGACATAGCTGGTATTGCCCGCCCAGGCAAAGCGGAACATCGAGCCGAAGTGGGAGACCTCGATCGTCACCCCTTCACTTTGGAAATACGCATTGAGGGTGTTCGCCAAACGGGCCGTGCGTTCGTTCAAACGTTCCTGAAGCCCCGGGCCTTGGGCCTTCAGGTATTCGAGCACCGCGCAAGCCCCCGCCAAACTCAAAGGATGCTTGTTGAAGGTGCCTGCGGTAAAGGTATCGGCGACACCGGGCAGCGAGTCATCGCCGTAATTCCATTGACCACCGTCGATCGGATCCAAAAACTCGACATTCCCCGCCACCGCACCGATCGGCATGCCTCCCCCCAGTACCTTGCCGTAGATGGACAGATCGGCTTCTATGCCAAACCAGGCTTGCGCGCCACGAGGGTGGGTACGCAAGCCGGTGATCATCTCATCGAAGATCAGGGGTATCCGGCATTCCCGGGTCAACCCCCGCAATTCGTGGAGAAAACTGGCCGGCTGCAAGTCCGGGCGACGGCTCTGAACCGGTTCGACCAAGACGGCGGCAAGCTCGTCACGATGGGCCTTGATGGCCTCCAATGCCGACGATTCGCCATAGTCGAGCACCAGGGTCTGATTGACGAAGGCCTGAGGGATGCCAGCGCCCATGGCGATGGAGCGGCGCTGGCCGGAGCCGCTCTGCGCAACGGCGAGCACGCCATCGGAATGACCATGATAAGAGCCGGTAAACACGACGATCTTGCCGCGGCGGGTGGCGGACCGTACCAGGCGCACCGCCGACATCACCGCTTCCGTGCCCGTGGTCGCGAAAGTCATGCGCTCGTTCCCGGTCAGTTCGCACAATAAAGACGCGGCTTTGTTGGTCAGTTGCGCCTGCGGGCCGAGCTGTATACCCCGACCGAACTGTTCCTCCAACGCGGAGCGGATAAACGGCGCGTTGTGCCCGAACAGGTGGACACCGAACCCCATGGAGATATCGATATAGTCGTTGCCGTCCACGTCCTGGATATGGCCGCCTTGAGCACTTGCGCCGACGATGGGGTAACACATCTCCTTGGTTTCGGGCCGGAAACCCAGGATGGCGCGCATATCGCTACGCCGCAGGCGGCCTTCCTGGGCTTCTTGCTTCGAGCGTTGAGTGCGCCGGTTGTAGCGGGCGATGAATTCATTCAGATAACGCTGTTGCTGCGGCGCCAAGGGCCTGGCTTCGGTCCTGACCGGGTGCCAGGTCGTCGCGCTGACATTGGCATCGTCGGTTCCGGGATCAGCCTGGGCAGGCGGAGGCTGTTGTCGTGACGAAGGCTGCGGTACAGGCGCTGCGGAGCTGGCGCCGCCTAGGAGTTGCAATTGCTGCGCCATCAACTGGAGCTGGCTGTTGATGATTCCTTCGAGCCCGGCCGGGAGCGGAGCGGGGTTCGAGTCATTGGCGAGGCGTTTGGCATCTGTCGTTGCAACGCTGGCTGAAACCGCACTGACTTCCATTGCCACGGTGGCATCGCTCTCCGTCCGTGCTTCGGACTGCAGCCATGGCAAATCCACCGCGAGATTTTCATCGATGTAGGCCGCCAGCGCATGGAGGGTCGCCAACTCCTCGAAAAGTTGCCGCACGCTCAGTTGAAGAGCGAAAGTCTTCTCGATGGTCTGTACCGCCGACATCAGCAACAGGGAATCGGCCCCCATCTCCAGCAGCGGAGTATGCACATCGACTTTCTCCGCCGAGGTTTGCAGCAGATTGGCCAGGATCGCCTTTAAGCGGGCGCGGATCAGTTCGATCCGGCTTTCGCTGGCCACCGGTGCGGGTGCATTGACGCTAGGACTCGGCGCGGTCATGGGAATTTCCTGCTTTGCTAACCAATAACGTTGACGTTGGAAGGGATAAGTGGGCAGATGCAGCCGGTTGCGCGGGTAAGGCCGGTCAAACGCACCCCAGTCGATAGGCACGCCATGCATGTACAATTGCGCGAGACTTTGCAGCAAAACCTGCCAACCATCCTGCTTGCGGTTCAGCGAATTCAGCCAGGTTGCGTTTTCATCGACGGCGCACTGCCGCCCGAGCGAACTCAACACCGGATGCGGACCGATTTCCAGAAACAGCCGGCACCCTAGATCAAACAAGGCTTGCACGCCTTGCATGAATCGCACGGGTTGGCGGCTGTGGCTCCGCCAGTGACGAGCGTCTGGCGCTTGCTGCATGCATTGGCCGGTGAGATTGGAAACCAGCGGGATGCGCGCGGGACGATGCGCGACCTTGCCCGCGGCCTGCTCCAGCGGTGCCAGAACCGGCTCGAGTAGCGGCGAGTGGAAGGCTTGGGAAACCGTCAATCGGGTCGCCTCGATGCCGCCAGCGCGCAGTTCGGCGGCGGCGGCGTCAATCACCTCGCGCGGCCCCGAAATCACGGTATTCAACGGGCTGTTGACGGCGGCAATGACCGCTCCTTGCCCTGAATACTTATCGAGCACCGCCATCACCTGCGTGCTATCCGAGCGAACCGCCCACATCGCCCCCTCTTCGGGCAAGGCCTGCATCAGGCGGGCGCGCTCGGCGACCAGTTTCAAGCCGTCTTCGAGATCGAAGCAACCCGCCAGCCAAGCCGCGGAATACTCTCCCAGGCTGTGCCCCATCACCGCTGTAGCCTCCACGCCCCAGGAATTCCATAGCTTCGTCAAAGCGACCTGTAACGCAAACAGCGCAGGCTGGGTATAGACCGTCTGATCGAGCCGTAAGGCCAATTCCGGCTCTCGATACAATAGGTCAACCAGGGAAACCCCAAGGCAGGGCTTCAGAATGGAGTCGCAAGCATCCAGGGCCGCCCGGAACACCGGCTGAGTGTCATAAAGCATGCCTCCCATGCCCGGATATTGGGATCCCTGGCCGGTAAACAGGAAAGCAACCGGCGGCACGGTTCGCCCCACCACCCGTGCGCTGATCACACCCTCCGCCCGCCCTTCGGCGGCAAACGCGCGTAGCTGCGCCTCGAGCTGCACACCGTTTTGAGCCACCGCCGCCAAGCGGTGGTCGAAATGATTGCGCCCGGTATTCGCCGAATAGCATAGGTCCGCCAGTGCGATGGCGGGGTGTTCCCTCAGGTAATCGGCGTAGCGCAGGGCCAGTTCGCGCAGAGCCTCGGCATTGCGCGCCGAAAGCGTCAACAGATGATGGGAACGATCGTCTTGCGGAGTCCTGTTGAGCGGTTGCGGCGGAGCCTCCTCTATCACGATGTGGGCATTGGTGCCGCCAAAACCAAATGAACTCAGCCCCGCCACGCGCCGGTCATCGACGGCTTGCCAAGACTCGAGCCGGGTGGGAATCGCGATCACGTCCTGGACAATGTGAGGGTTCAGCGCCTCAACATGCGGCTGGGGGGGGATTTTCCGGTTTTGCAGGGCGAGCACGAGCTTGATGAGGGATGCGATCCCCGCGGCAGACTCCAGGTGTCCGATATTGGCCTTGACCGACCCCAGCCAGCAAGGCCGGATACGGCCTGAACCCAACACTTCCCGCAAAGCGTTGACTTCGATGGGATCTCCCAACTGCGTGCCGGTGCCATGCGTTTCGATGAAGCTGATGACGGCAGGCTCCACCTTGGCATGACGACAAGCCTGGCGAATCACGGCCTGCTGGGAAAGACCATTGGGCGCCGTGAGCCCGTTGGTGCGCCCGTCCTGATTGACCGCGGAACCGCGGATGCAGGCCAAAACCCGGTCTCCGTCCCGGACTGCATCGTCGTAGCGCTTGAGCACCACGACGCCACAACCTTCACTGCGTACATAGCCGTTCGCCGTCTCGGCGAAAGTCTTGCACCGGCCATCGGGCGCCATCATTTGGGCTTGCGACAGGGCGATGGTCAATTCCGGCGATAGAATCAGGTTCACGCCGCCGGCCAAAGCCAGATCGCAATCCCCACGGCGCAGACTTTCACAAGCCTGGTGTACGGCGACCAGGGAGGAAGAACAGGCCGTATCCACCGCCACGCTGGGCCCACGCCAATCGAGCAG
The DNA here is from genome assembly GCA_028711365.1 of Methylococcaceae bacterium. Classification (GTDB taxonomy): domain Bacteria; phylum Pseudomonadota; class Gammaproteobacteria; order Methylococcales; family Methylococcaceae; genus Methylumidiphilus. The sequence continues at coordinate 8,864 of JAQTSI010000072.1, forward strand.
GTAGGACAGGCGGTTGGCGGCGATGCTGAAGGCATTGCCAACTCCCAGATAGGCGTTCAGACCTTGCGGGTGGGCAAATTGTAAGCGGCTATAGTCACTGTTGCTGATGCCGAAAAAGACCCCGGAGTTGCTGCCGGCCAATCGTTCGGGGGCCAGGCCCGAGTGCTCCAGCGCTTCCCAACCGACCTCCAGCAGCAAGCGATGCTGGGGATCGATCATCGTGGCCTCGCCTTGGGCAATGCCGAAAAACTGCGGGTCGAACTGGTCCACCTGGGTGAGAAACCCACCCCAGCGGGTATTCATCTTGCCCGGCGTAGCGGCAATGGGATGGTAAAAGGCATGGCTGTCCCAACGCGACGGCGGAATTTCCCCGATCGCATCGCCCCCTTGGCGCAGCAGATCCCAATACGCTTCGGGACTGTCGGCGCCCGGCAACCGGCAGCCTAGGCCGATGATGGCAATCGTTTGCGAATGCTCGGGCGGAACGGCCTGTAATGCGCTGATCTCGTCTCGCTGCATCTTGCCGAGATGCTGAGCCAGGGCTTCCACGGTCGGATAGTCGTAGGCCAGCATCGGAGGAACCTTCCTTCCCAGCCATGTCTCCAGATCACCCGCCAGGCCGACTGCGTCGACCGAATCCAAGCCGTAACGCGCGAACGGCTCTCGAACATCGATACTTTCTGCGGGCACACGCAATCGCTGAGCCAGATCGTTCACCAGCCAAGCCTGGATCATCGCCAGGCCGGGCGCCGTTTTTCCCTGCTCCTGGCCGGGAGCCTCCCGTTCGGACTCGAAGCGCATTTCATCACGCCATTCGGCGACTTTTTCCAAGCTACCCGAAAGATATCCCTGCCGGCATGCCCTGCGCTGGATCTTGCCGCTGGAGGTTTTGGGCGCCGTGGCCGGTTTCAACAACTGTACGCCATGGATTTGCAGCTCATGCGAGTCCCACACCGCCTGGCGAATCGCCTCGATGACTTCGGGGGCCGACAGATTGCGCAGGTTTTCCCGAGTCACTTCCTGAACGACTACCAACCGCTCCGCATCTCCTGACTCCACCGAAAATGCCGCACCGCCTCCGGGCCGCAGGGCCGGGTGAGCGCGTTCGACGGTAGTTTCGATATCCTGCGGGTAATGGTTGCGGCCATTGACGATGATCATGTCTTTCAGCCGGCCTGTGACCACCAGGTTTTCGCCGACCATGACACCGAGATCGCCGGTGCGCAAGTACGGGCCTTCCCCCGTATCCGACAAACGGGCAGCGAAGATTTCCAGGTTTTCCTCCTGTCGTTCCCAATAACCTCGCGCCACACTGCGGCCCGATACCCAGATTTCGCCCACCCGATTTTCCGGGCAACTCGTCCGGGATTCGGGATCGACGATGAGCAATTTCTGTTCCGCCCAAGCTTGACCGCAACCAACCAAGGATTGGCCCCGATCCGGGGTATCCGGCTGCAACTCGATGCGGCCCTGCGTCAGCGCCGACCGATCCACCTCCAGCACATCAGGCCGGGTTGCCAACTGACTGCCGGTTATCAACAGAGTCGATTCAGCCATTCCATAGCAGGGAAAATGAGACTGATGCCTGAAGCCGCACTCCCGAAACGCCTCCGTAAAGCGGGCCAGGGTTTCGGCGCGCACGGGTTCGGCACCGTTAAACGCAATTTCCCAACTACTCAAATCCAGCCCGGCTTTCTGTTCCGGAGTAATCTTTTCGACGCACAGGCCATAAGCAAAATTGGGCGCCCCGCTGGTAGTCGCCCGATAACGGGCGATGGCCTGTAGCCAGCGAAACGGCTTTTGCAGGAATGCCACCGGCGCCATCAAGGTGCAAGGAATGCCCAAATAGAGGGGTTGCAGGACGCTCCCGATCAATCCCATGTCATGATATACTGGCAGCCAACTGACGAAGACGGTGCGCTCCGAATGGCCAAAGGCCGCCTTGATCATGCGTTGGTTGTGCAGCAGGTTCTCATGGCTGACCATCACCCCTTTGGGTGTTCCGGTCGATCCCGAGGTGTACTGGAGAAAGGCTAAATCGCCACCCGAGATGGCAGGCTTCTTCCAATTTTCGGCCAGACCGACCTCCAGCCCATCGGTAGCCAGCAAGTGAATGCCTTGTAGACCCGGCGTATGTTCGATGCGGTTCTCCATATCCGCCTGAATTTCTCCTGCCGTCAATAACAGGGTCGGCCTGGCGTCTTTGACGATCGCGTCGAGACGGGGATCAGGGCGATTGCGCCGCGGGGGATAAACGGGCACGGCGGTTACACCGGCGTACAGGCAACCCATGAATGCCGCGATGAATTCCAAACCCGGCGGATAGAGGAGCAAAGCACGCTCTCCCACCTCCGTGAGCGTTTCCAGACGCGCGGCGATGATCCGCGCCCGTTGCTCCAAGTGCCGATAGGTCCATCGATCCGACTCTATCTCGCCATCTTTGAGATAAATATAAGCAAGCTTATCGCCTTGGTTGGCGGATCTGTCAATCAACAGATCCACGAAAGTGGAAAAATCATCCTCAACCGGTACTCCACCATTTGCAACATGATTTCTAGGGCCTTGCATTACCCTACTCCCCAATGAATGTGTTTGATGTTCCCGACGACGGGTGCAGTTGCAATCATTTATATGAAATGCGATGGCATTTCATATAAATATCCTTTCAAAGGATATTTAAAAAATATATTGACGACTATTGACCGATTGGCTCATAACCCTATTCGGGCATCGACGCCTCCCGCAAACATGGGCAAATAAACCCAATTAAAAGCCGGCGAAATCCCTGGACACAATAGAATGTATCCCTCGCCTAGAGAATTTTGTGATCACAGCCGAGATGGCGAAGTCGGGCAACGACCCTTCCTCAGCGCCGCGATGACATCAGGAACAGGAGTATTGAAATTATTAGAGCGACACACCTATATTAGTGGGCCGTAGCGCTATGTTATCCGTGTAAAGAAATATTACCCTTTACGAGCGCGATCATCCCAGAAACCCTCCGCAACAGCCGCATCCCGATGAGGCTGTCGATATACCACTACCGATTCCCGTCGGAGTTCCTTACGGCCGGGCGGCATAGGGGATAATCCGCCCGGCGCGAAGAAGACAACAGTGGGCTTATCAAGACCACAAGCCCGCCAAAAACCAATCCCTCCGGCGTTATTTCACCCCACTCAAATCGAGTCCGGTGACGGGAATTTGCTTTGGCGCCTTAAACTTCACGTCAGGCTGGGCGTGGTCAAGGGAATCGACGGACAAGTCCGAATCATCGCCGGCCAAGGATTGACTTAGATTGTCAGATGCCGCTTTCCTGCGCTTCTCGTAGAAAATAACGTCGGGCTGGTTTTGCTGAGCATAGGCCGTGGTCAGATAGCGGCCATACTTCGCATCGGATTGGAGTTGTTGCTTGAGAAAAGCCACCGAATAGAGAATGGCTATGCGTTCTGCTTGTGGGTCGGGAAGATAGGGGAACCCATTCTTCTGATAGGATGAGCAGTAATCATCGTACTGGGAGGAAATGTACATCGCTGTTATCGGCGTAACATCGACGTCATTTTCGAGAAATTTGGCGTAAGGGCACAAAGAGACAAAGGAAGAGTGAAGGGTTTTCTTCACATCGACCCGGTATTTCGGGTAGCCATTGAGCAAGCCCCATGGCACGCTGTTGCCATTGCCGATGCCGCTACCGGTAGTATCGCCATAGTGGATATCAGCCACACCGATTAATAGCGCGGGGATTTTAATCCGGGAAAGTTCCTGTGTCGTCAAACCCCAGTATGCACCCTCCACCGGCACGATCGCCTTGATACGCCGGTCTGCGGGCACAGTGATCTTGAGATCAGCGTTTGCATAACCGGAAGCACCGGAATAAGCGGCAAAACCACCCAGAGAATGACCCAACACGGCTATCTTGCCGGTGTTGATATGCCCACGCAGTGGATTGTCTGAATCTCGGCCCGATTTGTTTTGAACCAGCATTTGATCGATGACGAAGGGAACATCCTGGGCATAAAGGGCAAGCGCATGAGGAATATCCGCGCTGCCGTCGAGTATCGTGCTCCCCGGATGATTCGGGGCGACCACGATGAACCCGTGACTGGCCAAGGCCAAGGAAATCTTGCTCATCAAAAAGGATGAGGCGCCGAAGCCATGCGAGACGATGATCAACGGAAAACGTTTGCCCGGCACTGCTGGCACGTTTTCGTAAGCGGGCTGCAATTTCTCATCCTGGGTCAGAGGCGCGTTGAATTGCAGGAAGGTATAAGGACGATCCGCCAGCGTTATATTGGTCGAATCGACGATCGTGGGGATGGTGATGGAATAGATCGCCGGAGAACCCTTGCTGGCAATTTTTGAATGGGCGGGATACCAGATGTCGACTGGAATAGCCCGATCGGCGCGGGAATGATCGATCACCGTCTTCGTAATATGGCCTATCGTGTACGGACCTGGCTGATCGGGCGAAATGACAGCCTGATTATCTTTGGCGTAAACAGGACTTGCCAACGGGGAAAAGAGCCATATCCCTAGCACGAACCATGAAAACCCACCATTCAATAAACGCTTATTCATTTCTCTCTCCAAAACACTCACTTTTCTCATAAAACATACCGCCAGTGCAGAAAACAAGGAACGCCAATTCCATGCCGCACAGATGTTACAGAGGAATCCCCCCGAAATCTGTTAATTATTACCAAGCAATGGTTAGCACGAAGCCCACACCTCTTGGTGACAAGATAGCCGCCTCTCGCCTTCTACAAAACCTGAAGATTAACAAAACGCGTTTGAAGAATGATTAAGATCAGATGAAGATTTCGCGTCTGAATTCCAATCAGAACCATCCTCTACGCCAGATGAAATTTACCGATCTACGCGCCCGCAGGCGGGGTTGAATCGACCACCGAGTCGGGACCATCCCAAGCAACGCCACCGCCTGTCCGTTTTTTCATGCAATCGCTTCTCCCCTCTCCTGGCGCAGGCTTTCGGCCTCCGCAAGGGATGCGAGTTGGCCTGCCAGATAGTCTGCACGACACTGCCCGCGCTTCAGCTTGCCGCTCGAAGTGCGCGGGATCGCGTACGGGCCAAGCAGGACGATTTCATGGGCCGTCAACTGGAAGGACTCGAAAAGGGCCGCACCAATGGCCCGTCGGATACCGGCATGTTCTGGATACCTCCGCAGCCAGGTGCGACGCAATTCGACGGCCAACACCAGCCCCGGCGCGCCATTCCGATCCATGGCGAAAGCCACGCAAGCGCCAGGCCGTACGGCCGCGTGACTTCGTTCGGCTTCCTGCTCGATATCCTGAGGCACATACTTCTTCCCGCGGATGATGAGGATGTCCTTGAGTCGGCCGGTGATGTAAAGCTCACCCCCTTTCAGGAAACCAAGATCACCCGTCCTCAGGAAAGGCCCCTCGCCATCCTCGGCGATGAATCTCTGGAACACCAAGCGCGTCAAATCCGGACGATTCCAGTAACCGACCGCTACGGAATCACCCTGAACCCAAATCTCGCCTTCCATCCCCTCGGCGACCCGCCTGCCCGTCGCCGCATCGACGATTTCTACCCGGGTTTCCTGCCTGGGAAAACCACAGCCGATCACCGTCGCCGGGCCATCGCCATTATCGAGCTTGATCGGCTCGCCGGATTTGATCCCGGTTATAAAAAGCGTGGCTTCCGCCATTCCATAGCATGGGAAAAATGCAGAGGGCTTAAAGCCATGCGCCTCGAAGCGTTCGCTAAAACGGGACACCGTGCTGGCACGGATCGGCTCCGCCCCACAGAAGGCCACCTCCCAACTGGACAGATCAACCGCTTCGAGCTGTTCGGCTGAGATCGCCTGCGTGGCCAGATCGAACATGTAATTCGGGCCGCCGCTGTGCGTGATCCGCCCTTGTGAAATGAACTGCAGCCACCACTGCGGATGCTGAATGAACTGCACCGGCGCCAGCGGATTAGACTCGCAACCCGCGTACAACGGCTGTAGCATCCCGCCAATCAAGCCCATGTCGTGGAACAGGGGCAGTGCCGTCAGGACTTTCGATTCCTCATGGAGGCCCATCGCCTGCTGGATGCAAGCGGAATTGGCCATGAGGTTTCCATGGCTGATCATCACCCCTTTGGGATCGCCGGTGGAACCGGAAGTGTACTGCAACAAAGCCAGGCTGTCTTCCTGCAAGCAGGGAGCCACCCAACGCTCGGCCAGACGGGGATTATCGACGTTGCCCAGCAGATTGCGGCAATCGAACTTCAGCACTGATCCCATTTCAATGTGGGAAACCACTTCCTCTTCATCCCCCACTAGGGCTTTGGCCTGCGCATCGGCAGCCAGCAAACGCAAGCGATCCGCCAACCGCTTTCGACTCGACGGAGGAGCGGGTACGGCAATCGCTCCCGCCAACAGGCAGGCATAAAACGCCACCGCGAAATGTCGGTTGGCGGTGGTAGCCAACAGAATGCGCTCGCCTTGCAAGTCCGCGATACGAAACCGCTGCGCCAATGCCGCCGCCTCGATCCACAACTCCCGATAACTGACGATCACCGGATTGGCGATCCCATGCGGGAAAAAGCGATAGGCGATTCGGTCCGGTTGCCGATCAGCCCTTCTACACAGAATATCGACAAAGGTGCGGGAGCCCTTACCGTTCATGGTGATCCCCTCATAAATACCCGTTCATCCCCCTACCTGCGCTTTCGAGCCCATCGGCATGCCCCTCCCGACCCGGACGCGGCGTTCATGCAGCAATGCCCGTTGCGCTTCGCTTTCCAGGCATTCGAGTTCCCCCAGCATCGACATCCAGCGAACGTTGCTTGTTCATGGAGTGATCCAGCGCATCAGTATACGGCGCCGTCGAATGGACACAATCATACCACCGAGACCGCGAGGATGCAGTCCGTAAACGGGCCTTCGTCCAAGGCGCCGATGAGTACCTCCCGCTTGAAAGATGCGATGACCGGTATCCTGCAAGGAAGTGGCGCGTATCCCTGTCCTTCAAGATCCCGGACTTGCCTTTGACGCCCAAGTCCTCGTCCAGCCCGCACGGTTCGTGCGATTCATTCGACCCACCCGGCCGATGGATGGGAATTGAGTCGATCCATGCCGAAAATCCGTAGGATTCCGTGCCAGTCTCCGGCGCCATCGGTTCGAAGGATCGGGCCGATAGCGCCGGGATTCGAATCCAGCGGGTAGAGTTCGACCTCCTGGACGTAAACGGCGACGTAGTCGATACCAATGGCCGGGTGAACCGCGTAAAGCTTCAAGCAAGTTGCGTAAGGCTTTACCCAGATGGGGTAAAAGGCCATGCCGCGAGCCTGGCGATTGAGACGATCACGTGGCGCTTCGAGCCGATTGCGCAATCCGATTGCGTAAGTTGGGTCAACGTTTGGCCCGATTGCGCCGGGCTTTGTATGCGCTGCGTCGGGCTTTACCCGATGGGGGTAAACGATGGGGCAATCCCGGCAAAAGCCGGGCTTGCCGACGTCGGGCTTGGACCAATTGGCCTGGAAGGTTTTTTCGAAGAGCGCCAGCGTACTGCTTGGACTCTGCTCATCCGCAGTCTCTCTGCGACAGGCCCAGTGCGGTCCGGGAAGAGGCTCGTCTCGACGACAAGAAATACCCAACGCACGAAAATCGCTCGTCCCTGCGGATACCCCGATTTAAGCGACAGGTTCATCCTCCGGCTCGATTTGGCAATCCTCCAATTCCGGCAGTTCGGTATCCTCGATGAGGATTCCCTGATCGCGCAGAGCCTGTTTCAGGATATCGACCTGCCGATCCAGCTTCTGAATATGGTCGAGCATGTGGTTGATGGCGTAAGCGACCGGATCGCCCTGGCTGGAAACCGCTCCGTAAGCGGCGAAACCTAGCCTGTCGGCATAGGAGAAGCGCGGGGCCTGGAGCGGGTCGGGATGGACCAAGTGGGCGGGGATGCCGACCACGGTGCTCCCGGCGGGAACGCATTTCAGCACCACCGAGTTGGAGCCGATGCGGGCGCCATCGCCCACTTCGATGGGCCCCAAGACCTTCGCCCCCGCGCCGACCACCACGCCATTGCCCAG
>JAQTSI010000073.1 GCA_028711365.1 Methylococcaceae bacterium
GTTCTATTTCCGCACCACCGACGTGACCGGCGCGGTGGAATTGCCGGCGGGCGTGGAGATGGTGATGCCGGGCGACAACGTGAAGGTCAACGTCAAGCTGATCGCCCCGATCGCGATGGAAGACGGTCTGCGCTTCGCGATCCGCGAGGGCGGACGCACCGTGGGCGCCGGCGTGGTTTCGAAAATAATTGAGTAAGAAAATGTCCAAGCAAAGAATCAGAATTAGGCTGAAAGCGTTCGATCATCGCTTGATCGATCAATCGGCCAGTGAAATCGTTGAAACCGCGAAGCGCACCGGGGCTCAGGTTTTGGGTCCGATACCGTTGCCGACCAAGAAAGAACGCTTCACGGTATTGATCTCCCCCCATGTCAACAAGGATGCACGAGATCAATACGAATTGAAAACACACAAACGTTTGATGGATATCATTGAGCCCACGGACAAGACCGTGGATGCGCTGATGAAGCTGGATCTCGCAGCAGGCGTTGATGTTCAAATCAAACTGAATTAATCAATAAGCTTTCTGGAGTCTAGAGATGGCAATTGGTCTGGTGGGCCGCAAATGTGGCATGACCCGTATTTACATGGAAGATGGTTCTGCGATTCCGGTTTCGGTTGTGCATGTGGAGCCGAATACGGTAGTACAGGTTAAATCGGTGGAAAGCGATGGATATGATGCAATCCAGGTAACCACGGGTTCGAAAAAAAGATCGAGATTATCCAAGCCGATGATTGGCCATTACGCCAAGGCGGGTATCGAGGCCGGTCGAGGCTTGTGGGAGTTCAGGCTCGAAGAGGGCGATAAGACGGATTATTCGGTCGGCGCCGAGTTGAATGTAGACCTTTTCGAAATGGGGCAATACGTCGATGTCAAGGGCGTATCCATCGGCAAGGGATTTGCCGGTGTCATCAAACGCTACAATTTCCGTACCCAGGATGCGACGCACGGTAACTCACTTTCGCACCGCGCGCCCGGATCGATCGGGCAAAATCAAACCCCCGGACGGGTATTCAAGGGCAAGAAAATGGCAGGTCACATGGGTGCAGAACAAGTGACCACGCAAAACCTGAAAGTCTATGGGGTAGATAAGGAGAAATCCTTGCTATTGATTAAGGGAGCGATCCCGGGTGCGCGGGGCGGTGATGTGATCGTCAAACCCGCTGAAAAGAAGTGATAGGGTAAGACAAAGATGAGCTTACAAATCCCAGCAGTGAAAGACGGTAAGGAAGATGCCGCAGTGGCAGTTTCCGACAATGTTTTCGGGCAAGAATTCAATGAGCCGTTGGTGCACCAGTTGGTCGTCTCCTATATGGCGGCGGCCCGTTCGGGCACCAAGGGGCAGAAAAGCCGTTCGGATGTTAGCGGCGGCGGGGCTAAGCCCTGGAAACAAAAAGGCAGTGGCCGGGCGAGAGCGGGTACCACGCGTGGCCCGCTGTGGCGGACGGGTGGCGTCACCTTCGCCGCGACCAACCGCAGCTATAAGCAGAAATTGAACAAGAAGATGTATCGCGCCGCGATGCGCTCGATTTTTTCCGAGTTGCTGCGCCAAGAGCGTTTGGTCGTGACGGACGATGTATTCACCTCGGCTCCGAAAACCAAGGAATTGACGAGCAAGTTGAAAAACTTCGGCGAGGGGCGGATGCTGATCATTACCGACGCCATCAATTCGGATCTCTTCCTGGCCGCGAGAAATTTGTCCACGGTGGCGGTGTGTGTTGCCAGTTCGCTAAGTCCGGTGGCGCTGGTGGGCAGCGATAAAGTGATCGTAACCACCCAGGCGATTAAGCATATCGAGGAACGACTCGCATGAAACAACAGGAACTGATTAGAGTATTGCAAGCGCCTGTGATCTCTGAAAAGAGCAGTTTGCTTGCCGAACAGGAAAAACAGTTTGTCTTCAAGGTCAAAAAGACGGCGACGAAGAAGAACATAAAACAAGCCGTTGAATTGATGTTTAATGTTAAAGTGGATTCCGTGCATGTGCTGAATGTGAAAGGGAAAACCAAGCGATTCGGCCGATTCGTGGGATCGCGTTCGGATTGGAAAAAAGCATATATCAAGTTAAAGCCCGGATTCGACATTGATCTTTCTGTCGCCTAGCGCGGCAGGATGTATTGAGTAACGTGGCTTTAGCGAACAAAGCGGAATCAAGAAAATGGCTCTAGTTAAATCGAAACCGACCTCGGCAGGCGCTAGGTTCGTCATCAGGGTAAAAACCGAAGGTTTGCACAAAGGCAGCCCGTTCGCGGGACTGGTCGAGAAAAAAGGCAAAAACTCCGGCAGGAACAATCAAGGTCGAGTGACTACCCGGCATAAGGGTGGCGGCCATAAGCAACACTACCGCATCGTCGATTTCAAGCGCGACAAACTCGATATCCCGGGTAAAGTCGAGCGGATCGAATATGATCCCAACCGGACGGCACATATCGCCCTGGTTTTGTACGCGGACGGCGAGAGACGATACATCATCGCCCCCAAGGGGATTCAAATCGGTCAGGAAATTCTCAGCTCCGAATTTGCGCCGATCAAGACAGGCAATTGCCTGCCGATTCGCAATATCCCGGTGGGTTCCTTGATCCACTGCGTGGAATTGAAGCCGGGCAAGGGGGCCCAGTTTGCCCGCAGCGCAGGCTCGTCGATCCAGTTGGTGGCCAAGGAAGGACCCTATGCCACGGTGCGTATGCGTTCGAGCGAGATGAGAAAGGTATTGATCGATTGCAAGGCTGTGATCGGCGAAGTCTCCAATTCGGAACACAATCTGGTGTCATTAGGCAAGGCGGGGGCAAAACGCTGGCGGGGAGTAAGACCGACGGTGCGCGGCGTGGCGATGAACCCGGTCGACCATCCTCATGGTGGTGGTGAAGGTAGAACCTCGGGTGGCAGACATCCGGTATCGCCCTGGGGTATTCCAACCAAAGGGTATAAGACACGCAACAACAAACGTACCGATGACCTGATTGTCCGCGGTCGCAAGCAAAGATAAGAGAAGAGGAAATTACCGTGCCACGTTCTATTAAGAAAGGCCCATTTATCGACCACCACCTGTTGAAGAAAGTCGTAGAAGCGGCGCAAGCCGGCATGAAAAGGCCGATTAAAACTTGGTCCCGCCGCTCCATGGTCATTCCGGAAATGATCGGCTTGACTCTGGCGGTACATAACGGCAAGCAGCATGTTCCGATCCTGGTTTCGGACAACATGGTGGGGCATAAACTCGGCGAATTCGCCCCGACCCGGACCTATAAGGGTCATCAGGCGGATAAAAAGTCAAAATAAGAGGCACGGTAAATAACATGGAAACCACTGCGAAGCTTAGTAATGCGCGCGTATCTCCTCAAAAGTGCCGACTGGTGGCCGATCAGATACGGGGGTTGAATGTCGCCAAGGCGATCGACCTGCTGACCTTCAGCCCCAAAAAGTCGGCGAGATTGATCAAGAAGGTGCTGGAATCAGCGATAGCCAATGCCGAGCACAATGATGGCGCCGATGTGGACGAATTGCGCGTTTCATCGGTGTATGTCAATGAAGGGCCTTTCTTGAAGAGAATGAAGGCAAGAGCCAAGGGACGAGGCAATAGAATCGTCAAAAGGACTTGCCATATCACTGTAAAAGTTTCCGAGCACAGATAAGGGTCTTTAACATGGGACAAAAAGTACATCCTACAGGCATTAGGCTTGGATATATCAAAGACTGGACATCGCGCTGGTATGCAAACAGTCAAAACTATTCGGAGTTCCTGTTTAAAGACCTGAAAGTTCGTGAATTCCTGAAAAAGAAACTGGGGCACGCTTCCATCAGCCGGATTCAAATCAACCGGCCGGCAAACAATGCGCAGATTACCATTCATACCGCCCGACCCGGTTTGGTGATCGGCAAGAAAGGTGAAGACATCGACGCCCTGCGCCGCGAGATCTCCACGATGATGGGCGTACCCGTCCAACTGAATGTGGAAGAAATCAGGAAGCCGGAATTGGATGCGCAGTTGGTGGCAGAAGGTGTTGCCCAGCAATTGGAGAAACGCATCATGTTCCGCCGCGCCATGAAGCGTGCGGTACAGAACACCATGCGCTTGGGTGCCGAAGGCATCAAGATCAACGTCGGTGGTAGATTAAACGGCGCGGAAATCGCCCGAAGCGAGTGGTATAGGGAAGGTCGCGTACCCTTGCATACTTTTCGGGCAGACATCGATTATGGATTTGCCGAAGCGAAAACCACTTATGGCGTCATTGGCGTGAAAGTATGGATATTCAAGGGAGAGGTATATCCAACCGGCTACCAAGACAGCAAAGCCGTGACTTCCACGGAAGCCTGATAGTCTATTAAGGAATCGATGAGATGTTGCAGCCTAAGAGAACAAAATACAGAAAGCAGATGAAGGGCGACAACCGAGGCCTGGCCCATGCGGGTAACAAGGTGAGCTTCGGTGAGTTCGGTTTGAAGTCGGTTGAGCGTGGAAGACTTACCGCGCGGCAGATAGAAGCTGCCAGAAGGACGATTTCCCGGCATGTCAAACGTGGGGGGAAAATATGGATCCGGGTTTTTCCAGATAAACCGATATCGAGAAAACCCTTGGAAGTGCGTATGGGCAGCGGCAAGGGCAGTGTGGAGTACTGGGTGGCCCAAATCAAGCCAGGCACCATGCTTTATGAATTGGAAGGTGTAAGTGAAGAACTGGCCCGCGAAGCGTTTCGCCTGGCTGCGGCCAAACTTCCTTTGAAAACCTCGTTTTCCCATCGAACGGTAATGTGATGAAAGCCAGTGATCTGAGACAAAAAACCGTCCAGGAACTCAAGCAGATGGAAGCGGAATTTCTGCGCGAGCAATTTAATCTGCACATGCAAAAAGCGACGGGGCAGTTGAGCAAACCTGATCAAATCAAAAAGGTGCGCCGCAATATTGCACGAGTAAATACCGTCTTGACTGAAAAAGGTTGACTGGAATGAGCGAAACTAACAGTTCGGTTCGCACGATTACCGGTAAGGTAGTAAGCAACAAAATGAATAAAAGTATATCGGTAGAGGTGGAGCGTTTGGTGCCTCACCCGGTATACGGAAAATATATTAAGCGCACCACCAAGCTGATGGCGCATGATGAAACTAACGAATGTCAGGAAGGTGACATCGTCGAGATCACCTCTTGCCGTCCATTATCTAAAAACAAGGTGTGGAAGTTGCACAGGGTAGTGGAAAAGGCGAAATAAAGCGGCTGGGACGTTATCTGACGAGGCGAGTAAGAACATGATACAGATGCAAAGCAACCTGGACGTAGCGGACAATAGCGGCGCACGCAGGGTAATGTGTATAAAGGTACTGGGTGGCTCCCATCGGCGGTATGCGAATATCGGCGATATTATCAAAGTGAGCGTCAAGGATGCGATTCCTAGGGGACGAGTGAAAAAGGGAGAAGTCTATAACGCCGTCGTGGTGCGCACCAGAAAGGGAGTTCGTAGATCGGATGGTTCGGTTATCCGATTCGACGGGAATGCCGCAGTGATTCTGAACAACCAGCTTCAGCCTCTGGGAACTCGCATATTTGGACCGGTGACTCGCGAGCTGCGTTCCGAAAAATTTATGAAGATTATTTCACTGGCGCCAGAAGTATTGTAATTGCCGGGGATTATGAGATGAAAAAGATTAAGAAAGGCGATCAGGTAGTAGTTATCGCCGGTAAAGATAAGGGTAAGAAAGGCACTGTGATGTCCCTGGAAGGAGCCGATCGATTGGTCGTCGAGGGGATCAATCTGGTGCGCAAGCATCAAAAACCGAATCCGAACAGAAATGTCGCCGGTGGAATCATCGAGAAGGCAATGTCGATTCATAGTTCCAATGTCGCCTTGTACAATCCGACGACCAATAAAGCAGATCGCGTGGGATTTAGGCTGTTGGCGGATGGACGCAAAGTCCGATATTTTAAGGCGACGAACGAAGTTGTCGATGTCTAATCTGAAAGATATTTATCATGGCCAGATTACAGAAAATATATAGAGAAGAAATCGTACCGGAAATGGTGCGCCGATTCCAGTACGCTTCCGTGATGCAAGTCCCGCGCATAGAAAAGATCACTTTGAATATGGGCGTAGGCGAGGCAGTTGCAGACAAGAAGATTCTGCAAAATGCCGTCGAAGATATGCAAAAGATATCCGGTCAAAAGCCGATCATCACCTATGCGAGGAAATCCATCGCCGGATTCAAGATCAGGGAAGGCATGCCAGTGGGATGCAAAGTGACCCTGAGAAGGGAAAAGATGTATGAGTTCCTGGATCGCCTTATCACCATCGCTATTCCCCGGATAAGAGATTTTCGAGGCTTAAACCCAAAATCGTTTGATGGACGAGGAAGTTATTCCATGGGAGTGAAAGAGCAGATCATCTTTCCGGAAATTGATTACGACAAGATTGATGCGCTGAGGGGTATGGATATCACTATCACCACCACGGCGAAATCGGATGACGAAGCTCGTGCGGTATTGGAGCAGTTCAAATTTCCTTTCAGAACCTAAAGGAAGCATACAATGGCTAAAAAATCGATGAAGGCCAGGGAAGTCAAGCGCAAGAAATTGGCTGATAAATATTACCAGGTAAGGGTCGAATTGAAGGCGGCGATCAAGAATGAGAGCCTGAGCGATGAGGAAAGGCAGTTGGCCGAGCAAAAGCTGCAAAAGCTGCCGAGAGATTCGTCCTCTTGCCGTATCAGAAATCGCTGCAATTTGACCGGACGGCCGCATGGATACTATCGGAAGTTCGGTTTGAGTCGGAATAAACTTCGCGAATCGGTTATGCGCGGAGACGTGCCAGGTGTCGTCAAGGCCAGCTGGTAAGCGAGTTTGCGCTCGGCATAATTAAACGTTAATACGCGAGTTAAGAGAGAATTTAAGTATGAGCATGACTGATCCGTTGGCGGATATGTTTACCCGGATTATGAATGGGCAGGGTGCGGGAAAGAAAGAAGTGATACTTCCTGCGTCCAAGGTCAAGCTGGCTGTGTGCCAAGTCTTGAAAGAGGAGGGATATATTGAGGATTGCAAAGTTGGTCAGGTTGAAGGGAAATCACAGCTCACTATCTCTCTCAAGTATTACAAGGGCATTGCCGTTATCGAACAGCTTAAACGCGCAAGCAAGCCGGGCCGCAGATTGTACAAAGGCAAGGAGGCGTTACCCGAGGTGCTGGGCGGATTGGGCATCTCGATTGTATCGACTTCGAAGGGAGTCATGACCGATAAAAAGGCTCGTGAACAGGGTCACGGCGGCGAAGTGCTGTGTCTTGTATCATAATGATTCAAGAAAAGGGCTCAAATAAATGTCTAGAGTAGCAAAAAATCCTATAACTCTTCCGAAGGGAGTTGAGGTGAAACTGGAAGGCATGATGCTGACCGTCAAAGGCGCCAAAGGTGTCATGACGCGTGAGTTGCATCCTAGCGTGAAAGTGGATGTATCTTCGAATGTCATTCAGGTACATGGCGATCGGGAAAATGCGGCGGTCAATGCCCTGTCCGGAACTACCCGCGCCAACATCAGTAATATGGTTGTCGGTGTCAGTGCCGGGTATGAAAGAAAGTTGACCATGGTGGGTGTAGGTTATCGTGCACAGGCGAAAGGGAATATCTTAAGTTTATCTCTTGGCTACTCTCATCCAATTGAATTCGAGTCACCCGAAGGTATTGTCATCGAAACGCCGACTCAGACGGAAATCCTGGTAAAAGGTTGCGACAAACAAGTTGTTGGTCAAGTAGCCGCCAATATCCGTGCCTATAGATCGCCCGAGCCATATAAAGGGAAAGGTATTCGGTATTCGGACGAAGAGATTATCAGAAAAGAAGCTAAGAAGAAGTAAGGTGCTTTGATGGATAAAAAAACATCCAGACTAAAACGAGCCGCCAAAACTCGGCATGTCATCCGATCTATCGGTATCAACCGCCTGACGATACACAGAACTCCCAGGCATATTTACGCGCAGATATTCTCCAGTGACGGCGCAACCGTGTTGGCTAGCGCCTCTACGCTTCAAGCCGATATCAAGACGGGTTTGTCGGGCACCGGGAACATTGACGCTGCAAAAGCCGTCGGTAAGGCCATCGCTGAAAGAGCCAAGGAAGCAGGGATCGAGAACGTCGCATTCGACCGTTCGGGATTCAAGTATCACGGACGCGTCAGAGCCTTGGCAGATGCCGCCCGTGAAGCGGGTTTGAATTTCTAGAGGATCAACATGGCAAATATTAGCGCTCAGAGTAATAGCAATACGGACGGCCTGCAGGAAAAGCTGGTTGCAGTAAGACGGGTGGCGAAAGTCGTCAAGGGGGGGCGTCAATTCGGCTTCACCGCACTGACTGTCGTCGGTGATGGCAATGGAAAAGTGGGTTATGGTTTGTGTAAAGCCAGAGAAGTGCCGGTTGCTATTCAAAAGTCCATGGAGCAGGCCAGAAAAAACTTGAGACAGGTGAATCTGAATGGCGATACTCTCCATTATGCAATAACCGCAAGCACTGGAGCGGCCAAGGTCTTCATGCAGCCGGCCAGCGAAGGTACCGGTATTATTGCTGGCGGTGCCATGCGCGCAGTATTTGAGGTGGTTGGAATTCATAACGTTTTGGCGAAATGTATCGGCACCAATAATCCCATCAATGTCGTTCGCGCAACGATTAAGGGATTAACCCAAATTCACGATCCTAAATATGTTGCTGCGAAGAGGGGCAAATCCTTTTCGGAACTCTCAGGGAATGGCAAATGAATACTAGTCAGCTCAAAGTTACGCAAATCAAAAGCAAAAACGGTAGATTGGCCAAGCATGTCGCTTGTCTTAAAGGGTTGGGGATAAAGAAAATCCACCAAACTGTTTTGGTCAATGATACCCCTGAAACTCGGGGCATGATTGCGAAAGTTTACTACATGGTTAAAGTTGAGGAAATCTGAAATGTTTCTGAACACCATAGCGCCTGCCGAAGGCAGCAAACCAAGCCGCAAAAGGGTGGGCCGTGGCATCGGTTCCACTTTGGGCAAGACTTGCGGTCGAGGTCACAAGGGCCAGCACGCGCGAGCAGGCGGTTTTCATAAAGTTGGCTTCGAAGGCGGTCAGATGCCTTTGCAGCGGCGATTACCCAAGGTCGGTTTTAAGTCGAAGCTGAAGAAGTTTGTTGCCGAAGTCAGACTGGGCGAACTCAACGGCTTGGCTGTGGATGTCGTGGATCTCGCCATCCTGAAAGCGGCGAACATCGTCCCGGCGCAGGTCAAGAAAGTGAAGGTCATCGATTCGGGTAAAATCGACAAGGCGTTGGTATTGAAAGGGATTAAGGCAACGGAAGGCGCATTGAAAAAGATCGAGAGTCTGGGCGGAAAGGTCGAGGCATAAGTGAACACAACGAATCCGGTACTTTCAGACAAATTCGGCAGGTTAACGGAGCTGCGTCAGCGGCTTCTTTTTGTCCTAGGGGCGCTGATCGTTTACCGGATCGGTGCTCATATTCCGATTCCTGGCGTTGACCCCCGTGCGCTGCAAAGCATGTTTCAGCAGGATAGCCACAATATTCTGGACATGGTAAACATGTTTTCAGGTGGCGCGCTGAAGCGTTTGAGTATTTTTGCACTGGGAATCATGCCGTATATTTCTGCTTCGATCATACTCCAACTGATGGCTGTGGTCGTTCCGAAGCTGGAGCAAATCAAGAAAGAGGGAGAATCGGGTAGGAAAAAGATCAACCAGTATACCCGTTATGCAACGGTGGTATTGGCGAGTTTTCAAGCCGTGGGTGTGGCCATGGCGTTGCAGAATCAGACCGCATCCGGCGTTCCGATTGTTACCAATCCTGGTTTTCATTTTGTCTTCATCACTGCGGTTTCTCTGGTATCCGGCACCGTATTCCTGATGTGGCTCGGCGAGCAAGTCACCGAGCGGGGTATAGGGAACGGTATTTCCATCATCATCTTCTCGGGCATTGTCGCCGGATTGCCTTCGGCGATCGGCGGCACCCTGGAGTTGGCGAGAACCGGCGAAATGGGAACGCTGAGTATCATTGCCTTGTTTGCGGTGGCCGTCGTCGTGACGGCAATCGTAGTCTTCGTCGAGCGTGGACAGAGGCGGATAACCATCAATTACGCCAAGCGCCAGGAAGGGCGGAAGATGTATGCGGCTCACAAGAGCTTTTTGCCGCTCAAGTTGAATATGTCCGGCGTCATTCCACCGATTTTCGCATCGAGCATTATCTTGTTTCCGGCCACCATCGCAGGCTGGTTCGGAAATTCGGAAAGTTTGAGTTGGCTTCAGGACATCGCCACGACGCTATCGCCGGGGCAGCCCCTTTATGTGATTTGCTATGCAGCCGCCATCGTGTTCTTCTGTTTCTTTTATGCGGCATTGGTGTTCAATTCGAACGAGACAGCCGAGAATCTGAAGAAATCGGGCGCATTTATTCCCGGAGTCAGGCCAGGGCAGAACACCGCTAATTACGTGGATGGCGTATTGACGCGCCTCACCTTGGCAGGTGCCGTTTATATTACCGTGGTCTGTCTGTTGCCCGAGTTCCTGATCGTGTATTGGAACGTGCCTTTTTACTTCGGCGGTACCTCCCTGTTGATTATCGTCGTGGTGGTCATGGACTTTATGTCGCAAATCCAGACCTACGTTATTTCTCATCAATACGAAGGATTGATGAAAAAAGCCAACCTACGTATGAACAAGTAATTAGACGATTGAGTCGTCTAGTCAAATAATTGAGTGAGAGCAAAAATGAAAGTACGCGCTTCGGTTAAAAAAATGTGTCGCAATTGCAAGGTGTTGAAGAGAAAAGGCACCGTCCGCATCATTTGTAAGGATGGACGTCATAAGCAGCGTCAAGGTTAGTCTTTTATTACGTAGCAGGCTGTGTTAGAATTGAAAATTCTGCATTGGCCGGATGGTCTGGTTTGGAGATTTTTAGATGGCACGTATTGCTGGGATTAATATCCCTGATCATAAGCACCTTGTGATTTCGCTCACCTCGATCTATGGCATCGGGAGATCAAGGGCCGCCGATATTTGTACTCAGATTGGCGTCTCGCCTTCGGTCAAGGTTAAGAGTCTAAGTGATGCGCAGATAGAACAAATCCGCGAGGAAGTGGCTAAGTTCGTGGTGGAAGGCGATCTGCGACGCGAAGTCGCCATGAGTATTAAGAGGTTGATGGACCTTGGTTGTTACAGAGGCCTGCGTCATAGAAGAGGGTTGCCGGTTCGTGGACAAAGAACGAGAACTAATGCGCGGACTCGGAAAGGTCCTCGCCGTCCGATTCGAAAATAATGGGTTTCATTGAGGTGATAGCATGGCTGTAGCAAGTCGGTCAACAAAGAGAATCAAAAAAGATATATCTGATGGAATAGCCTATATCAGCGCATCGTTTAATAATACGATCATCACTATTACTGACCGAAAGGGCAATTCCCTTTCTTGGGCTACGGCCGGTGCGTCGGGGTTCAGAGGATCGCGGAAAAGTACCCCTTTCGCCGCACAGGTTGCAGCCGAAAAGGCGGGTTTGATCGCCAAGGAATATGGCATCAAGAATTTGGATGTGAGGATCAAAGGTCCTGGTCCCGGCAGAGAGTCGGCTGTCAGATCCTTGAATAATCTTGGATTCAAGATCACTAACATCATCGATAGCACCCCGATTCCGCATAATGGCTGTCGGCCTCCCAAAAAACGTCGGGTTTGATATTCTGGAGATTTGTAGATGGCAAGGTATTTAGGTCCTAAGTGCAAGCTGAGCAGAAGGGAAGGAACCGATCTGTTCTTGAAAGCTCGTGGCAAATCTTTAGAATCCAAGTGCAAACTTGATCAACAACCGGGGCAGCATGGCTCGAAGAAAGCCCGCATGTCCGACTATGCGACGCAGTTGCGTGAAAAGCAAAAGATGCGTCGCATTTATGGTGTTTTGGAGCGCCAGTTCAGAAATTACTACGCGACTGCGGCCCAGAAAAAGGGCTCCACCGGCGAGAACCTGTTCAATCTGCTCGAATCCCGATTGGATAATGTGGTTTACCGCATGGGGTTTGCCTCCACGCGAGCAGAGGCTCGCCAGTTGGTCAGCCACAAGTCCATTCTGGTTAACGGCAAGGTTTTAAATATTCCTTCTTATCAAGTCTGCAGTGGCGACATAGTCAGTATTCGCGAAAAAGCCAAGAGCCAGCAGCGGGTCAAGGATTCCCTCCAGGTGTCGGAGCAATATGGTTTTCCTTCCTGGGTGGATGTGGATGTGGCGCAAATGCGGGGAACTTTCAAGTCGGCCCCCGATCGCGGCGAATTGGGTTCGGATATTAATGAACAGTTGGTTGTCGAACTGTACTCGAAATAATTTCTGAAGGTTAGTTGATGAATAGTTATATTGCCGATCTGATAAAGCCACGTTCGGTTGGCGTGAATCCAATCGATGACAATACCGCGCGGATCGTGATCGAACCGCTGGAAAGAGGCTTCGGTCATACGCTTGGCAATGCTTTGAGAAGGGTGTTGTTGTCGACTATCCCTGGCTGCGCCGTGACCAGTGTAGTTATCGACGGCGTTCTTCATGAATATTCGACCATTCCCGGTGTTCAGGAAGATGTCATCGACATCCTCTTGAATCTTAAAAACCTATCGATCGACATGGCCAACGGCGAAGCCGCCACGTTGACCTTGAACAAGGTGGGGCCGGGTCCGGTCACCGCGGGAGACATCGTTCCGCCTCATGATGTCGAAATCATCAATCCTTCGTTACTGATCGCCAATTTGACTTCCTCCGGCAAACTGAATATGACGTTGACCGTAGAAAAAGGACGCGGGTATCAGCCGGTTGCCCAGCGACTGGCCAGCGGTACGGATAGCCCGGTTGGAACCTTGCATCTGGATGCATCGTTCAGTCCGATCCGCAAAGTTTCCTATGTGGTAGAGTCGGCCCGCGTGGAGCAACGCACGGATTTGGACCGCTTGGTCGTGGAATTGGAAACCAATGGCACCATCGATCCTCAGGAAGCCGTGAGCATGGCCGCCTCCATATTGAACGATCAATTGAGCGTGTTTTTCGGCATTCCCGAGGGGATTCAAGGAACCAAAGTCTCCAGGGAATTGCTGCCTAAATTTGATCCGCTGCTGCTTCGCCCGGTCGATGATCTTGAACTGACCGTCCGTTCGGCCAACTGCCTGAAAGCTGAAAATATATTCTACATCGGTGATCTGATTCAGCGGACGGAATCCGATTTGTTGAAGACCCCGAATCTGGGTAAAAAATCACTCACCGAAATAAAGGATGTATTAGCGACCAAGGGGCTTTCCCTGGGGATGCGCTTAGAAAATTGGCCACCGGAAGGGCTGAAAAAGGATTGAATTCCATTTTAGAAAATGAAGGTTTAGGACAGTACAATGCGTCACGCAAAATCCGGTCGAAAATTTAATATCACTAGCAGCCATAAGAAGGCGCTGTTTCGTAATCTGATGATCTCACTATTCGAGAATGAAATCATCAAAACCACCTTGCCCAAGGCCAAGGAAATCAGACGCTATGCAGAACCCTTGATTACCTTGTCGAAAAACGATTCCTTGGCTGCAAAGCGACTGGCTTTCGACCGCTTGAGGAATCGCGGCGCAGTCACGAAGCTGTTCAATGAAATCGGCCCTCGTTATGCCAACCGTCCGGGGGGGTATCTCAGGGTCCTTAAATGTGGCTTGAGAGCAGGTGATTCCGCACCGATGGCCTATGTAGAACTCGTGGATCGTCCGGGGCAGGAATAAGCGACTATCCCTACTGGCGATGCAGTGACACGCAATGGCGGTCCGGAGTATTCCGGATCGCCATTTTTTTTGAGACTGTCAGACGGAAGGATTCCGTCTATCGGATGATGATCATGGTCGAATTATTTGCCAGCCTTCCGGAGCCGCTGAAAGCAGCGGCTTTGCACACCTGGACCGAGTTTGTCTCCAATAATCCCCCGCTGGTATTTGCCCGTGCAGAGCAGGAGCGACAATTTTATTCATCCATCGCAAAGGTACTTGCGGCGAGTGACTATGTTTCCAAGTTGTGCCTGCGCAGGCCCCAATTGCTGTTGTCATTGCTAGAAACCGGTCGTTTGTTCGCCACCAATCGACCGGATGACTACAGCCAGGAAATTCAATCTCTTTTGGCTTCGGTGAACGCCGAAGCCGAACTCATGTCGGTTTTGAGGCAGGTTCGCCATCGCGAGATGATGCGCATTGCCTGGCGCGATATCGCCGGGTGGGCCGGGTTGGAGGAAACCCTGACGGATCTGACCGGTTTTGCCGAGTGCTGCATTCGTGAAACATTGGCTCATTTGTTCAAGCAGGCTTGCAGGCTACGCGGCGTGCCCCTCGATCCACAGGGCAGGCCGCAATCGATGATCGTCATCGCAATGGGGAAATTGGGGGCATGGGAGCTTAATTATTCCTCGGACATCGATCTGGTTTTCGCTTATGGACATGATGGTGTGCTGGCCGACAAAAAGGAAACCAGCTACCGTGAATTCTATAGCCGATTGGCACAGGCTCTGGTGAAGGTTCTGGACGAAATCACGGCGGACGGCTTCGTGTTTCGCGTCGATACCCGGCTCCGTCCCTTCGGCGACAGCGGGCCTTTGGTGATGAATTTCGACGGCATGGAACTGTACTATCAAGGACAAGCTCGGGATTGGGAGCGCTATGCCATGGTAAAAGCAAGGGTGATAGCTGGCGATGTCGAATCCGGCAAGATGCTGCAGGATTTGTTGCGGCCTTTCGTCTACCGGCGTTACCTGGATTATCGCGCCTTCGGGGAATTGCGCGAGATCAAGCAGAAAATTACGCGGGAATTGCAGCGTAAGGATCGTTTGGATAACGTCAAATTGGGGCGTGGGGGGATACGCGAGATCGAATTCATCGGCCAGGCTTTCCAATTGATCCGCGGCGGGCAGGAAAAACGTTTGCAAGAGCGCAGCATCCTGAAAGTGTTGGATATCCTGGCCGATCTGGGGCAGTTGCCCGTTCCCATCGTGCATAAACTGAAAGAGGCTTATGTTTTCCTGCGCTTGGTGGAAAACCGCATTCAACAGTATGGCGATCAGCAGACTCATGATCTGCCTACTGACGAGATGCAGCGGCTCAGCTTGGCCTTCACTCTCGGATTTCCCGATTGGGATACGTTCAAGCTAAAACTGGACCAGGTTCGAGGTACCGTTCACGACCTATTCGAACAGGTGATAGCCTCCCCGCAAACGGCGGCAGATTCCCCCGTCAATTGGCTGGAACTGGACGAAGCGACTATGGGTACGGTTTTGGCCGAGATGGGTTACTCCGACCCTTCAGGCCTGCTTCCTTCGTTCTGCCAGTTTCAAAATGCACATGCCATTCGCCGCGTCACCGCGCGGGGGGCGGCGGAACTCAACCGCATCATGCCCCTGTTGCTGCATGCCCTGATCGGTGTGGGGAATCCCGCCGAGACCCTGGATAGGCTTCTGCAACTGCTGCTCGCCGTTGCCGGCCGCAATGTCTATTTTACTCTGTTGGCGGAAAACCCCCTCGCTCTTTCGCAACTGGTCAAACTGTCTTCGGCCAGTTCCTGGATCGTCAACTACATCGCCAAATTTCCCTTGTTGTTGGATGAGTTGCTCGACCCGCGTTCCCTGTATTTCCCTCTCAGTCTGGAGCAGTTACGCCAAGAGTTGGCTCATCGGCTCGCCGCCATCGATGGCGATGACATGGAGCAATTGATGACTACCCTGCGCCAATTCAAGCAGGCCAATGTGTTGAGAATTGCCGCGGCGGACATCATGGGAGGGATTCCCCTCATGGTGGTGAGTGATTATCTGACCTGGCTGGCCGAGGTCATTCTCGGCGCGGTCCTGGATCAGTCCTGGCGGCTGACCGCTCTTCGGCACGGAACGCCGCCGGGGGCTGAATCCGGCGAGATCAAAGGTTTCGGTGTCATCGCCTACGGCAAGATGGGTGGCATCGAGTTGAGTTACTCCTCGGATCTGGATTTGGTCTTCCTGTATGGGGGGATAGAGGATACGGCGATGACCTGCGGAGAAAACCCAATTCCCTGTGCCCAGTTCTATGCGCGAGTCGGAAAACGCATGATCAATATCCTCACCACCCAGATGCTGGCGGGGACCTTGTATGACATCGACCTACGTCTGCGTCCCAGCGGCAATTCGGGGTTATTGGTCAGTAGCCTCGATGCCTACGAGAACTACCAGTTCACTAGTGCCTGGACCTGGGAGCAGCAAGCGCTAGTGCGCGCCCGTTTCATCGCTGGAGATCCTTGCATCGCGGCAGGCTTCGCCGCTATTCGCAGGCGCTCTTTGCAGCGCCCGCGGGATGTGGAGGTATTGCGCAGGGAAGTGAGGGAGATGCGCGAGAAGATGCGCGAAAGCCTTGCGTTGAAGGACTCGTCCGTTTTCGACCTGAAGCAGGGGGAGGGCGGTATTGTCGATATTGAGTTTATAGTACAATTCAAAGTATTGTCCGGCTCGCAGTTCCATGGCGAACTGCTGCAGTGGACCGATGTGGTCCGCTTGCTGGAATCCTTGCAGGCATCCGCTTTGCTCGATGCCGAGGAGGCGAGCTTGTTGAAGCAGGCTTATTGTCGGTATCGTGAGCGTACCCATCGGGCTGCCCTGCTGGAGTTGCCTGCAGTAGCGGCGGCTTCCGAATACAGCGAGCTTCGTTCCCGCGTCCAGTCGATCTGGCGTGAAATCATGGAATGCCAGACTCACCTTTAAAATCACCCAGAACAAGCGGAGAAAGATCCATGGCGATGGACGATAGAGACGGCGTCATTTGGCTGGACGGCGAATGGCTACCTTGGCGGGAGGCCAAGACTCATGTATTGACCCATACCCTGCATTATGGCTGCGGTGTGTTCGAGGGGCTTAGAGCCTATCAGACCGGCAAG
>JAQTSI010000377.1 GCA_028711365.1 Methylococcaceae bacterium
TCCAGGTCGGTATCTTCGTCCTCCCAACCGACTTTGCCGAAAGCCTGACGCACGGCGCTATGGGAGAAGGGGCGCCAGCCATCGTCTTCGAAGACATTGCCGGCGAAAAACCAGTCGAACCGACCCTTGGAGCCGCCATACTCGGCTTCGAAAGCCTTGCGTCCGAACGAACCGCCGTAAGACTGAGCGCGTACGCCGGGGTGGCTGGAGCCGCTCTTGGTACGCACCGACAAGGCTCCGCCCAGGGTATTCAGGCCGAATAGCGGATTCGAGCCGGGCACCAGATCCATGTTGGCGATGGCGTTTTTCGGGATCAGGTCCCAGTTCACGGTGTCACCAAAGGGTTCGTTGACACGGACGCCGTCCTGATAGACGGAGAGTCCGATCGGCGTGCCCAGCAAGGGAGAAGCGAAATAGCCGCGATAACTGACATTCGGCTGGTAGGGATTGTTCTGATCGTCGTTGACGGTGACCCCGGAAAGCTCCCGGCGCATGAAATCGGTCAGATTCAGCGATTCATGACGCGCGAGGTCTTCATCCTCGATGGACTGCACACTGGAAGAGACCTTTTCTCGCGCCAGCCCGCTCGAACCCAGCGGCGTGGAGCCGATGACCTCGACTTCCGGCAGTTCGAACTCGTCCAGCTTAGGGTCGGCGGATTGGCCTTCGGCCAGGGCCTGCGGGGCGATAGTGGCGAGAGCGATTAGGCAGGCAGTGATTCTCATGGTCATCGATGCAAGCGGTTGAGCGGAATGAAAGGCCGGCTATTCTTCCATGAGTCGGGGTTGGGTCAAAATAGGAAAAATTCCTTATTTTCGATCCGATCCTTTTCTTGATTTCCGGCTCGATTTCCTCACCGGACAGGGGAGAATTGAGGTTACAATAGTGAGGTTTTCCCGATGGCCGGCAAGCGTGATGGCGCGCGGCTCGTTCAATCGTTGCTTTTCAAGAGTGGAGATGAGTGGAGTGAAAAAGACATATTTCGGTACCGACGGCATCAGAGGAAGAGTCGGCGAATATCCCATAACCCCGGATTTCATGCTCAAATTGGGCTGGGCGGCGGGCCAGGTATTCGCTCAGGAAGGATGCCAGCACAATGTCTTGATCGGCAAGGATACGCGGATCTCCGGCTATATGTTCGAATCCTCCCTGGAAGCGGGGCTGGCCGCTTCCGGCGTCAACATCCAATTGCTCGGACCGATGCCGACGCCGGCGATCGCTTATCTGACCCGCACCTTTCGCGCCCAGGCAGGCATCGTCATCAGCGCCTCCCACAATCCCCATTTCGACAATGGCATCAAATTCTTTTCCCATGAAGGCCTGAAACTGCCCGATGAAATCGAATTCAAGATCGAGGAATATCTCGATAAGCCGATGACCACGGTGGATTCGGGCCAACTTGGCAAAGCCTCCCGCATCAGCGATGCATCCGGGCGCTATATCGAATTCTGCAAGGCTACCATTCCTTCCCCCATCGATTTCAATGGTGTCAAAGTGGTGGTGGATTGCGCCCATGGCTCCACCTATCACATCGCCCCCCATGTGTTCGAGGAATTGGGGGCGAAAGTCATCCGCCTGGGGGTACAGCCCGATGGCTTGAACATCAATGACGGAGTCGGCGCCACCAAGCCGGAGAAAATGCGCCAGACGGTGTTGGAGGAGAAAGCCGATTTCGGCATCGCCCTGGATGGAGACGGAGACCGTCTGATCATGGTCGATCATCAGGGTGAAATCGTCGACGGTGATGAATTGGTCTACATCATCGCCCGCTCCCGGTTGCATGCCGGTTCCCTGAAAGGTCCGGTGGTCGGGACTTTGATGAGCAATTTGGGAATGGAACATGCTTTGGAGCGGCTTGGCGTCGTGCTCAAGCGCGCGGCGGTCGGCGACCGCTATGTCATGGAAATGATGCAGCAATATGACAGCGTGCTGGGCGGCGAAAGCTCGGGCCATATCATTTGCCGCGACCGCACCAGCACCGGCGATGGCATCGTTTCCGCCTTGCAGGTCATGGCGGAAATGTGGAAACAGGACAAGAGCCTGCACGAACTCAAGCAGGGCATGGAGAAGTATCCTCAATGCCTGATCAACGTGAAGATCCGGGAAAAAGTCAATATCGAATCCATTCCCTCGGCGCTCACTGCGAAGGCTGAAGTGGAACGGGAATTGGGTAATTCGGGCCGGGTATTGCTGCGTTCTTCGGGCACGGAACCCTTGATCCGTGTCATGGTCGAGGGCAGGGACCGCAGCATGGTGGAAACGTTGGCCAAGCAATTGGCGGGTGCGGTTGGCGATGCCTTGGCGGCATGATCCGTCCATTCCGATAAACAGGAGCCTTGAATATGCGAATTCTTCATACCATGCTGCGGGTGGGCGATCTGGAGCGATCCATCGCCTTCTACACCGAGATTCTCGGCATGAAATTATTGAGGCGTCAGGATTTCCCCGAAGGTCGGTTCACCCTGGCCTTCGTCGGCTATCAGGATGAACAGGAAGGCGCGGTATTGGAGCTGACTCACAACTGGGGCGTGGAGCAATACGATCTAGGGACGGGATTCGGCCATATCGCCCTGGAAGTGGAGGACATCCATTTGGCCTGTGACCGCATCAAGGGACTCGGCGGCAAGGTCGTTCGCGAGCCGGGTCCCATGAAGCATGGTGTGACCATCATTGCCTTCGCCGAAGACCCTGACGGCTATAAGATCGAATTCATTCAGCAAAGTAGATGGGATTCGGCCTAGCAGGGATTACAGGAGAAGAGACCACTGCAAAATCATGGGGAATGTTGGCTACCTCATTGAAGCCCCCATACTGTTTACACTTTGGACATCTGGGCACGAAAGTGTAAGCCCATGTCCAGAAGTGTCCGCAGTTTTTGCATTGATACTCGAACGATCTGTCTTTCATTATCGGCTCCCAGAAGGATAAAATGACTATGTTCACGACGAACGAATTTAACCATGAAACAGCGATGGTTATCAGTTAACAATTACCCGAACCGGTTGATAAATATTACCCTTTCTAGCCAAGCCAGGAAGGCTTTATTACCCTAAGAAAGCGCTTGTGCCAGGGAGCGCTGAATACAATGAGAGCATCATTCACACCCCTTCCCCCTGCAAGGGGGAAGGGGTTGATTTTTCTGCACTTTGAGACTTGTGTAGATACCCATGCCTTCAAGGGGGGGCTGAACGGCTACTTATAGGCAAGCAATCCGGTTACGCTATATAATTATTCCGTTGGACTATATTCTAAGCTCGTTCTGCGTCAGTAGTATGACAAGCTAATAGTTTGAGTTCTAGTATCTCAAACGACTGATAGGTTTGTCCAGAGTAGTTATTTATAAGCCAGTAATCGTTCGATATAAGCGATATGACGCAGGGATGGAAAAGGCGGGGGCCTACCCTTAGGTGAGAATCCGCCATCACAGCAAAGGTCAGTTGAAAAGTTTGACGGGGGATTGGTTGGCCCATGAGGGTTTTTTCGGGCCCTCATTATTGCCAAACGGGCCTTCTCCGCCGCAGGCGGTCAGCAACAATCCGAGCAGGCAGAGCAATGCGAAATTTTTGCAGTCAGACATGACATCCTCTTGTTTCATGGGGGATTTTTTAAAGTTCAGAGGGAATGCCAAGGCATCCTCGAACCCGAAAAGCACGAGGGTTGACGCGATCGGCAACCCTACGGCACCAAACCCGGATTAACGTGGGCAAGCCTACATTTCCGGCTGGTTTGGCATCATGAGCTCAAACAGGATGTTTGGCAATATTTCTTTGCGAAGGGCGAGCGATTCAAAGGGATGTCTATCGAATCCCGCGGGGAGGGCGAGAGGCTTGCAAGAAAAGCAATGAATACATTCTTCCCCCGGACGGAGGGAAGGCGTGAAGACTTGTGTAGATACCCCTGCTCTCAAGCCCTCTGGCAGCAGCTGAAGTAGTGCATTCCGGCAGTGAACGTAGAGCCCATCGCGGCGATGAAAGTCATGCCGCGACGGGTGCGAAGAGCCCTATGATCC
>JAQTSI010000378.1 GCA_028711365.1 Methylococcaceae bacterium
GGCGCCATTACTTTTCGGCCTTCTTAATAGCGGCACGCGCCGCGACGATGCAGTCGTAATCCCTGTTGTTGCCGCAATCAAACCGGCGCAGCATGTCTTGCAACGCATATAGTAGATCGGGTGCCGCCGCGATCAGTTTGGCGTTTGCCTCCGACTCTTCCCTACTGACTTCGTAGTGCGGCTCGTCCTTGCCGTCAGGCCGGGCTTCGCTGTATTCGCCAGCGCCGAAGACCGCAGCAATGTTGACCATACAGCCATTCACTGTCGTTACTACCTCGTCGTCAGCCGCGCCGCCATCAATCGTCGCTACACCCCATTCGCCTTGCGTGTGCTTTGCCATTTCGCTCTCCTGTTTATTGGTTGGCAAGCCGCCTTCCATGTCTGTTACTGTATCACACAAACAAAGGAATGAAAGCGTTTTCTGTGGCACAGAAACATAACACGTCAATCCAGCGGGACGGCTTCGCCGCCCCTGATTTCTTCGTTGGGCGTCAGGGTGTCGAACACTTCCCATTTGTTGTCGAGGTCTGCAACATCGCGCCAGTAGTTCTGGCACACGGTTTGCTGTCCCGGCATTCCAAATATCACCCTCACATATACCGCACGGCCATTCTCAGAGACCCCGAGTTTCATGATCTCGAAAACCTCGCTCCATTCGGCCTTGGAGTTCTTGCAGAGAATCGGCTGCATCATTGGGGCTTCGCTAATTTTCATGGTCAGTCCTCTCCGGGCATCACACCCAACAAATCATTAAACCCGGACTGGCCGAAAATCCGGCCAGCCATTTCGTGCCGAAGCAAAACCGAAACGCCGTAGGCCACCACTCGTCAAATGTCATGGCATCCTCCATTAATGAATCGAAACCTCGAAATCCCTGTCGTCGGTTTTGTGAACCCACCGGCTGAAGTCGTGCCCGCGCTCCATCGGTATGCCAGAAGGCATCAGCAGCAACCACGGTCCAAGTCCATCGCGGGCCGCAATCGTGTCGCGCTCGTCAGCTACAAGCCACTCAAAGCCCCACGTCGGCATTCCCTTCGCCGCTTCAATCAGCCTGTTCTTGCTTTGTGCGTCTTCGCCGTCAGCGTTACCGTTGTCATTTCTCGTCCTCGCAAATGCGCTCTAACCCTACGTTCGAGGCGACCTCCGCGAAAAGCCGCGGAGGCGCCTCAATTCAAACGTTCGGCGTCAAAATCATCGCGGCAGTTGCGGCGGTCGTTTGTGGGGCGCTGGACGCGGCGTTACTCTCGGCTCCCCAGTGTCTTCATCAACCCACTCGTCGCCGGGGATCGGGCCTTTCGTAATTCTCAAATACGCATCGCTAGACCAGTCTTCAAACCATGCTGCGCTGAATTTTGCAGCCTGAACAAATGTCTGTGTTCCCGCTTCGTAGTCGGCCATGAGCGGTTCAAACCCGGTTTCTCGCTCATACCGTTCGCACCATTCGCGCTGCTTTGCGTTGTACTTGCCTCTTGGAAATTTCATTTCTTCCTCCGTAAATTTGCCGCCGAACCCATCGCTCAACGCGACCGGCCGCAACGTCCGTCCTTGTTCAATCGCCCGCGCTGGCCGGCGCGTTAGCTGGTGCGTTGGGCGTCACTTCACCAGCGGTGTAAATTCGTCGTCGCCAATATCGCCAAGTACCCACGAAAGCGCCTCTTCGATGCCTTGCTCAAAAGTCATTCCGGGGTAGGCATTCTTAAGGCTATCAAAATCTTGCAGCACATCCTCAATCTGTTTTTGGGACTTCACGTTATTTCCTTTCTCCGTAGTAACCAGTGCCGCCGAACCCATCAATCAACCGGACGCGCCACGATAAAGCCGCGTCGCTCCGGTTATATCAGGCGATTATGTTTCACGGGCCGCCTTGATCTTCGCCCGCACCCATGCTGCCCCGCCGAGGCGCTTGCACTTCGCCCACTCCTCGTCGGTCATTCTTACCGGGCGCGACTTCATCAACTCGCCCGTCTTTGACATGGGCTTGCGTCCTTGGCCCCGGCCCGGCCCGCCTTGCGTTGCAATCACGCAAACAGCGCGTCAATTTCGCGCCCCGCTGCGGCCTTCTCAATCGCCTTCGTGGCAGCCTCGGCGGCGTGGCGCTCGGCTTGCTCCATCATTTCCTTGGCTTCGGCAACGTCGATCTTTTCTAGGCCGTTGTGCGGCACGAACTTGTACAGTTGCGAGCCCGCCTGGTTGGTCAGAATGTAGGCGTCCGGCAGGTAATCGCCTGGCGTGGCAATCGCAGCCTTTACGACCAGCGACATAAACCCGACCTTTACCGTCGCCCCGGCTTGCCAGTTTTGCTTGCTGTTCTTGACCATGATCTGTTCCTCTGTTTGGTTACTGTGATTCAATTGTATATGCACAATCAAACCATGTCAAGATATTTTTGCATATGCGCAAAGAAACATAAGTCGACTTAGAACATAGGATAGATGCAATACCCCGACACTAGACCGAAAATGTATATGGCGCCTGTGACAAGTGCTAGATGCAGCCAGGGGGTCTGATCGTCAAATCGGCGCCCATAATTCTCATCTTCAAAATCCAGGAATCCCCTGCTGGCCACGACCGCCTCGACGGCGCCCTGTTTTCCCGTCAGGTAGGAGTCATAGGCGCAGGAGAGTTCAGATGCGTTGAGAGGTCGCCCACGGTGCGATTCGTAGCGGTGACGCCATGCCTGGAAGGATAGACCACTCGGTTTTTCGATTGTCATTTCCGAACCTTTATACTAATTCCTACTAATTCATTACTTTTTTAGTAAACAACCCTTTCGGAAGAAAAATCGGTGTCAAGGGTTATTGGCCAATCTCGCGGACTGCATGAGTTTCGTCTGCTGCCAGTCCCGCAGCATGGCGATCGTTTTCATCTGATTTCCAGCCGCTGCCCGCGCTCCAAGTGCGCCCCCGGCACCGGAAACCCGTCCTTCATGGCCTGCTTGAGGATGGCCTTGTCCAGTTCCATCCGGGCCGGAATTTCTCGGTAATAGTCCCCGGGGATAGCGGCTTCGTCGTCGATGATGACGGCCTCGGGATTCTGGCGGATGGCGATACGGAATCGAGATGTCTCGAACTTGCTGTTTCCGGTGGCGGCCATGGCGTCCAGCAGATATTTCCGCAGCCGGGATGCCTTGTTCTCCATCGCCTGGCGCCGGGACTTCTGGCGGGTTTCCGCCTCCTTGATGGCGGCGGCGGTGGCTTCCAACTCACAGCACAGGGCGGCGATGTTTTCCGCCTTGTCGGCCATTTCCCCTTCGATGCCTTCGAGCGTGTCGAGGATGCAATCCTCGGGGAGGTCGGGGTCGTAGAGTCGATCCAGCAGGCTTTGATAGCGGGCGGATATTTCGTAGATGGCGGACATGATAAATCCTAGAACGGGATGTCGTCGCCGAGGTCATCGGCGGGTGGGTTGTCGGCGCTTGCGCTGGCGGTTGTTTCGGGCTTGCGGCCAAGCAAGGTCAGATCATTGACCCGCACCTCCAAACTAGTGCGCTTCTGGCCGTCCTTGTCCTTCCATTCCCGCGCCGAGAATTCCCCCGACACGCCCACCAATGTCCCCTTGGTGAGGTATGGCGCGACGGACTCGCCGCGCTTGCCGAACATCGAACAGCGCAGCCAGGTGGTAGTGGCCTTGTCGCCGAATCCCGCTTTGCAGGCGGCAGAGAAGGACACAACGGCGTCGCCCGATTGGGTATAGCGGGTTTCGGCGTCTTTGCCGAGGTTGCCGGTAAAGCAGAGGATATTCATGATGGTCCTTTACGCCTGGGCGTCTATTTCGTTTTGAAGCTGGGTTTTGCGCTTGTCCTTGGCCTGTTCGAACGTGGCCTGAGCGGCAGCGTCGCCGATGTGTTCCGCTGCTTTGTAGGCAACGGAAAACGCCTTCTTGAGGGCGTCCATTGAGCTGGAATCGTTGATCGTCGTCAGAAAGTCCATGACAGCTCCCGCCGTCAGCTTTTCCGGGTCGCGCTTCGGATCTTGCTGGCTGGGATCGTCATCAAG
>JAQTSI010000379.1 GCA_028711365.1 Methylococcaceae bacterium
CCATCATAGGAATAGCTTTGCTTGAGGCCGTAATGGCGGCCGGTCGAAGGGATGAACTGCCAAATGCCCGCCGCTCGGGCCGGGGAGACCGCGTGGGGCTGGAAAGCGCTCTCGATCACCGGCAACAGGGCTAGTTCGCCGGGCAAATTGTTTTTTTCCAGTAATTTGACGATGGAGTAAAGGAACGGTTCGGCCCGAGTCTGCACCCGGTCGATGTAGGTCGGATGATTGAGGAACCAATTCAGCTCGCGGTCGATGTCCTGGTGAACGATGTCGGGAAGCTCGAACCGGTCGAACAATCGATCCCAAAGATTGTCATAACTGCGTGGATCGGGAAGTTTGCCGCCCTTCTTGCGGGCGCCTTTCTTGGAAATGAGAAAAAGATCGTCGGTTGACTCGAGGGATCTTTCGCTTAAATTGGCGTTGGATTTAAGCTTGCCCGTATTATGGGTGCAAGCGGAAAGGGAGAGTGCAACAATCGATGCACAGCAAAGCAGTCGTGGATTGGGTTTGCGCTTTTTCATGGGATCGTAATTCCTCAGGATTCAAGTCCGGTGAGTCATTGCATTAACACTTCGCGCAACACAATGAAATCTAAACATCACAGCGTTCAACCGCCGCATCCTCGCCAACTGTTTATGGAATGGTATCATTCCACTCGCACTGGACAAATGCTTCAAAAAAGCGAAGCATCCTACCTCCTGAATTCGCTACAGCTTACTTACAATCAAAAAATATTACAAGTTGGTCGCTTGGGCACGGAATCCGAGTACATCGGTGACGAATTTCGGCGAAATTTCGCCCTACTCGATGACATCGCCATCACCCCTTCCCCATTCAACCGGATACGCGCTAGCCCCCAGGAATGGCCCATCGCGGGCGAGAGCATCGATTTCCTGCTGATTCCTCACCTCGTCGAATTCGAGGCCGACCCTCACCGGGTGCTGGGCGAAGCCGAACGGGTCCTGAAACCGGAAGGCAAGCTGTTGATCCTGGGCTTCAATCCCTGGAGCCTGCATTCCATGCTGCGCTATCTGCCCCAGCGCCCCCCATTGTGGAACCGCCATTTCGTCGGCAGTCAGCAACTCATGGA
Source organism: Methylococcaceae bacterium (assembly GCA_028711365.1). Taxonomy (GTDB): domain Bacteria; phylum Pseudomonadota; class Gammaproteobacteria; order Methylococcales; family Methylococcaceae; genus Methylumidiphilus. The sequence continues at coordinate 1,094 of JAQTSI010000379.1, forward strand.
TTGGCTGAATCTGTTAAAATTCGAAACCGAATTCGGCGCCGGGTTCGGCATCGGCTCCGCCCATGCCGTTTTCGAACCTCAATCGGTCTGGCGAAAATCGCTGGCCTCATTGGCCGCCGCCTACGCGGTGAAAGCCATCAAGCGCACCTGGACGCCGATTCCCATCAAACCAGCCTGGCTCAGAGCCCCCGACCTGCTTCCCGATCAGGTTGTGGCGCCGCCTCTCATGCGGAAAACACGATGAACGATAAAGTCTATGCCTATACCGACGGCGCTTGCCGGGGAAATCCCGGCCCTGGCGGATGGGGCGCATTGCTGAAATACAATGGCAAGGAAAAGGAATTGTTTGGCGGAGAACCTGAAACCACCAACAATCGCATGGAACTGACCGCCGCCATCCAAGCCCTGGAAAGCCTGACCCGGCCCTGCACCGTCTGCGTCATCACCGATTCGGTCTATGTTTCCAAGGGCATTTCGCAGTGGCTGCCCAACTGGATCAAACGGGGCTGGAAAACCGCCTCGAAGGAACCGGTCAAGAATGTCGATCTCTGGCAACGCCTGGATGCGGCGCGGAAAAGACACCAGGTCGAATGGCAATGGGTGAAAGGCCACAACGGGCACCCCGAAAACGAGCGCGCCGACCGCCTCGCCAACCAGGGCATCGACACCCTGCAACTGTCCCGGAAAACCAGCTGATGCGGCAGATCGTACTGGACACCGAAACCACCGGCCTGAACCCGGACGACGGTCATCGCATCATCGAAATCGGCTGCATCGAGCTGATCCACCGCAAAATCACCGGCAAGCGTTTTCACGCCTACCTCAACCCCGAGCGCCAAATCGATCAGGGCGCAGTGGATGTGCATGGCCTGGACAATCGATTCCTGGCGGATAAACCGCTGTTTCGGGACATCGCCAGGGATTTCATGAGCTTCGTGGAAGGGGCCGAACTGATCATCCACAACGCCCCCTTCGACGTTGGTTTCATCAACGCCGAACTGCGTCGGTTGGAAGCCGATTGGCTGGTCGAAGATAAGCGTTCCATCGCCGACTATTGCGCGGTGCTGGATACCTTGGCGTTGGCCAAGAAGAAACACCCCGGCCAGCGCAATAGCCTGGATGCCCTGTGCAAGCGTTATTCGGTCGACAACAGCCACCGCGAATTGCATGGCGCGTTGCTGGACGCCGAGATTCTCGCCGATGTGTATCTGGCCATGACCGGCGGCCAGTCGGTCCTGATGTTGGAGCCCGACAGACAAGACTATGGCTTGGATGCCCAAGGACGCGCGGTCGGTATGCCCCAATCACGTCGCAGCGGGGCGAAACTGGTGGTGTTCCCCTGCCCTGAAGACGAATTGAAAGCGCATGAGGCCCTGCTGGCGATGATAGCCAAAAGCAGCGGTGGACATTGCCTGTGGAAGCAATAAAGCTCAAAGCTAGATTCATTCACACCCCTTCCCCCTTGCAGGCAAAGGTATCTACACAAATCCGAAAGTGTAAGGAAATCAACTCCTTCCCCCTGCTAGGGGGCATAGGTATCGACACAAGTCCCCTCCCCCTGGCAGGGGGAGGGTTAGGGTCAATACTGTTGACTTAAGGTCCAGGCCCGTCGTTCCGGCAGGGAACGCCGGAACCCAGACGCTCGGGATGACTGGCGGAGTAACGTCCCTGTCGACTGGATACCGGCGATCCCTGCCGGTATGACGGCTTAATTCAACACTATTGAGGGTTAGGGTGGGGGTTGAACGCCGACGAATACGGCGGCACTTCCAGGTTTTAATGCGCTTCTACCCCATCCCAATGTTCAGGCTGGGTTGTCCTTACCCAACGCCTTTCAGACGACGGGTTTCTACCCCCATCCCAACCTTCCCCCTGCAAGGGGGAAGGAGTTGATTTTTCTGCACTTTGAGACTTGCGTAGATACCTATGCCTTGCAGGGGGAAGGATGGGATGGGGGTAGAGACTCGCCGAACCCAGAAGCGGCGCCGTATCGTCAGCGTTCAATCCCCACCCTAACCCGCAATACTGTTGACTTAAAGATTTTTCCGTTCGCCCTGAGCCCTTCGAAAAACTCAGGGGAGCCTTGTCGACGGGTGAGCGGAAAAATACAACTTATTGGAATTTAAGCCGTTCATGGTTCGACAAGGCGCTCCTGAGCGAAGCTGAAGGGCTCACCACGAACGGCTTGAGTCAACAGTATTGGGAATAGGTCGACACCCTACTCGCCGGCCTGAAAAACCTCGAAACGACCCTGCCAGGTCTCATCGAACTCACTCCCGAACAACGCAAAGGAATGGTCCACTATAGCGACAAGGACTTGGGCTTCATCCTCGACGCCCTCAGCATAGCCGAGCAACACCCGGAAATCCTCACGCCCAGCTTCACAATCGACGAAATGCGCCGTGATGTGGACGCGCTGCAAAAACTCGATGTCATCATCCACGCCATGACCCGCCTGTTGGGCAAATGCGAAGATTCCCATTTCGCCGCCGCCAGCGAAAGCCAGGACCACGGCCATTCCATCTACCCATTCGTCAAGATCCATAACAATCTGACCGGTGGCCTGGAGGACGCCCTCGCCGAACTGGCCAAGCATTTCTCACACAGCAAACCCGCCAAGCCTCCCAGCCCCTGAATCAGCGGGTTGCCGGCAGGAGAAAAGTCGATCCATAGAAAAGAGGTTGCCTGCCAGCCAACATTCCTTACCACTCAAGCGATGATGGTTGGCGGGGAAGCATCAATGCCCATCCCTTAAGCAATACAAGGCCAGATCGAGGCCATCGAAGACCACGGCGAAGCCTATGGAAGGCCCGCTCGGGTCCATCGGAGGCCACGTCGGGGCCTATGGAAGGCCAGTTCAGGGCCATCGAAGGCCACGTCGAGGCCTATGGAAGGCCAGAT
>JAQTSI010000380.1 GCA_028711365.1 Methylococcaceae bacterium
TCCGCCCTGCGCTATCCCGAGTGGCAAGAGCGCTCCGAAGCCGACTTCGGCGTCATGTTCAGGGAGACGCTGAGCAGTCTGGGGGATGATCTCAGCTATTTGCAGGATCGCATCGCCGTCGAATCTACATTGGACACCGCCACCCAGCGCCGATCCGTGGTGCGCCATGCCAGGCTAGTGGATTATGAGCCCAGGCCGGCCACCTCGGCGCGGACTCTGGTGCAAGTCGATGTGGCGGCGGGAATCTTGTCGTTGGATACCGGAAAATTTTCCCTGTATGCAGCTACCCCGGATGGCGGGCGTATCGCCTTTGAAATCGGCGAAGGCTTGCTCGATCCCGCGACGGGCCTCCCGCTGGAGAAAAAGTATCAGGTCAACCCCTTGTGGAATCGGACGCCGGGCATCCCGCCTTATTGGTGGGACGATAGCCAGCGATGCCTGAAGGCCGGCGCGACCCGAATGTGGGTGAAAGGGCATGGTTTGGAATTTTTCGACCAGCAATTACTATTGCTCGAAAGCGAGGGAGCCACCAGCGCCGATCCGAAAATCCGTGACATGGTGCGGGTGAAACGGCTCGAGGGCAGTGTTTATGAAACCACGGATGAACTGTTCGGCGATGAGAAAGTGACGCTGCTGGAGTGGTATGCGGATACGGCTTTGCGCCATGACCACGACCTGACGCAAAGCCGGGTGCTTGGCAACCTGGTTCCGGCGACGCAGGGTGCCCGCCTTGTGGAAGGGTTCATGATTCCGCCTTGCGGCCCCAATGCGGCCTGCGCCATTTGGCGTTCAGGCACATCCCAACCCAGGTCCGATGGTTCCCCGCCCAGGGTGGCCGACCAGTATATTTATACCTTGCAACAGCCAGCCCTTTCCTGGCTGTCCCAAGATGATCCCGATCTCTCGCCGTTTCCCGAAATCATCTTGAATGAAGTCTCCCCATCGGGGCCGGGCAAGGTATGGGTTTGGCGCCAGCAATTATTGCAAGCATCACGATTTGAAAACGCCTATACCCTGGACCCGGCCCGATATGTGCGCATCAACGGCAGCAACGAAACCTACGCCATGTACGAATACGATGGCGGCGACGGCTATTCGATACGCTTCGGAGGCGGCGATTTCGGGATAACCCCGCAACCGGGGACTTTATTCCAGACACAGTATCGCACCGGTGACGGTTCGGCAGGCAATGTGGCCGCCGATAGCATCACCAATGTCGATCCTGCGTCCAGCGCCGTCATTCTTGCCGCCACCAATCCCTTCCCGGCCACTGGCGGAGCCGATGCCGAAACGGATGAGCAGGTCCGCCGCCGTGCGCCCTATGCTTTTCGCGCCAAGCAGTATCGGGCCGTGCGGCCGGAGGACTATCGCAAGGCGGCGGAAACCCTGCCTTGGGTAACACGCGCCGGAGCCACGTTCCGCTGGACCGGCAGTTGGTTGACTGGTTTCGTGACGGCCGACCCCAAGGGGAGCGAACGCATCACGGTGGATCAAGAAATTCAGTTGATAGATTTGGTCAACCGTTATCGCCTGGCCGGCTATGAGGTCTACGCGCCATTGCCACGCTATGTGGGACTGGATTTGGAAATCAAGGTGTGCGTCCTACCCGATGCCTATCGCGGCCAGGTGGAGGCGGAAATCCTCGATGCATTGCGCTCGGTCAAGCTGACTAGCGGCAAGAGCGGATTTTTTTATGTCGACCGTTTCACCTTCGGCACGCCGCTGGAACGCAGCGCGCTGGAGGCTGCCATACAGGGATGTTCCGGGGTTAGAGGCGTACTCAGAGTGCGCTATCGCCGTCGCGGCCTGATACCCGATTACATCGACATGCCGGATCGCGTCGAGGTCGGCTCGAATGAAATCATCCGCGTCGATAACGACCCCAACTTCCCGGAAAAAGGCTCCATAAAAATTAATTTGGGAGGCGGCAAATGAGCGCTGCACCGATCTGTCCCTGCGAAGGTTTCATCCACCCCCGCATCATCGACAATCCGCCGGGCGGCGATAGCCTCTCTTACCGTGTCGGGGATTTCACCACGTTCCGCCATGCCCTGCTGCTGCCTCTGCTCGACAATGCCGGCAAGCCCGTTGAAACGGAACTGTGCTTTTGGCATCCCGCCCCAAATGGCGATCTGAGCTTGCAATTGGTTGAATGGTGGGCCTATATCGCCGATATTCTGACTTTTTATAACGAGCGCATCGCCAACGAGGCCTATCTGCGCACGGCGATTCAACCGGAAAGCGTCCGCCGCCTCATTCAGTTGCTCGGTTACCGGCCCCGGCCTGGCATTGGCGCGAGCGGTTTCGTCGCGGCGCTGCTGGCCCCCGGCGCAAAGAGCGCGGCTCTCCCCCAGGGCATGGGTTTGCAAAATAAACCCAGCCCAGGCAAACAGCCACAAATCTTCGAACTCGATCAGGCTTTGACGGTGGGTTTGCCCGATGCCGTATCCGCGGACATCTCGCCACAAGCCGTTCCCGGCACGGTTTTCATCCCATTTATGTGGAAAGCCTCCGCCGTTTTGAAAGCTTCCGCTACACATAGGGCTTCCATTATTCGGAAAGCTTCCGCCGGCGTAAAAACTTCCTTTTCTCCGAAAACTTCGGCATCTTCTACGACGCAAATCGACAGCTTGCTATTGAAAGGTGAAATATCGGGATTGAAGCCGGGCGATTCTTTGCTGCTACTGGATAAGGCTTGGGATGGCGTGAATGCAAATTATGGCTGGGTAGTCTTGGGCGGAACCAGTGTGGAGAAAGACCCACGCGGCAAGGCCAATACCCGCATCCATTTTGCATCGGGGTTTGCGCCTTGGCCTGGATTCGATGTGCAAAACACCCGATTGTTAACCCCTGCCCAATCCGCGCATCTTTGGTCGATACCGGACACGGCGGGAGTCGTTGCTGGCAATAAAGTCCATCTCGACAAGTTGACCAAGCAACTCGGTATCGGGGATAAACTGCTGTTTGAACAAGATTCTAGAGCCACTTTGTTTAAGGTGTCGAGTTATGAAGAAGTCCTGTGGTATGCCAACCCACCCAGCGGAAAACCTCCGACCGAACCCCCAGATCCTACAAAAGTTCCTCCGGTTGCGGTCCTGCATTCCCTCATCGGCCTGAACCAAACTCCCTTGTCAACCTGGAGCGCCAGTCCTGCAAATGTCAACATCCACTATAGTTGGAGGGAAGTCGGTCAATTCACAACGGCGCCTGTGACCCTGATTGACAGCAAGGATGCAAGCGGCAAGCTATCCTCGCTGACCGCGGTACAAGCTGACGGAACCCAAGCGAGTGGCACTGCTTTCCCGCCTGGCTTGAAAAACGCCAAGGTTTTCATCGAAGATGTGGATGGGCAGGGGATCACTGCCAACGCCTCCACCGATGCTACGGGAAGCACGCTGACATTGTCCGACCTGCCGGAACAACCTTATATTCTGAAACCCCCTCTAAGGGTATTGTTCAATCTGCTTCCGGTTTCCAGGGGCAAATCGGTCAATGGCGAGGTGCTAGGCAGTGGCAACGCCAGCCTGCCGGGTCAGGAATTTGTCTTGGGCAACGCCCCCCTAACCTATTTCCTCAGTGCGGATTCAAAGTCAGGGGATAACTACAAGAGTACGTTGCGAGTTTGGGTCGACGATATCGAATGGATGGAAGCGCCGAGCTTTTTTGGCCGAAGTCCTACCGAGCGGATTTTTGTCACGCGGGAGGATGAACTCGGCAAGACCCATGTTCTGTTTGGCGACGGGGTCAATGGTGCCCGACTGTCTTCGGGAACCAACAACATCATCGCCCGTTATCGCTTCGGCTCGGGTGCGGAAGCACCGCCCGCCACCTCGCTGACCGTCATCCTGCAACCCCAGCCCGGCCTGAAAGCCATCCGCAATCCCGTGGCGATGGGCGGCGGTGCGGACCCGGACCCTCCCTCCAAGATTCGCAAATACGCCCCACGCCCGGTGTTGACATTTGGCCGTGCGGT
>JAQTSI010000074.1 GCA_028711365.1 Methylococcaceae bacterium
CGGCAGATTGTAAAGATTTTAAACGAGATAGGGATGGGCGGCTTCGAAGCCGGGAATCTTGGCTTTCGGCTTGAAGAGAGGAACCGGCCAGGTGTCCTGGGTTTGGGCGACAAGATGTTTCGCCAGCCACAAAGCCTGACTGCGAACCGGGGTGACATAGGCATAGAGCCTGCCATCGGGTAGTTCGGCACTGTCGCCGATGGCGTGGATATTCGGGTCCGACGTGAGCAGAAACTGGTTCACCGCCACACCGCGGCGGGTTTCCAGCCCCGCCGCCTGGGCCAGTTCCTTTCTGGGTTTGAAACCACAGGCGACGATGATGCCGTGGAAGCCGGACTGGCTGCCATCGGCCAATTGCACCGACCGCTCGTATTCTTCACCTGCAAATCCCTGCACCGCCTGGTCGAGACGAACCTCGACACCGATGACTTCGCGCAGAATCTCCAGGAGACTGGCCGAATCCTCCGCCACCAATTGTTTCTCCATCAGCCGGGCCAGGGCATGGAACAGGACGACCCTGTCCCCTGCCCTGGCCAGATCGGCGGCCACTTCGCAACCGATCAGGCCACCGCCGATCACCGCCCAGCGGGGCTGGCCGAAGCGGCGGGAGACCGATTCGCGCAAACGACGCAAAATGATGAGATCATCCAGGCTGTTGAGCAGATGAAACATTCCGGCCTGCGCCAGAAACGGCGGGGGAATGAAGGCAGCGGAACCGGTGGCGAGCACCAGCTTGTCATAACCGATGGTCTGCTCCCGGCCATCGCGCCGGAACAGGACGGTTTTCTCGCCCCGATCCAAGCGCAATACCTCGGCCCCGCTTTCCACCCGCAGGCCGGTTTGCGCCAAGACGGCAAAGGATTTCATGACGATCCGGGTTTCGATGTCCTCCCGGCTAAAGCCATGCGACAACAGGGGTCTGGAGTAATAGCCAAGGGTTTCCCGGGTCAATAGCGCAACCGAAGCTTGCGGGTCGAGTTTGCGGATTTCCTCGGCGAAGCTGACACCGGCAATCCCCGATCCGATGACGACGATCGGCATCGTCAAAGCTTCTGTTCGACCATCAATTCGAAATCCGCTTTGCTCGCTCCGCAATCGGGACAAACCCATTCCTCGGGCACGTCTTCCCAACGGGTCCCGGGCGGGATGTTGGCATCGGGATCGCCATGCTCCTCGCTATAGAGATAGCCGCAGACGACGCAATGGTATTTCTTAAACTCGGGCATGGTCGACTCCGCTTTCTTAGGCCATTTCCTTGGCGATTTTATAAATTTCTTCCGCATCCAGGATCAGGTTATTCTGCTCGAACAGGCGAGCGATGCAGGCGCGATGCAAGGCGAGCTTGAGGGTGCCGAAACCGATGGCCCCCCAGACGATCTTGCCGTATCGCTCGGCGCCGCGATCCATCATGTCCGTACCGGCTATGCCTAGGGGCGGTGTGGCGTTGGCATCGGCGATCAGCTCCAGGCCGGGATGATCACGCCAGTGTTCTTCTTGCAGCAACTCCACTCCCGCCGCGCCGGTGGCGAAGACGATCTGCGCGGATTCGATGGCTTGGGCTCGAGCTTCGCCATCGGCGGCCTCCAGCGGAATCACCTCGACGCCGAAGCGTTCCTGAATGCCACGACAAGCCTGTTCGGCGCGAGCCATCCGCCTGGATGTGAGGATGACCGACGCGCCTTCCTGAGTCAACATATAGGCGGCTCGTTGTCCCACCGGCCCCGTGCCTGCCAGAACGACGGCCTGCTTCCCGGCCAGGTTCCCGCTCGAGGCCAGCTTAGCGACGCCTGCGGCTGCCGTGGTGTTGCTGCCGTTGCTGTCGAGCATCAGGGATACGCGAAAATCATAGAAAAACTTGGCTTTAATTGCGTTCAGCAATGCCTGGCCTGCAGTCATGTCACTGCCGCCGACGAATATGGCGGTGTTTTTCTTGTCCTTGGGGGCCCGGGTGAAGATCGTACCTTCCACCAAAGGACCTAGGTTTTCTGGCGTCAATCCACCATGGCTGATCACCTGATCGGCGCCGCCATCATATGCGACCACCGTGTCGAATACGGAAGGATAGACATCGGTGTCGAACTGGAACAACAGTTTTTTCATTAGCTTTCCTGTTTACAGAATGTTTGATGCCTCACCAGGCCGCTGACTTATAGTCTAAAGTTTCGAGGTTCGAAAAAGTCGGGAATTGCGTTTTAGATGACTGATTTATAAAGAAGATGCGGTTCCTGAGGGGGGGTATAATATTGGCTATCTTGCAAACATCCCAAACCCACACTCAGGAGACCGCAATGAATCGTGACACAACGCCACTGGCTTTGCCAGCCTTGACCGCCGATTTAGGCGACCGGCAGGAATTAATTTACCTGTGGGTTGCTCGCTTTTGGCTTGATGGTGACATCGTATTTCGGAAGGGTCTTGGAACGCTCCAATCGCTCATTATGAATTTTCATCTCGGAGGCCGGAACGCGAACGCCCGTGGCATAGGTTCCCGTCAGGCGATGCACCGTCGGATGTTGTTGCTTCCACGTCATCCGCAGAGCGCGATCCCGCACCACCTCCCAACGGGTCAGCAAAACCCCGTTCCATTTTTTCTGCAACGATGACCCGTAACGTTCGATGGGATTGTACTTGCTATGATACGGAGGGTAGTACACCAGCCGTACCTCCAAGCCGGACCCATCGACGAACTCGATCATTCGTTTGAGGAACTGGGTTCGTGTCCCCGAGTTCTTCGGCCCGTTGTCCAAGTCAATCACCAGCCGTTTGAGCCGCGGATATTGCGCACGCACCTGCTCCCACCACAGGCGCAGGCAATCCACCCAGAAATCACGGGTCTCGTGCGATCCGAAGATCAGGGTCAAGGCTCCCGTCAGCAGTACCAGAACGCCAAATGGCACTCACTTTTCTTTAGCGGGAGGATCGTGGTCCCATCCCTTGGGTCCCCGACCGTCCGAGTCGGTCCGGGTTTTTCCCCCAAAGCGTATTCGCCCAAGCCGACCTTCGTCTTCGTATCCACGGAAATCTCCAGCATCTCCGGATCGTCCCTGACCTCCTCTCGTACAGCCTGTACGTTGGCGAAGATCGCGTCCGTGTGCTCGGTTTTTTTTCAGCGGTTTGCCTTTCTGAATCCGTTTCAGCCGGTAATTCATCCGGTTGAGGATATCCCGCAGGGTGCGTTCCTTGGGAAGCTGTTCCTCCGCGTAACCTTGCTCCAGCAGGGCCGTGCGGACCTCCTTCGCCGTCAAATTCGTGTAGCACCGCGCGGATTTCAACTCCGGATCGGTTTGCGTATGGGGTTCGACAATGGCCCGAATGGCGGCGGCCAACTGCGGATCCTGCTCTTCGCTACGCACACGACCACGCCGGGAAAAGTGATCGACGAGTTGCACTTGGTGTTCCCATTCATGCAGACCTTTCCGCACGGTTTCCCGTCCCCAGCCAAAGCGCCGTTCGGCAAGCCGGGGATTGCCATCACACAACTCCCGAGTCACTTCGGCGATAAACTCGCGACGCCGCCACCCCGTCAGCCGACGGGCACCCGAAACTAACAAGGCGTCATACTTCTGAGTACTTTCCATACCCGTAACCTCATGGATGCCAAACACAGACCACTTTCGGGATAGTCTCGCAACTTTCGGACTTTGCAGAAAGTCCCGCTTTGAGAGCGTGTTTAAAAAACGCTCTTGGGTAAATTATAACCTGCCAATAGCCTTAGGTGCGCTGAACGATGACCAAGGTCAGACACCCGCAAGCCCGCGTGATTCAAGCCGATGGTCTGAGCTAACGCTATTGACAGGGGAAAGCGAAATTGGTCATAATGAGCATCTTAGAAGGATGGCAACGTAGCTCAGTTGGTTAGAGCACAGCATTCATAATGCTGGTGTCCCCGGTTCAAGTCCGGGCGTTGCTACCAAACAAATCAAGCCCTTACGAGAAATCGAAGGGCTTTTTTATTGTCCGTGGGACACTTGTGGGACACTCGCCGGCAACCAACCACAATAAAACCCGCCTTCCTCTGCCCTTGTCTTGGGCTGTATTCACGCTTACCGATACCGTCATTCAGACCGGGAAATTGACCCGCCAGTGTCCCACTGCCTATTCCCTTATCACCGACATTCCGCATCCTTCCGCTAAACTATGCCTATTTTTAACGACCTTCCATGACGACATCGAGTGCTCCCTGCCGCACGGTCAGTGCGGAAACTTACGCCCGCTCGACGCTGAACCACTTGGGCTTGGTATCGGCCATGGTCGACGAATTAGGTCTGGTCGAACAAATCGATAGCCTGGTGGTGCAAGATCACGAACAACGCCACGTCAGCGTAGGCTTGGCGGCCAAGGCAATGATTTTGAACGGTCTTGGCTTTGTGCACCGAGCGCTGTATCTGATGCCGCTTCGCCACCTGCTCGACGCCACCCCGCCGAGTCACGTCAAGCCTTTGTTTTCATCTATTTTCCAGGACTTGTAAAGAAGCGGGGGGATACCTACCGCTCGGTAAACCAAACCGTGCCACTCGCTCTGGATGGAACCCGCTACTTTTTATCGAAAAAAATCCATTGCGAGTGCTGTTCGACCCAGCAGCACGCCAATGGCCAGGTGACCTATTTCCACTTCGTACCCTCCCGGATTAACGATAGTTCGATCATCGAGGCCGTGAAAAAAACCGATGCCAGAAACTGGCTTTGCATGGAGCCGTCCTGACGGTTCCGGTCTTGGTCACAGGGAGCATCACCCTTTGCTGACGGCCTCTTCCAAAAAGGTGAAGACCTGGCCGGGGGTGCGCGGCCAGTCGGGTGAACTCCGGCATCAGGATGTCGGCAGAACCGCAGAAGCCGCCAGCAAAGACGGCAAGCCCCCGCGAAAACTGGATTTTCCCTTGCGGCTGGCGACTATCGCCAAAGGCGGAATGCGGGCTTCCGGCACCCGCACGATGTTGGCGTTGAAGACTTCGGTCAAGGTATCGACCAACTCTTCGCCGGAGTAGAGTTTCAGCCAGGGTATGGGGATTTCCTTGGGTCAGAGGTGATGCGTAATGCGGCGGGGTGTCGGCAATGCCTGGCAGCGCCTTCATTCTCGCCGCACTTAGGATTTGGGATGCGAGGCGATGAATTCTTTCAGCGCTTCATCCATACGGGTCTGCCAGCCACGGCCCTGGGCGCGGAAATAAGCCAGCACTTCCGGGGAAAAGCGAACCGCCACCTGCTCTTTGCGAAGGCGTTTGTTAGGGCCACGCTGGCGGTGCAAGCTGTCCAAGGTGGCTCGGATGCCCCCGCCCTCGGTGATGACTGCGTCGCTCCAGTCGATGTCTTCAACCTCTGTGGCTTGCGGTGCGGCGGCCAAGGCGGCGGCGATTTGTTCAGGGCTGAACCGTGGCGAAGTAGCGTTGGGTTTGTTGTTTGTCGGCATAGCGGCAGGAAATCAAGTGTGCGGCATCCTGCCGTTCTGTGCAAACCCAGAAAATGACCCGCCCGCGCCAGAACGCCAAGCTTTGCAGCCGTTGTTCGCCATATGCGATGCGGTCATCTTCCACCGTGAGCATTGGGAAGTCGAAGGCGCTTTCCAGTTCAGCCACATCAATGCGGTGATTGGCCAGATTCTTTCTGCGTTTCGCTTCGTCCCAAGTTATCATTGGCAAATTGTAGATGCAGTTTGACTAGGGGACAAATCTTATAGCCCATTTCGGTGACCTTCAATTTCGGCAGCGATGGCGTCCTAGGTCAGTGTTTGAGCTTGTGGTAGGGCTTGAGCATGCCCCACCAACGCCGCCCAGTTTTCTGCCTGTTTGCGGATGGCTTGTTCCCAAGCTTACGCATGGAAAGAATCGGGTTCATGACGAATCAGGCTTCTCAAAGTCGATTCGTTCCCGCAATGATGCTTCATGCTTGATTGATGACCTGTAGCGCCTCGGCGGCGGTGTGCAATAGGAATGTCTTGGTATTCGCGGAGGCCGAGCAGCTCGTCATCACCGGAGACTATCAAATCGGCTTGCGCGGTGATGGCCAAGGCCAGCAGCACCATTCCGCCGCCTGTTGCCGCCGTAAGGCTTCATTCAGGATGCGTTCCAATATCTGGGGCGACCATGTGGACCTTGAGAAAGAGCACACGAGCTTCGCTTCCCGAAGCGCAAGAAATCCCTTGCGCGCGACGAAGGAGCATTGGGTGCACTAGCAGGAGCTGCGTGATATCACACGATGATAAGGCATATACCGCAGATCCGTGTGATATCACACGTAATTTACCGGGTTGAATTCTTCGTGGCTAGCACAGCCATCTTCCAGGAATCCCGTGCCGTTTCCTCATGAGGGTCGTAGACAAGAGCCGTGGCACCAATCTTGTTGATTGTGATGGCGTGATAAGGGAATGGTTCGGCAAGACACCAAAACAGGGAAGCGGTCACGATCTTCATCCATACCGAGGTCTCTCAAACTATGAAAAAAATAATCCAAAACACGCTGCAACTGACGGTCGCGGCCTTGCTACTGGGCTCCACGGCCAATGTCTACTCTCATGAATTACGAAATCTGTGCGGGAGCGGAAACATCAAGGGCGCCGCCTGCGATGGTCAACCGAACACCCTGAGAATGGTGGTCGGATTTCTGACCGAACCGGCTTTCGATACCGAAATCAACGGCCTGGACTTCAACCTTTCGTTCTACACCGACGCGGCCCATACCCTGTTGGAAGAGGTGAACACCGCCAAGGGCGATGAAGTCCACCTCCATGCGGAAACCGAGATCCTGTTCCTGAAGAACGCCACGCAGGACTGGAGCAAGAAAAACGTCATCAAGCACGCCGCTTTAAGAATTCCAACCGATGCCCTAGGCAACGTGGCCCAAAAATACGGCACCACCAACAAATATCCGACCTATTTCAGAACCACCAAGCCGGGAGTCTACGGATTCCATCTCGTAGGCCACGCCAAGCACAACGGCACTGAAATCGAATTCGACGAATATTTCATTTGCGGCGGTGGTTCGCAAAGCGCTACCTCAAGGTTCAATTGCGTGCAAAAGCCCCTGGCTTTCCCCTAACCGTCCGACTTCCCCAGCCTGACTCAAAGCCTCATCCCATTGTCTGGGATGAGGCTTTTGCTTTAGTCGTAATGCACCAACTCATAGGATAGCGAGGGCTCCCGGCCTGAAACCAGGTCGGTGAGGAATTTCCAGAACACATCCGCCGAGGGCGGACAACCGGGCAGGAAATAATCCACCTTCACCACTTCGTGGATGGGATGCACCCGATCGAGCAACAGGGGTAGTTCGGGATCGTTGGGGATGTGCGGATTATCCACGCCCACCCCCTGCAGATAAGCCTCAGCCAGACATTCCTCCAAGGCTATGTGGTTACGCATGGCGGGCAGGCCGCCATTGATGGCACAAGCACCCACCGCCACCAGGGTCCTGCAATGCTTGCGAAACTCGCGCAGGGTATGGACGTTCTCGGCATTGCACAAACCGCCTTCCACCAGCCCGATGTCCACGATGTCGCCGCAATGCTTGATGTCGGTGAGGGGAGATCGGTCGAACTCGGCCACTTCCGCCAGTTGCAGGATGCGCTCGTCGATGTCCAGGAAGGACATGTGGCAACCGAAACATCCCGCCAGGGAAGTGGTGGCGACCTTGATTTTTTTAGCCATTTTCCCCTTCCCCCATAGCCATTTCTTTAGCCAGACTGACTTCGTCGATTGGCTTTCCGTCGTAAATGCGCTCCCCGATGGGAACCTCGAATCCGTGGTGCTTGACGATGATCGCCCCCACCGGGCAGACCTGAGTGGCTTTGTCGCCGGCGTCCAGTTCCGAGTCTTTCAGCAAACCGCTAGACGAGTTGACGACCAGGCGATTACCGATGCCGCGCCCGGCGATGCCGAATACGTTCTTGCCGTCCACCTCGCGGCTGGCCCGCACGCACAGTTCGCAGAATATACAGCGGTCGCGGTCCAACAGTACATCGGGGTGGGAGGCGTCCATTTGCCTGCTGGGATAAAAATAAGGGAAATGGCCATCCAGCATGTTGAGGAAATAAGCCGCGCCTTGCAGATCGCAGTTGCCGCTCTTCTCGCAGGAGGGGCAGAAATGGTTGCCTTCCACGAACAGCATCTGGGTGATGGTGCGGCGGGTATCGTTCAATTCCTGGGTATCGTTGAGCACGGTCTGGCCCACGTCGGCGGGAAAGGTGCAGGCCCTGCAGTTGCGCCCGTTCACCTGCACGGTGCAAAGCTTGCAACTGCCGTGAGGCGTGAATTCGGGATTATGGCAAAGATGCGGGATGTAGATGCCGGCGCGGGTAGCCGCTTCCATGAGGGTTTCCCCCTCCCGGAACGGAACCGTCTTGCCATCGATGGTGATGGTTGGGTTGGTGGTCATGATTCCTCCTGTTCCAAATGGGCCATGGCGTCATCCCTTCCGGTCAAACGCCTTGCGGTTTCCAATGCGCCGTCGAGGTCGAAGCCGGGCTCGAAACCGATGGATTTGAGGCGGGCCTGATAAACCTCCGGGTATCGTTCCAACGTATTCAGCACCGGGTTGGCGGCGGTCTGCCCCAGGCCGCAGTGGCTGGCGCTCTTGATGAATCGCCCGAGATTGCCCAGTTCCACCAAATCGCCCGCCGTACCGTGTCCGCTGCAGATCTTGTCCAGCTCGTTGCGCAGCAGCGAGGTGCCGACCCGGCAAGGGGTACAGAAGCCGCAGCTCTCATGGGCAAAGAAATGGGTGAAATTGCGCACTATCTGCAAAATGTCGCGGCTTTGATCGAAGATCATGAAGGAGCCGCCGCTGGCCAGATCCTCGAAAGCCAGCCTACGCGAGAACTCCCGCTCCGAGATGAAAGTCCCCGAGGGCCCGCCTACCTGAACCCCTAGGGTATTTTCGGCGCCGCAGTCATCGAGGATTTGGGCGATGCTGACGCCGAAGTCGTATTCGTAGATGCCGGGGCGCGCGCAGTCGCCGCAGATGCTGAGGATCTTGCTGCCCTTGGACTTTTCCGTGCCGTGAGAGGCGAACCATTCCCCCCCTTTCAGGGTGATGGCGGCCGCGGCGGTGAAGGTCTCCACATTGTTGACCACGGTGGGTCTGCCGAGATAACCGTGGGTGACCGGATAGGGCGGACGATTGCGCGGCACGCCGCGTTTGCCTTCCAGGGATTCGATCAGGGCCGATTCCTCGCCGCAGATATAAGCCCCCGCACCCAGGTGGATTTCGATGTCGAAATCGAACCCTGCCTGGCCCAGGATATTCACACCCAGCAGGTTCTGACTGCGGCGTTCGGCTAGCACGGCTTCCAACCGGGGCCGCAGTGAAAGATATTCGCCGCGCAGATAAAGGAAGCCCTGACTGGCGCCGACGATGCCGGCGCATAAGGTCATGCCCTCGAACACCTGATGAGCGTATCGGTTGAGCAGCACGCGGTCCTTGAACGTGCCGGGCTCGCCCTCGTCGGCGTTGCAGACCACATAGCGCTCGATCTTTTCCCGCTTGTCCACCGGGCAGATGGCCAATTCTTCCGGGCCTTCGAAGCAGAATTTCCATTTCCAGGAAGTCTGGAAACCCGCACCGCCGCGGCCACGCAAACCGGATCGGTCGATTTCCGTGAAGACGGCGTCGAAGCCGTTCTCCACGGCCAGCTTCAGCGCCGAACCCGGCTCGATCGGGCCGGTAAGCAGCAGACCGGGTTGGCGGATATTGTCCTCCACGGCGAACCACTCGCCGGGCCATTCGGCCAAAGGAAGTTCGCGCTCGATCGCATCGGCGATGAGATCGATGCGCTGGCAATCCAACCGCGACAGCCAAAGGCCGTTCACCAAGCCCGCAGGGCCCTGGTCGCACAAGCCGGTGCAAGAAGTGAAGCCCAGGCTCACCCGACCGTCGGCCCGGGTAGCGCCGGGTTCCACGCCCAGCTTTTCAGCGAGATAAGCCGCCAGTTCACGGCTGCCCAACATCTGGTCGCTGATGGAATCGCTGATCAGTAGATGGAAACGGCCTTGCGGTAGCAAGGACAGGAAGCTGTAGAACTCCGCCACGCCCTGGACTTGGGGACGGGGAACGCCCAATTCGGCGGCGGCGATTTCCATCGCTTCTCCCGGCACATGGCGGAATTCCTCCTGCATCTCGCGCAGGATTTGCAGCAATCGGGTGGGCTCGGACCCGTGCCTGCGCACGATTTCCAACACCCTACCCCTTTCGAGTTCGGTCAGCGGCATAAACACAACTCCTTTGAAGTGGGTTCGACCGGATTGTAGCAGGGTATGGTTGAAATGAGGTGCAAGAAAAAACCATCGTGTCTTGCAATCCTCTCACCTCTCACTTTGCTCGATTCGGAAAACCGATAGGTGGTAAGCCAATCAGCAACGAATTTCCAAAGCCTCGTTTCAATGGTATGCCGATTTGATTCGCGCCAATCGGGTGGGTTAATCAAAAAGGATGCTGCTAGCGTGGCTTGACGACCCCAGCCATGCTACAAGCGATCCAGGGGACTCAAAACACCTTTCCCTCCCCGGTTCAGGACATGGGTGTAAATCATCGTCGTCGAAACGTCCTTATGGCCCAGCAATTCCTGCACCGTGCGGATGTCGTAACCCGATTCCAGCAAATGGGTGGCGAAGGAATGGCGCAGGGTATGCGGCGACACCATCTTGGCAATACCCGCTGCCAACGCCGCTTTGCGCACGGCCCGCTGCAACGCCTTCTCATCCACATGGTGACGACGACGCACCTCCGAGCGAGGATCGACGGAAAACGAATTGGCCGGAAACACATATTGCCAAGCCCATTCCTTCGGGGCATGAGGATATTTCACCGCCAAGGCATCCGGTAGCCATACTGAACCAATGCGGAGTACGGAGTGGGAAAAGATTCCGCACTCCGGAATCCGAAATTCCTATAGACCCCTGCCGTAAATCCTCTTCGTGCAAGGCCTTGACCTTTTTCAAATGCGCCCGCAACGGCTCCACCAAAGCCAAAGGCAGCATCGTTACCCGGTCTTTTGCTCCCTTGCCGTCGCGCACCGTCACTTGACGCATCTCGAAGTCCACGTCCTTCACCCGCAGGCGCAAGCCTTCCAGCAGACGCATCCCGGTCCCATATAAAAGCCTGGCGATCAACCCCACTGTCCCCTCCATCCTATCCAGTACCGCCCCGACTTCCCGCACCGTCAATACCGTTGGCAAACGACTGGGCCGCTTCGCCCGCGTCAATCCGTCCAGCCAAGGGAGTTGAATCTCCAATACGTCCTTGTACAAAAACAGCAAAGCCGCCAGGGCCTGGTTTTGCGTCGAGGATGCGACATTCTTCTGCACCGCCAAATCGGTTAAAAACGCTTCCACCTCCGCCGCCCCCATCTCCCTCGGATGGCGTTTGCCATGAAACCAGACAAACCGTTTGATCCAGCCCAGATAAGCCTCTTCAGTACGCAGGCTGTAATGTTTTACCCGCAGCCTCTCTCGCGTGGTTTCTAATAAACCCGGATGATGCGTTTCGTTTGTCGCACTAATCGGCGCAGTTGTCGGACTATTCGGTCGGGTAGGTGGAATGGAGGGCATGGAGAAATCCTCGTACACTTGAATATAGCGCTATCAAACAACGCAAATCAACAGCTATTCAAAATAACACATTGATTTTTCTATGATAGTTTTCATCCCGATAAAGATGCAAATATTCACATTGATTTGACGAACGAAAAGTGTAGCATAGCTATCCAAGTATAGACGACACAGTATTAGGATGTTACACGACACAAGCCTTGTCGTCATAACAGGTAAAAACACCAAATGGTGTCGAATAGAAAGTTAGAACTCACAACTTTCCACCACATGAAACCAGACTTCTCAGAATTTTCTTACGGATATGCGGTAACCGAGGAACTCGTTTCGGCCCATAAGGCAAAGGTAATCGCAGCCCCGCTTTTCCCTTCTCTTTACGACGAAGGGAAAGCTGGAGGCGGCTATGACGTCAAGATTCCGTTGGCTGGGAAACCCGTATTCTTGCAATTCAAGTTGAGCGATCAACTCGAAAGATCAAACTCCAAAGAGTACAAGAGTGGGTTGCTTGGACTTCCGTACTATCGAATGCACATCAGGCCAACCAAGCATTCAGATCAACACAATCTGTTGTTGAATCTTGAAGAGTCGGGTGAGACAGTTTTCTACATTGCACCAGAGTTTCACCTGCCTGCTGAACTTAACTTCTTTTATCTCAGTGGATCGGTCATCGCAAATTCTGCGGCGTTTTCACCGCTAGCAATTGGAGCAATGCCGGACGACGACGAACACTATTTGGTTTTTGAGCGAGGGACTTCACTTGGTTACCGATGCTCTGAGGAAAGTAAAGAGGTTCAGAAGCTCAGCCTTGCGAATGGCCTACAACCGATCCTTGCTGGGCAAGGAAGGAAAACTCGAGATTTAGGCGAACGTGGTCTTCGAGATATTTCGAATCGCATGCTCAAAGTACTTGAATCTGGAGAAGAGCGGCTAAGAAGCAGAACGAAGTCCTTCGACATACCCGGCCTTCGCCGAATTGTCGACAATCGCAATCCAGTCGAGTCAATTGGATACATGGCACGAACCTTCTTTGACGCTGAGTTGCTTGTCCTAGAGTAAGTTCTAACATGGCGCTCAACCTCGCTCCCTTCGGTCGCTGGACGCTGCGCGATAAAGCCGCGCAGCGCCGGTTAGCTATACGTTAGGCGTTTCAACTTGGAGATTAAAGTGGAATCGAAAATAATTATTACGTTTCTCCTGTTGTATACGATTACCGCGACAAGTGAAGCTGATTCTTCAAATGTTGAAACGGCAATTGATTTCCTTAAGACTGCTTGTGCATCAGGGGAGATTGTGGAAATTAAGGCCGAAGGAGATGGAGGGCTTTCGTTTTTAAAAAAGGGAGTACAAGGAAAACTGTACTTTTCAAAAAAAGATTTGCGCGGAGTAACTGAAGGGCTAAAAGGTGAGCTACAAAGAGACAATGTTCGCGAACAGCGCGAATGTATGCGGCCATACATTGACAGAATTTTAGATAGCCTTTTACCGCTAAAAAAGAACTCCTCAGGTGAGATCCCTATAACCGGAACGTCAGATAAGCCTTTGGCGATGATAGAAGCAACTCCCTAATATGATATATCCTCTTCAAAACCTGAAATTGGCGAATACTGGCATGACGGGAATCCTACATGGGATGACCTTAAAAGACAAACCAATGTAGGTAATAGTGAGCGGTTAATGCCGTGGCTTGAAGGCTGTCATTATTGTGAAGCACAGAGACAAATTAAGACAAGGTGTTGGCCGTCGGTTGATTCGGCAAAACAATATGGATGGAATCACGGATTTATTGGCTATAATCCTGTACATAAGGCTTGGTGTAAGCCACCCACATCGGTAGCGCGTACAGAACCAAACTCCAAAATATTTTGGTTAGAATAGTTAATCTGTAAGCAATACGGTTTGTATGCAAAATTATGAAGCACAAAGTATAGCGAGGAACAAACCAATGTCATATCGGCTGGTCACTGTTTTGTTGATTATAGTTTCCACTGGGGGCTGCTCGTCAGACGGTGGCAATGGTTCATTAGTTGGTCGTGATGGTTCCTTTTGGAATAATGGCAGACCACGTTGGAAAGATCTCGAAAGCATCGCTGGCACAGGGTCTAATGTGCGAGTTATTTCTTGGGAAGATGGTTGCTACCTTTGCGAGGCGGAAAACGATGCATCATTAACGAAATGCTATGCAACAGTTGCTGAAGCTAAAGCTTCGGGATGGTCAAATGGATTTTCCGGCTTTCATCCTAAAGTGAAAGCATGGTGTTCGCCATCACTAAAACCTATTGAAGGTGTTAGTATGGAGATGAACACACGTACCCGTGCAATTATACTGCGATAAGGGCCGTAGGATACGGTAAGGAACGAACCGCATCAATCGCGTAAATCCATGCCTAACATTCCGTTCGACTGCACCCGCACCACGAAGCAAGCGTAGCCTGGATAAAGTGGAACGAAATCCAGGAAGGAACGGAGCCACAAACATTCCCTTGAGTCGCTGGCCGTCATGGTGACGGGATGATTGTTGACCTGGGTTCCGCAAGCTCCACCCAGGCTACGCTTGCTGAGGAGGATTCCCCGGTCATTGGGGAGCGCTCGGAATTGCGGAAGGGGGAATGCGGATTGCGGAGGGAATGCTCCGCAAGTATCGGGGAGCGCTCCCCAGTCATTGGGGAATGCTCCGCGAGCGTCGAGGAGCGTTCGGAATTGCGGAAGGGGGAATGCGGATTGCGGAGGAATGCTCCGCAAGCATCGGGGAGCGCTCCCCAGTCATTGGGGAATGCTCCGCAAGTATCGGGGAACGCTCGGAATTGCGGAAGGGGGAAGGGGGAATGCGGATTGCGGATTGCGGGGGAGTGCTCCGCGATGATTCTGTTCGAGTCAGGATGTGCAATCCCGAGCCGAACCTTTTGTACTAGGCCTTCCTGCTACGGCACGAAACATTGCGGAAGGGACAATCCCGCTAGCTACGATGATTGTGGCCTGGTGACGCTGAACGCGGAAGCTTACCCGTCCACGGGGGTGCGATTCAAAGTGATGCCTGTTGAATCCCGTAGGGAGGCGATGGGCTTGCAAGACGCGTCGTGTGAATACCTCCTTGTAGGCTCGGCGATGGCTTCCCTGCCATCGACGGTCTCGTAACCCCCTCGCCCTCCCCACGGGGCATCACTTTGAATCGCACCCCGTCCACGGTCTACAAAATCCGAAAATATGAAACAGCATGTGAGGCGGATGGATTGAACTGTGGTACCTTGAAGACGTTCATAGATTTTTTAGTAACTTATCGTATTCGCAGTGCGGGCCGATCCAGAACCACACGATGGAGTCGGAGTCCTTCATAACCCCCACTGCCCGCCAACCGATACCCACCCGCACCGAATAAACCGGCAGGGAAGTGTTCAGCTTTTTGAACTCCACGCTGGGGTGACGCGGGTTCTGCTTCCATAAGTGATAGTTTTTTCTGGCGGTTTGCTTGACTCGCTCAGGCAGGTCGTGGAACCGATCCAGAAACGCCTGGGTTAGTTCAGATTTCATCGAAACCCTTTGTCAGCGTTTTACCTTGCGCAGACTGGCGCAAGGCTTCCCGTGCTAATTCGGATAGCCGCTCTTGCGGTTGTTGCAAAGTTTTCTGCCAATTTATTTCGTTTTCAATGTCTTCCATCCATTGCTCGACTATTTCATCCTGAATCTCGATAGGCAAAGTGGAGGCTTGCTGGATAATTTTTTCAAACCGGTTTGGCATGTTGATTCACCTCTTGTAAATAGTTTTCCCGGTTCCATGTGAGTAAACGCTAGGGCCGTTTGCCCAACCGTCAGTCAACTGGTTTTTTCATCACTGCATTGAGTTTTCGACTTTTTTATACGCCTCGATTCCATGCCTGACAAGCCGCCGCGACCACTCGACCTCGTCACAGGCGCTTTCCTCGCGGTGGTTTCTCTACCGTGAGGAATGGGCTCCCCACTCGGTCAATACCGCCTCGGCCGCCGCCACGCCGCGGTAATTGGCCTCTTCGAACAGGGAGAAGCCGCTCAGATCGCTATGGGCCAGGTAGAGCGGGGCGCTGTTTCGGGCCAGAAGCAGGCGGGCCTCGCCGAAGATGGAGCCGGTGAGGGGCCTGGCCATGGCATGAGCCCAGCGGAAGACATCCATACCCAGGGTGCGCTCGCGCAGGTCGGGCAGGGCGCGTTCCAGGTCGCGGAAGATCCATTCCGCCCAGTCCTCGCGCCGGGTGTGGTAGAGACGCCGGCGAGCCTGTTCGGCCGGTTCGGAAGAGAAGGCGTGGTAGAAGGTCAACACGGTAGGGCCGGGGGCGTAACGCAGTCGTTGGTGGCCGGCATCGACATAACCCAGGGAAGGGCTATCCTGGATCACATTGTCCCAGGCCGGCGGCGCGCCGCGTTTTTCTTGCGCGGGGCCGTCCAGGCTCAGGTTGGCGGTGAGCCAGGGGGCGTATTCCACGGCGCGGGCGGCCTCGGCCAGTGCGGGCGGGATGTTGACCCACAGGTGGGGCAGCAGGAAGGCCGGAGCGGCGTAGATCAGAGCTTCCACGTCATAGCGCAGGCTGCGATCTTCCCCGGCCAGCCAGACATCCAGTTGGGCGCCGCGGCCTCGGGTTTCGATGCGGTGGACCACCGCCGCGGTTTCCAGGTAAGGGGATAGACGGTCTCGGAAATGACCGATCAACCGGGCGTTGCCTTCCGGCCAGGTGAGCACTTCGCCCCTTTCCGCTCCTTCTCCTTCACCGTCGCGGGCGGCGAAATAGTGCAGGCCGGCCCAGGCGGAGACTCGCCCGTAGTCGGTGCCGTAATCATCGCGGCAGGCATAATTGGCGTACCAGTGCACCGGTTCGCTGTCCAGGCCCTGGCTCAGCAGATAATCCCGCAGGGAAAGGCGGTCCAGGGCCAGCAACTCGGCTTCGTCGGAAGACAGCGCCATGGGGATGGCGAAAGCACGGCGGCCTAGCCGGTCGCGGCGCCGACGGAAGTTTTCCAGAAGCTCGAAGAAGCGCCGCAGTTGATCCTGCTCGCGCCGATTCAATCCCAGGCGAGGGACCAGCCCTTCCTGCCACAGGCCATGGCGATAGAGCCGCTCCTGAGGAGCGAAGCAGAGGGCGCGTTCGTCGTAACGGG
>JAQTSI010000381.1 GCA_028711365.1 Methylococcaceae bacterium
GGATCGCCGGTATCCAGTCGACAGGGACGTTACTCCGCAAGTCATCCCGAGCGTCTGGATTCCGGCGATCCCTGCCGGAACGACGAGCCAATGTCTTAAGTCAACAGTATTGAGGGTTAGGGTGGGGTTGAACGCTGATGATACAGCGGCGCTTCTGGATACGGTGAATCTCTACCCCCATCCCAACATTCAGGCTGGACTAACCCTGTCCAGTCCCCTCCGGGCGGCTTCGCCGTGCAAATCGGCTGTCCTGCCGATTTGTCCCCCCGCAAGGGGGAAGGAGTTGATTTCCTTACACTTTCAGACTTGTGTAGATAGCCATGCCTGTCAGGAGAATACAGTTCACTTAATTCTTGCCGGAGTGACCGTCTACCGAAAAAGTACCGACGACATTCTTGCGCAATTTTTTGACTTCCTCCATGCTGATCGCATCGCCAAAATTGCCCCAATTGTTCCGCGCGTAGGTCAGCACGTTGGCCACTTGTTCGTCGGTGAGATAGCCCAGCGGGATCATGGTGTTCTTGTAAGTCTTGCCGTTCACGACCATTTCGTCGGATTGCCCCATCAAGACCCCGCGGATGATGCGCTCCCGATTGGCGGGATTCATGAGAAAATCCGAATGGGCAAGCGGCGGAATCTGATCGGGCACCCCCTCGCCATTGGCTTGATGGCAGGCGAAACAGGTTTGCAGAAAGACCTGCTTGCCCTTCTGAATTTGAATCTCCTTGCTGCTATCGGCGATCTTCGGGTTATTGATTTCCTGCTTGCCGGCGGCTTTCAGCTCCGCCGATCGTTTCTCGCTGTCAGAGCCGGCTTCGAGGGCTCGGCCGATATAAGGCGTGTCCGCTTCCTTGCCGGAATAGATGGCCCCGTTTTGTGGACCTTCCACTTTCAACATGCCGAGCGCACCCTTGTCCAAGCCATGGAAGATCGCATGATCCACCAGAAGATAAGTGCCCGGCACCTCCACACGGAATTCCACTATCGCCGCTCCCCCCGGAGGAATGGCGGCAATTTGCACGTTATGCGTGGGTTGCGCGCCGCCATCCTGATAGACGGTATCAAAAATTTCGCCGATGACATGGAATGAAGCAGTGAGATTCGGCCCGCCGTTGCCAACGAAGATCCGCACCTTTTCACCCACCTTCGCGGTAATCGCCCGGTCATCAGACAGCGAACCGACCGCGCCGTTGAACACCACATAGGGCGGACGCTTGTCCACCGCCTTGCCCAGGTCGAACTGCTGCAAGCCCGCTTCGCCATGCGCGCCGCTCGTATAGAACTCGCCTTGCATGAGGTAATACTCGCGATCCACCGGTGACAGACCTTCCTTCGGTTCGACGAGAATCAATCCATACATGCCGTTTCCGATGTGCATGCCCACCGGTGCAGTCTCGCAGTGATAAACGTAAAGTCCGGGATTGAGTGCCTTGAAGGAAAACTGCGACGAACGCCCAGGAAGGGTGATCGACGCTGCCGCCCCGCCACCCGGCCCGGTGACCGCGTGCAAATCGATGTTGTGTGGCATCTTGTTGTTCTGATGGTTGTTCAAGTGGAACTCCACCTGGTCGCCTTCACGGATACGAATGAAGCTTCCCGGCACATCGCCACCGAATGTCCAGAAAGCAAACCCCACTCCGTCCGCCAAGCGTTTTGTGACCTCCCTGACTTCCAGATTCACGATGACCTTCGCGGCATGCTTGCGCGTGATGGGCGGCGGTACGTTGGGCGCTTGCGCGAGGACGGCGGTTTCCACCCCATTGACTTCCGGGTCGACTATTTTCGCAGCGTTCGACGGCGCGCCGGTTTCCGCAGCGGCCAAATAGCCGGCCGTCAACGCCAGCATAACGGCGGCGACAGCCACACCGCCAGGATATATTCTAGTTTCAGCCCGTTTTTTCATAGCGTGATCTGTGTATGCTTATCAACCAGTTCTACGGTTTGACCGATGATGCTCACAATCCGCATGGGAAACAGAACCGAGTAAGTAAAGCATGTATTCCATGCCCAACCAAGTTCACGCTCACTGATGGGTTTTCAGCCATTCGCGCATGGCGTCGTTCACGCGCGTTTGCCAGCCCTTGCCAGTCGATTTTAGGGCTGCCAATACGTCGGCGTCAAACCGAATCGTGGTGGGCACCTTGACAGGTATTTTCTGCTTGCCTCGTTGTCCAGGGCGGCGCACGGTCGCCGCATCCCAGAAAGCATCCACCGCCGTCGCGTCGTTCGGATCATACAAATCGGCCTCCGTATCCAGGGCAACCGGCGTATCGGCATCGGCCTCGTGTTTCACTCGGGTCCAATCAGTTTTGCTGGACGTTTGCATGGCGTTTTCGCTCCTGTTTAGAGGCACGGCGCAATGAGATAGCGCGTATGTCATCGCCGCATTCGACATACACTAACACCAGCACGACGCCAAATACCTCCACCATGGCCAGATCCATCAAGCGATCCTCATCGTGACGGGGCGATTGCAGGGTGATCTTGTTCGACGCATAGTAGACGAGCCCGGCGTCGGCCAAGTCCAACCCATGCTTGGCGAGATTGGCTTGGCGCTTGGATTCGTCATAGGTGATCATGGTATGATTGTATTAACAAGAAGCTTGTAAATCCAGGACCGTAGAGCCGCGTGTTCAAGGGCTGGGAAACGAGTCATCCCCAAAAGGATCCTCCTGCGGCCCAAGCTCGCCGATTTCTATATCACTTCGATTTAAAAGGATTACAGGCTTTATGAGGAAGTTATCTTTAGGGTCAATAACTTGCGCAATAAATCCACCCCCATTTAGACTAATACCGACCCATCTTAAACCGTCCCGCTCCATTTCCGGATTAAGCTTCGATATACCAGGCACGTAAACAATCTTGCCACGCTGTTTGCGGAACCAAATACGTGTCTCGACCAAATCCCCTAGCATTACCTGAGTAGTGCGATCGCGGTAATACACTGGGCGTGATCCAGACGCAGGATCGAATGTATTTTCGTCTTGTCGATTACTCATCTTCTGAATCCAAATCTTCGGCAAGATGGAACGGGGAAAATGCAATTATCGAATAGCAGAACGTCGCAAGCATTTGTGTGGCTATTGTCCTTCAACCGAGTAGAAGGTTGGGCATGTATTCCATGCCCAACTTATCCGATACCAGGTAATTTCATATAATCACCACCGTCGATATTTTCCGGAACCCTTGCACAATTCGGTGGATAAATTTCGATCGACGGAATGCGATGTCAATGGAATCGTTACCGCCATTGCGTGTTCGGACATGGGAATGTTGGGCATGAGTACATGCCCAACAAAGCTCATACCCCCTTGACTACCACTTCCAATACCTGGCTCCAATGGCCTACCCGCTCGTCGCGGATGCGGCAGATGCCGCGGTATTTCCAGATGGCGGCGGTGCCGGCGGACGGGAGCGGGGTGTTGTCCTGGAAGCCGGGGGACATTTTGATGGTGAGCAGGCTGAAGCTTCCGACGCCATGGTCGGCTTCCAGTTCCAGCGCGTCCGCGCCGTTGCTTTTCCAATTCAAAACCGGATGGCCGCCCTGGAAATCGACGGAGAGCACCGGTTGCAGGGTGGTGGGGTCCAAGGAGGGGCTTTGTGAGGCGATGATGTTCAAAGCTTGGCCGATGGCCTCGGTGTAATGTTTGTGTTTCTTGATGCGGGAAATCAGCGCGCCGAGGAAGCCGAAGATGTCGGCGAAAGGCTCGGAAGCCGGCGAGGCAGGAAGCACCGGAAGCGGGGGCAGGTTCACGGCGGCGTTTTTCGGCCCGTCGCGCAAGACACGCTTCAAAGCGAACAGGGCATCGGTGTAGTTTTGCGCCGCTTCTTGCACTTTGAGGCAGCCCTTTAAAGGTGGTATACAAAATAAGTAATAGTTAGTAAACTATATTACATCTTGTTAAAACAAATATATTAATTGTATTGTGATCGAACTATTTTGCGAAAAAATGCCGATGGCTTGTTTGC
>JAQTSI010000075.1:0-8660 GCA_028711365.1 Methylococcaceae bacterium
ACACGGACACGGATAGCGATACCGATTCGGATACTGACACCGACACCGATACCGACACCGATACCGATACCGACACCGACACGGACACCGATGCCGATGGGGACGGGGACGCAAGTACCGATGCGGACGCGGATGCCGACGCGGACGCTGACTCGGATGCCGATCAGTGCGCGGACGGGTTCGGGCGGCTCGATACGGTAACGGGGCTGTGCTGGGAAGTGAACACGATCACGGGGGGGCTTGATTGGACGACTGCTATCAACCGCTGCTGGGACGGGACGTGGGGCGGATTTGATGACTGGGATTTCCCTACCATTGACCAGCTTCGCACGTTGATCCGTGGCTGTCCTGAGACAGTGACGGGCGGGCCATGCGTTGCGGATACATGTACTAGTCCGTCCTGCTATGTGGTTCCTTGCGAAGGGTGTGAACTTCTCCAGGGACCGGGTGTCCTGGGATCATATTGGGAAGCTCCCTGGGACGGGAACGTAGCACAGGGCGCGCGGTATTGGTCGAAAACCCATACTGGAATGGTGGGATCGGAATGGATAGTTGATTTCATGTCCGGAGCGGTTACTTGGACAATGGAAACGGATACCCGCGTTCGCGTGAAATGTGTCAGGGCTAATTAAAGTCCTGCATCACCCCCGATAGATAATCGGGAGAATAGGACGAGCATCATGACTGGCAAGAAATTCGACGAGCACCCGCTGACAGAAACCGAAAAGCTCAAACTCCAGAACGTAGGCTTGCAGCGCGCTTTGCTCGAGAGCCAAGCGCGACTCATGCAGACCGAAGGCGGAAAGTTACAGGCTCAGGGTCGTGCGGTTCTCGACGAAATCCGCGTGCGCCTGGGCCTGCCCGCGGGCGCGGTGCTCGAGCCGTCCGATGATGGCGCAATGGTGAGGACGCCACACATCGAAGCCCCCCCGGCCGAGGTGCCGAATGCCTAGGGTGGATGTTCTTGCGGACGTAAAAACCGCGCGCCGGGGTGAAATGGTCATGATCTGCGCGAATCGAAAAAGCGTTCTGCTCAAGTCCTCGGACGTGGATTGGGGCAAGGTAAAGCCCAACTGTAAGGCGTGTTCGAGCACGGGGATCTCGGGGTTTCGCGGGGTAGAAGTCAATGGGAAGAAATTCGACGTCGGGACCGTTTGCGATTGCGTGCTCAAGCGGGGCGGGGTCAAGGGGAAATTAGAACCTACACTTGCCCCGGACGAATCGGGAGAAAAACATGGCGAATTCAAAAGCTAACTTGCAAATCCTGGGAATGAGCGGCCTCAAGCAGTGGGGCGGCATCATTGATGAAGAGACCTATTCTCGATTGCGGGGCACACGGCGGATTCGGCTATATCGCGAGATGGACGAACTATCGAGCGTGATTGGGTCCATTCGCTATCTCATGCGCGCGCTTGTTCGTGGGGTCAAGTGGTCGTTCATGGAGGCAGATTCAACACCACAAGCGCAAGAATGGGCGGAGTTCGCTGAGACCTGCGGTAAGGATATGGAACATACGTTCGAGGACTTCATATCTGAGGCGCTGTCCATGATCGCGTATGGGTTCGCCCCGTTTGAAATCTGCTACAAGATCCGACGCGGGCCACAAGAAAAGGACCCGTCACTCAAGAGCAAGTTCGACGACGGGCGCGTGGGATGGCGCAAATTCGCTATGAGAAGCCAGGACACGATTGACCATTGGGAATTCGGGGACAAGGGAGAGTTAAAAGGTGTTTGGCAAATCGACCCGAACTCTACCAAGACCGTGTTCATCCCTGAGGATAAACTTCTGCTTTTCAGAACAGAGAGCACAAAGGACAATCCCGAGGGTCGGTCGATTTACCATAACGCCGTGGTCGATTATGAATACTTGAAACACATCCAAAAGATCGAGGCCATCGGGATCGAGCGGGACATGACGGGCCTGCTCACGATGGAGGTCCCGATTGCGTTACTCGAGCAAGGGGCATCATCGGACAAGAAGGCGCTTCTTGCACAAATCGAAGAGATGATGGGGCAACTCAAGCGGGACGAACGGGAGTATGCCATTGTGCCCCCGGAGCAAGACACGCAAGGAAACCCCACGGGGTTCAGGTTGAAACTTCTCGCGAGTGGCGGGCGCCGTCAGATTGACACGGCGGAAATCAAGAAAAGCTACAAGATTTCCATTTTGCAAACCGTGCTTGCACAGTTTATCGAACTCGGAATGGGGGACGTGGGGTCGTTTGCGCTGGCGTCGAGTCAGACGAACACGTTTGCCGTTGCTCTGGGTTCGTTTGTTGACATCCTGGCAGCAACTTTCAATCGGTTTGCCGTTTCGAGACTCATGGAAGCAAACGGAGTGCATCCCGATTTATGGCCGACGCTCGAGCATGGGGACATTGAGAATCCGCCGCTTGCCGAGGTCGCGCAGTACGTAACGGCGCTTGCCGCGGCCGGTCAGCTTCCGGAAACCGACGACATCAAGCGCAAGTTGCTCGAGATCGGAAATCTCCCGGTGCCTGAAATTGGGGATGTACTTCCGAAAGTCGAGCCGACGCCAGAACCGCCAGCCCCTCCTGCTGTTCCCGCAGTGTCCCCTGAGGAGCCAGACGGCATCACAAAGGGGAAGGACTGGATCGCGAAGCCGTTTGCAAACGAGCATGCGGCGCGGCAGACGGACCCGAAAAAGTACGACATGTTCCGGCGCGGTCACCCGGCAGGGTTCCCCGCGGGGATCGATGTGGTGTACGGCATCAAGGACGGCAAGAGTGAGATCCAGACGTTGCGGTTTGATTCCCAGAAATGGACCGCGGCGGATGCCCGGAAATGGTGCGAGGAGCACAACTTCAAAGTGGGGCAATTTGAAGAGGCTGCGGGTTGAGACGCTTGGGGGCGAAGTGAGGGGCGTGCATGCCGCTAGTTGAGCGATACAAGTGGATCCGGAAGGCGCGCAAGTTGCCGACCTGGATGTATAGCAAGCCCCGGACGGCGGCAGGATTGCGGACCTATGAGATTTGCGCGGCCGAGGAGAAGAAATTCTCGCGAGCGTTCAAAGACGCGATCAAAGAACTCGAGAACGACCCCGAGATCAAGCGGCAGTTCATGGCGGCCTGGGCAAGTGGAAATGCGGAATGGGCGTTTCGCGCGCTGCCTATCGGCGGGAACGTGTCGGGAGAGGAACCTACTTGGGGACGGTTCTTTGCGCGATTGAAAACGGCATACACGGATACGGTGCGGCTTGCGGGGATCGAGGGAGTGCGCCGATTGCAGCATGTCGTCGGGGACATCGTGCGGATTGACACTGTACGAAAGGCGAAGAAAAAGCCGGACCTTCGGGAGATCCTCGTGGTGCCAGTGAGCCCCGCGTCCTTAAAATGGGTTGATACCCGGGCGCTTGAATTAGTTACGGAGGGGATCTCCAATGCGGGGAGAGAAAGAGTTAGGGGGTATATATATGACGCCATGGAAAAGGGGCAGCGTGTGGAGGACACCTATGAAAAGGTGAGGGGCAGCATTGGTCTGACGGACGCGCAGTTTGAGGCGGTAAAACGACGAAGGGAATTGCTGGAAGATCAAGGGTACCAATCAAAAGAAATCAAAGAGCTGGAGAGAGAATATAAGGACCAACTGCTTGATAGCCGCGCCGAAACCATTGCAAGAACGGAAACCTTTCAAGCAATTTCTCAGGGCAGGAACGATGTCTGGCAGCAGGCGCAAGACTCGGGGGATCTTCCCGAGGTCGAGCGCGTGTGGATTACCCCCCCTCCAACGCCGAGCCCGAACGCGCCGTGTGAGGCATGCTTGGCCATGGAGGGCAAGACCGCGCCCGTGGGCGGGTACTACGAGAGTGATGATTGGGGGCAGACAAAGATGCCCCCCGGGCATCCCCGTTGCGGATGTGATGAGACCCTACAGCGAGTAGGGGCGGAGGATTAGAACATGAAACCGAAAATCCTGTTTATCACGACGGCACCCACGGAAATCGACGTTATCAGAGGGCGAGCGATGTGCGGCATGATGGGGGACGTGTTCAAGCGGCTGTACCTGGCGCCGCTGCATCTCGCGTTTGAGGATGTCGAGATCGGGCACGTTCGCCCTACCCCGCTTGATGGGCCGAACCTGACGGACGCGGACGTGGAGCAATACCGGGCGAGCGTGAACAAGGCCATCATCGACGCGGCGCCCGATCTTGTGATCGCGCTCGGGGTGAGAGTGGCGGAGGCGATAGGATCCCCCGATGCAGTGCTTCCCCATCCCGCGGCGTTCGTATTCGGCAAGGGCAGGCCCACGGGGTTGAACTTGGAGCGCAAGCTCCGGCGTGTAAAAATGATGCTTGACACCCTGCAAAATTCTAGTAATATGAACTTGAACGCTCACGCGGGCGTTGATTCCGGCCAGCATCACGGCACGGATTCACAGCATCCCCCCGCACCCGCCGCATCCCATGGCGAGCCTGAGCCCAACAGGGACGGCGAGGTGCTCGTGCAGATCGTTAAATCACTTCCAGCGAAGCAGATCGTTTACGGGGTCGTGATGGACCCGTATTCGGAGCAGGGCTGCGCGCCGGATGGCCATAACGACTGGAACCCGCCGAGAGATGTTGAAAACGCGGCGCACGAATTCCTGCAAGGCCCGATGATTATCGGGTTTCAGCATTCCACAGAAACCAAATCACGGCCTGTTGAATCGTGGGTCGAGCAGTACCCGTCTTTCGAGGACTATGCGGCGGCGATGGATCGCAAGCCGCACAAAGTCCTGCGGCGGATGTTCGGCGATCAAGTGATTCATTCCGGGGCGTGGCTGCTCGGCGCGAAGCTGGACGATTCCTCCTGGGCAATGTTCCAGGCGGGGAAAGCAAACAACTTTTCTCCCGAGGGTCTGGGAATTCATGAGCCGATAGAGAAATCAGAAATGCCGGAGGTCGAGTTCATCGATCTCGGCAAGGTGGTCGAATGGCGAAGAAACTAACCGCGCTTGTCGATACGTCGCTGCCTCGCGTGGATGTGGTAGACGCGGGGGCGAATCTCGCCAAGCGGTTCCCCATTTGGAAAGGGAAGACCATGACGCATAAGGAAATGATCGCAAAGTTCCTCGAGACCCCCGCGCCCGAAGAGGCGAAGCTCGAGGAGTTCAAGAAGGGCCTGAGCGAAGCGGGCCGAGCGGCGTTCGAGGCCGCGTTCCGCACGCTGGCCGGGTTCCGGGATGAAGTCACTCCGGACGTTCTCAAGAAGATGGCCGAGGGGCTCAACCTTGAGGCACCTGTTGCCCCTCCGAAGGTCCCGGAAGTCGTGCCGCCGGTCGTTCCGGTTGTGCCTGTAACCCCTGACAAGAAGGATGAAGACACCATGACGGAAACCGAGATCAAGAAGGCGCTCGAGGAGCGCGATACCGTGAACAAGGCGCTGTCCGACAAGCTCGAGACCGTTACCAAGGCGCTCGAGAGCGAGCGCGACATCCGCGTCACGAACGAGTGGATCGCGAAGTGCGAGAAGAACCTGAGTCATTACCCAGGCAAGAGCATGCCGGAGATGGCGCAGGTGCTCAAGGCGCTTGCCGCGGTGGATCCCAAGCTGGCGGACGCTCAGTTCGACACCATGAAGGCCGCAAGCGACGCCATCAAGAAGGGCGCGCTTCTCGAGGAGCAGGGGCGGGCAGGCGGCGGGAACGTTGGCGGGGCGATGGACAAGATCGATAAGGCCGCCGTGGAGCTCAGGAAAGTCGACCCGAAGCTGACCCAGGCGCAGGCCGTGGCCAAGGCGATGAACGACAACAAGGACTTGTACGCGGAATATCTGGCCGAGCAGAAGGCGAGGTAGTTCATGGGAAACACCTACGAAAACGCGACAATCGCCGCCGGGCTGGAAGCAGGTGGGGATTTGTCCACGAAACAGTATTACTTCATGAAGGCGCATACCACACCGAACCAGGTCACGACGAACGGGACCGCGGGCGGGCCGGTTGTGGGCGTGCTCATGAACGAGCCGAGCGCGGCCGGGGACGCGGCGGACGTTTGCGTGCGCGGTGTGGCGCCGGTCATCGCCGGGTCCGGCGGTCTGACCGCGGGGCAGGCCGTCATGAGTGACAACGCGGGCAAGGCCGTCTTGTGCACGCAAGCGAAATTCATCGTGGGCACGGCGCTCGAGACGTTCTCGGCCGCGGCGGTCGGGTCTGTCCTGATTGATCGCGCCGGGTACAAGAAACTCGACCCCGCTTAGTAGGGGCTGAGAGGAGAAGAGGAACATGACTCACACAATCGTTCAGCCTTACGAGGCCAATATCAAGTCGATCCCGGGGCTCGTGGCGGATGGTACGCTTGCGACTTCGCAGTACCTTGCCATGAAGATTTCCGGAATTCTCAAGGTAGCCGTCAACGATTCAAAGGGAGGCTTTGCGGTGGGTATTCTCCAGGATGAGCCGGGAGATACCGAGGCCGCAACCGTGGCTTACACGGGCCAGAGCAAGATGATTGCCGGGACGGGCGGGGTTGCCGCGGGTGATCTGATTGCTTCGGATACGGACGGAACGGGAATTACAGCGAGTGCCGAGGAGTATTTCCTGGGTGCCGCTCTTACAACGGCCGATGCGGGGGAAATCTTCATCATCGACCTGGACGCCAAGGGCTACGTCAAGGCGGCGTAACCGAACAGAGGAGAAAAGAAAATGCCGAGTCCCACTGTTGGAGATTTGAACGTCAGCGCGCCCCTTACGAACGTCCTTGTGGCTTCGTTGCAGGGCCTCGACAAGTTCATCGCTGACAAGGTGTTCCCGATGGTTCCTGTGCAACTCGCGGGCGGGAAGTATTACAAGATCGCTCCCGGGTCACTTACCCGGAGCGCGGCGGCAAAGCGCGGACTTTCGCAAGAGGCGGCCGGCGGGTCGTACGACGTATCGACGGATACGTACTTCTGCGAGGCGTATGCCGAGAAGATCATGATCGACGAGCAGATCAAGGCGAACGCCGCGAATCCGTTTGACCCTGAACGCGCCGCGGCCGAAATCCTCGCGGTCAAGATGGCCATCAAGAAGGAAAAGCTCTGGACTTCCACATTTTTTACCACGAGCAAATGGACGGGCTCAACTTCGGGCAGTGACATCACCCCCGGGACGCTCTGGAGTGTGGACGGGTCGACGCCCATTGCGGACATCCGGGCTCAGATCCTTTCTTGCGAGAAGAAATCCGGCGGCTTCCGGCCCAATACGTTCGTTCTCTCGAGGCCGGTCTGGGGCATCCTCCAGGATCACCCCGACTTTCTCGACCGCGTGACCATCGCCAAGGATCGGATCGTACAGCCTGACCTCCTGGCCAGCGTTCTCGAACTCGATCGTGTATTCATCGCGGGCGCGGTGGAGAACACGGCGCAGCAGGGCGCGGCGGACAGCCTGGACTTTATCGCGGGCAAGAACGCGATGCTGGCCTACGTTGCCCCCTCCCCGTCGATCATGATGCCGAGCGCGGGCTATACGTTCTACTGGGACGGTCTGGCGGGCGGTGTCAACGGGTCTCGCGTGCGCCGGTACTATGAGGAGAACAAGACCTCCACGGTGGTCGAGGGCGAGATGTACTTCGATCAGAAGCTCGTGGCGGCGGAGTGCGGCGTATTTTTCAGCGCCGTGATCGCGTAGTCATGGGCTGGGCAGCGAAAAAGGTTCTCCGGGTTCAGAGGGACGGGCAAATCGTTCTTGTGAATCCCGGAGAACCCGTGCCCGAAGCGGCGCACTGGAAGAACCGGGGAGCCTACGAACGGCAGGGATATATCATGTTCGTTCAAAGCGAGCCCCCCAAGGAATACAAGCCCCTGTTTTCAACGGGGCCGAGGTCCGAAGGGGACAAGCCTACGGGGGCCAAACGTGGCCGACCGAAAAAGATGGTTGAGCCTGTTGCCGTTACGGTAGAGAACCCTGTAGCCGACGAGCCTGAGTTGCCCGCATGACCTGGAGTTATTCAGGCAATCCGGCTTCATCGGACATGGATAAAGTCCGATGGTTGATTGGTGATACGGCAACTGCCGATCAACTTGTCACGAACGAAGAAATCACGGCGGCGCTCGTGGATAATCCGCAACCGCAACTTGCGGCGGCGGCATGTTTGCGGGCGCTTGCCGCGTTGTTCTCACGGCGAGCAAGTCGGACGGTGGGCTCCGTATCCATCCAGCTCTCGGACGTGGCAAAGGCGTTTTCAGACCGGGCGAAGGAGCTTGACCCGAGCGGTGCGACCTCCGGCGCGGCCTTGCCTCTGCCACGATTCGGTGGGATTTCCCGGACGGATAAACAGACGCTAGACGACGACACGACCACGACCCAGCCGGCATTCAAACGGCAAGAAGATTTCGATGATGAATATGGAGACTACGATGAGTAGCAAAGTCATCGAAATAGACCATGGCTGGAAGGCGTGGGTCGCTGGAATGGTTAAGGCTCAGGACGGCATGGGGATTGCAGTCGGGATTATGGGGACGGGAGCGGATAGGTCTGATGGGGAGATGGACAACGCCACTCTTGCCGCGATCCACGAGTTTGGCAAGGGGGTTGTTCCCGAGCGGTCATTCATGCGGTCGACTTTCGAGGAGAACAAGGCCGAAATCAAAAAGAGGGAAGCGGAACTAGGGCTGAAAGTAGATTCGACGTTGAAAGGTGATCTGATGCTTCTCGGTGAATTCCATCGGAAGAACATCATTGACAAG
>JAQTSI010000075.1:8670-16648 GCA_028711365.1 Methylococcaceae bacterium
CCGCAACGCAAGCCCGAAAGACTCGATACAAGGACATCCCGCTTTTGGACAGTAGACAGATGACCAAGGCAATTCATTCGGCGGTGGTTGAGGGCGCGGAACTCAAGCGTCTTATGGGAAGTGAGGGCCGGGTATGACGGTCAACCCCCTTACCGATGTTTCCCGCGCGCTTGATGGGCTCGAGGAGAGCATCACGCGCAAGCGCAAGGCGACGGGGAGTTACGCTTCTTTGGGAAGATACACCGAGGGGGCCGAAACCTCGGCAACCATCGTGGCGCATGTTCAGCCGATTTCCGGCCGGGACTTGATTCAGGTGGAAGAAGGTCGGCGCGCGAACGCCATCATCACGATCTATTCCAAGACGGAATTGAAAACGGGGGATGATACGGGCGTTCAGCCTGATACCGTGACGTTCGGTGGGGAAGACTACGAAGTCTTCAAGGTCGAACCGTGGGGAGATACCGGGGCGTATTACAAAGCCCTGGCACAGAAAAAGGGACAATGACCGTTTCTGAGCCCGTAGCCTTTACCACGATAGAGAACGCAATCCATGCGTGGCTCACGGGTTCGACGGGTATCTCGTGGGTCTGGGCGCATCAAGCGGCGCCCCAGCCCGCCTGGCCGTATGGCTCAGTGTCCCTACTTTCAGGCCCAATTCCCGCGGCCCAGGAATGGGAACAAACCACAACGGAAGTCACGCATGCATACGCGCACGATCTGACGTTGACGCCGGTGGTTCGGAATTCACACGCATACCAGATTTATCTCGATTCCATCGCCATTACGTACACGAGCGATTCAAGTGCGACGGCAAAGGAAATTGTTGAGGGATTGAAGGCGTTGATCGTTGCGAACGTCACTTTGAACGCGAAATTGACGATCACGGAAGACGACGCCACGATCCGCATTCATGGCAAGACGGACGCGACCACCTTTACTTTCTACGCTCCCGAGGGCGCGCACGTTCTCACTGTGGCGGGTGAAGTCAAGAACATTAAGCTCTCGGCAAATGTTCCTTGCACGCTGGTTTTCTCTTGCCAGGCGTTCGTGGGGCTGACGGCCAGCCGGAGCCCGAGCACGGACGCAAGATCGTACCTTGCGAAAGCGCGGGCGGGGCTTGAGTTGCCGACGTACCGGGATCCGCTGAAAGCGGCACATATCGCGTTATCCTCGGCAACTCCTATCGTGGATATTTCCGAAGTCGTGGGTGAAGCCGAGATTTCACGCGCGCAGTTCGATTGCACATTTCACGCGGCAATGTCCGCGGAGGATTATGTAACGTACATCCAGAAGATCGAAGTGGTCAACGATGCCTGGGGCATAGACGATATCTATGATTCCGAGGCCGAGTAACAGGAGGAAAGCACCATGTCCCTAGACGACATCGTAAATGTGAGCATCAGCGTCCAGACGTTGACGCCGAGTAGAACGGGATTCGGGATCCCACTTATCACTTGCCCGTTCTCCGGGATTTTCTCGGACGACACGGGGGAACTTGCCCGAGCGTACACGACTTCAACGGCAGTACGCACGGACTTCGGATCCTGGCATCCGGTGTATAAGGCCGCCCTTGCCGCGTTCGCGCAGAACCCTCACCCCACGTCAATCATCGTGGGTAGGGAAACGAACGCTTCTCCGCAGGTGGTGGTGATCACGCCAACGGCGCTTCTCAAGGACGCCTATGATTACACCATTTACGTCAATGATGTTGAACTTACGTTCACGACGACCACGGCGGATGCCAAATCTATTGTTGAGGGGCTCAAGAAAGCCTTGGAGGATTCGGTTGATAAGTTCGACGGGACGAACGTGCTGTCGGATGTCATCACGCCGACCGAGGATGATTTGTCACTCACGTTGACGGCGAAGACCGATGATGACGTGTTCACGTATTACGTTCTGGAGCGGGACATCCTGACTTCGGAGAACACCACGCCGGATGACGACATTGAGAAGGACCTGGGGTTGATCATCGCGAAGAACAACGATTGGTACTGCCTGACTATCTGCAATCCGTCGAGCGATAGGGTTATTGCGGCGGCGGATGTCATTGAAAGCCTCGTGAAGATTCAGATCGCGTCGAGCGCGGACGACGCGATCCTGACGGACGGGACTTCCGATGTTGCCTACCTGCTGAACGACGGTGGGTATGCGCGGTCAGGCATCATGTACCATCCTCGCGCGAACGATCTTTACGCTCATGCGCGATGGGTCGGGAAATGCCTGCCGCAAGACCCAGGGAGCATTACCTGGAAGTTCAAGCAGCTCGCGGGGCTGACCACACCAACGCTGGATCCAACCGAAATCGTGAACATGCGGGCCAAGAACTGCAATTTCTATTCGACCATCGGCGGGATCGACATGACGGAAGAGGGGTATTCCGGCAGCGGCGAATTCCTGGATACCACGACGAACGTGGACTATCTCCGGGCGAGAATGCAGGAGAACGTGTTCTTCGTGATCGCGAACGCCGGGAAAATCCCCTACACCGATGAGGGTGTCGCGATGATCGAGACGCCGATCTGGCAGACGCTCAAGGAATGCGCGCGCAAGACGATCCTTACCGAGTCGTCTCTGACGGTAACGGCGCCGCTCGTGGCGGACATTTCACCCACGGATCGGGGTAACAGGCTTCTCCCGGATGTCGTTTTTACAGGCACGCTCCAGGGCGCGGTGCATTCGGTAGACATTTCAGGCACGGTTTCCATCTAGGAAAGGGGTAAACCATGGGACTTTCTGCATATGATTCAAAAGACGTGGTAATCACGTTCGGCCCGATCCTTCTCGGTGGATTTGCCGAGGGGTCGAAGGTGAAAGTCGAGCAGAACGAGGACTCGTTCAAGTTGGCCGTTGGCGTGGACGGGGACGCTTGCCGTGTGAAGACGAACAACCGTTCGGCGAAAATCACGGTAACGTTACTCCAGAGCGCAACGTGCAACGACCTGTTAAGCGCGGTGCATAATGAGGACATCCTGTCCCCCTCGGGTGACGGGATATTCCCGATGTCCGTGCTTCACAAGTACGGCACGACCATTGTAGCCGTTGAGCGCGCGTGGATAGTGAAGCCGCCGACGGTGG
Organism: Methylococcaceae bacterium; assembly: GCA_028711365.1. Taxonomy (GTDB): domain Bacteria; phylum Pseudomonadota; class Gammaproteobacteria; order Methylococcales; family Methylococcaceae; genus Methylumidiphilus. The sequence goes on from JAQTSI010000075.1 coordinate 11,749, forward strand.
AATTCTCGAACGAGGTCAAGGAACGCGAGTGGGTGTTCGAGACGGACGCCCTGATCGCGCAGATCGGCGGATCGTTGCCGCTGTAAGGGGTACGTCATGAGCCAGAAGGACGCCGAACGGGAAAGCATCAAGGACGCAGAGGGGGTGGAACATTCTTTTGCAATGTTCATGCTTCCTCCGATGAAATCTCACGACCTGTTGATGGACGTGGCGCGGATGGTCGGGCCTAGTCTGGGGCCGGTACTGGACGCCATGTTTTCAAAGCAGGAGGGGGGCGACACTCTGGACAGGGTTCTCCCGACCGATTTCTTCACCCGGGCAACTGTTCTGCTGTTTAGTGGGCTGGATAAGGTGGTCCTTCGCGAAGTCATGGGAGAATTTCGCAAGGTGACGCTGGTCGACAACAAACCCCTGGATGGGATCTTTGATTCCGTATTCGGGGGCAAGCTGGAATTCATGTACAAGTGGTTGGGATGGGGGATGAAAGTCCAATGGGGAAAATCATTCAGCGCCTTGGGAGAACTCGCAAACGCCCAAGGCGCGGAAATCAAATCGAGGTTCCCATTCCTGAACACCTTGCCCGCCGATGGCTCGAAATGAGACCGATCATGAAGCGCAAGGAATCCCTTGACGTGATCCAATCCCACTACGACCTTGGGGACTTGCTGGACCTCAATGAATTCATGGATCTCGAAGAGGAGGCGGAGGCCCAGGCGGCGGAGGCGTCCATGAGCAAGGGGCCGGGTAAATGATCGTCCGGGAACTTATAACCCTGCTCGGCGTGAAGACCGACAAGTCGTCGTTTCAGCAGGGCGAGAAGGCTATGGGGCTTCTTGTCTCGAAGGTGTTGAAATTCGCTTCTGCGGGGGCGGTTCTGGCTGGGGCGTTTCTTGGAATAAAAAAGGCAATAAATGCGACGGCGGAATATGGGGATCAGATAAAAGATATGTCTGCGCAGTTAGGCATCGCTGCGCGGGATCTTCAAATGCTCGATCATGTTGCGAAAATATCCGGGGCGAATATTTCGGATGTAGCCACTTCATTTAAATTTTTGCAAAAAAACGTGATCGCAGCGGATAAGGCGGAAAGTGAACAAGCTAAGACATTCAAAAAGCTAGGGGTGTCCGTTAAAGATTCTCTTGGGAACTATCGAAGCTCAACGGACATTCTTGTGGAGATGGCGGACGGGTTTAAAAATTTAAAATCTCCGGCAGAGCGAACAAGTGCGGCGCTTGCTCTTTTTGGGCGTTCGGGGACAACGATGATTCCCGCGCTCCAGGGGGGATCTGCGGCATTGCGAGAAATGATGGAAGAGGCCGTAGCCTTGGGGGGAGTATTAGGGGACGATCTGATTGAGGCGTCAGACGCTTACAAAGATAACCTGTCAAAAATGGATGTTGTGGTTCGGGGACTTCAGAGTCGGATTGCTGGCCCGTTCATGCGATCTTTCAACCGGATGTACGACAAGTTCTTCCAATGGTGGAAGCTAAATCGCGGCTGGATCGAGTTGAAACTTGACGGGGCGTTTAAAACACTGGCCCAAGCGTTTGAAGACATCTCCGGCACTATTGGCGGGATAGTAGAATGGTTCGTGAAATGGAACAAAGAAATGTCCCCCGCGGAAAAGCATTTTCGCAATCTGTGCATCATTGCTATTGTTCTAGGGCTGCTGCTCATGTCAGGACCTATCGGAAAATTGATATTGTTAGGCGTAGTCCTGGGCATTGTAATTCAGGACTTCGAGCGATGGCGCACAACGGGGGGCGGAGCGATTGGGGAACTAACGGCAAAGCTAAACGAAATGACCGGGGTTGATGTAGATGGATGGCTGCGGGGAATTGTAAACAATTCCGGTCGAAATATATATGAAATGGGAAAGGGAATCCAGGAGTTTTGTATTGCTGTGCTGGAAACCATAATCGCGTGGGTAGGCGGGTTGGGTATGAGCACAGATCAGCTAGATCAAGTTAGTGCGCATATCAAGGATATATGGAAAGATTGGTATGCCCAGTCAGAACTTGGCCAGGCGTTCGGCGATGCGGGAGAAATGCTGTCTGATTCCGGAGGGAGGCCCCAAGGGGGCGGGCCTCCTGCATATGATTTGGGAAAGCAGTACGCAAACCGTCCCCTTGGAGCGAACCCGTTTAGTGTGGTGTACACCCCCGAGCAGAAAAAACGAATGATGGCGGGACAACAGGATTGGGCGTATCCTTGGTATGATCCCGCTTCGCGATCTAAGTATAAAACCCCAGGATCTTCTCCATTCGCACAAAGGGGTCGAGGATTCCATATTGGCCCCGAGCGAGCTATGCGCGCGCCTGCGGGTGCTCCGGCTGCTCCCGTAGTGGTCAATCAACAAAACGACATCAACATTGATACATCAATTCCCAACTGGATCGATCCGAAACGATTGGCAGAAGAGCAGAAGAAAATGCTGGCCGATGCGACTGCCGAAGCGAATAGGCAGGCGGCTGCAATCTTTAGTCGAAAAAGCGTGGTTCCATAATGCTCACCGAGATGATATTCGGCATCCAGAAGGCCCAGGTAGGGATAGTTATGTTTGATGCGACTTTGAACGAAACGCATTCCGACACGGCGGAAGTGACGGAACATCCCGTTGAATTCGGTGCGGACGTTTCGGACAACATACGAATGATGCCTGCGACCCTGGAACTGGAGGGGATAGTGTCTTCGACCCCCATTGTGTTCCTTGCGTCCATTACAGCCCCGAGCCCGCTGGAAAACAAATTGCAGCTTTATCCTACACGATCATACGACAGGCCCGGAGATGCTTATGACGAGTTGCGGCGCGCTATGCGAGAAGATGGGGGAGGGATAACGGTATCCACCACGTTGAGAACATACGAGAACATGGCGATCACTTCGTTAGAGGCGAATAGAGACGCCGAAAACGGCAACGTGCTTCATGTTTCCATCTCGCTTCGCGAAGTTAAGAAAGTCAGCCCGTTGCAGTATGGGCTGGATATGTCTCCCGCAGTTCCTCAAAATCCGGCACAGAAAGCAGCGGACAACGCGGGAAATTTAGCGGCTCAACAGGCGGAAGATGCACAATCAGATACCGCCATGCAGGCACTACTAGGATCGATAGGACTATGATTTACACTATACCCCTAAACACGGCGCAGGATAGAGGCGCGTTTTATTTTACAGTTGCTCTTGATGGGCAGTTGTTTCGCTTAGATCTTCTTTTCAATTCTCGGGAGGGGTTTTGGTACATGGATATTTCGGATCAAAATGGAGATCCCGTTCGGATGGGCGTCAAACTCGTGGTAAATTGGCCGTTGATCGGACCGCGAGTAGGGACAAATAGACCTCTAGGGGAGCTTATGGTGATAGATACTCGAGGAGATATTGAGGATCCAACTTGGGACAGTCTCGGGCACGATCATCAACTTGTGTACATCGACGGGGAATCCTATGTCTGAAGTGTCTGACAGCCGCATTGTGGGCAGTGATTCCCTTCTTTGGAAGAGGGATATGGAGTTAGTTGTGGGTCCGGTTAGAATTCCCATGAGGACGAAGGATCTGTTTGCGCCGAAAGCGATGACGGACAGCCTTCGATGCGAATTCGACGTTGAAAAAACGGGCGAGTCCACCCCCAATAAAGCATCGGTTACTGTTTACAATTTAAGTCCCGATCATCGGGCTTCAATCGTTGCGCTGTTTCCCTTGATTATAACTGCCGGGTATGAAAACAACATGCGCCTTTTGTTCAAGGGAACCATTAAACTGGCCGATTCCAGAAGAGATGCTGTTAATTGGGTGACCACAATCCAGGCGGAGGATTCAGGAACGCTCGATTCAACCAGAACAATGCGGGTAAGCATGACCTTCGGGCCGGGTACGCCTGTTCAAGAGGTGTTTAGGGCCATTGCATTGACTCTTGGAATAGGGATCGGGAATATCGATCTTGCGTTTGCGGACCCGGAAATAAAATTCAAGACGTTCATAAAGCCCTACACGGTGCACGGCACGGCCGCCGAGGTTCTCGACAGGCTGTGCGTTGCTCTGAAAAAAAGGTGGTCGATACAGGACGGGGTGCTTTATGTGGTCGGCCCCAAGCAGACTGTTCCCGCCTTGGCCACGTTATTGACTCCGGGAAGCGGGTTGATCGGGGTGCCGGAACGAGGGGAAAAGGGAACGGTTAAGGCGCGATCCCTTTTACAGGGACAACTTATGCCCGGAGCCCCTGTCACAATTCAGTGCGACACCATGCACGGGATCTATAAAGTCGATAAGGCAAGACATTACGGGGACACTCATGGATCCGATTGGTACACGGACATCGAGTGTAAGGCGCTGACATGAGCGGCGAAGTTTCAAGAACGCCCAGTCTGGCGGAAGTGATGAAGATCGTTTCTGACAAAACGAAACGAGATATCTTTGTGGCGCGCCCTGGAAAAATAGAGACTTATGATCCACTTCGCCAGGTCGCGAACATCCTACTTTGTCAGATGGAACCTTTCGCGGACGAGGATGGTGGAACGGGCGCCGAACCGATCCCGGTACTTATGGAAATTCCTGTGCTGTTTCCGGGCGGGGGCGGGTACTTTATGAGCTTTCCTCTTCTCCCCGGTGACATAGGTCTTGTCGTGTTCTGTGATAGATCCTTGGATACGTATTGGGCAAGCGACGGATCTATTCTTGCAGACCCAATCGACCAGCGATCTCATGAGTTGTCCGATGCGGTATTTATCCCGCTCAAGTTCGGGCCACAGGCTCGAGCGATCAAGGGCGAAATTTCATCGAGCGCGGTGTTCGGAAAGGAAAAGGGATTCCAGGTGCGCGTGGGCGAGACCGGGATTGACATCACGACGGCGGGAAATCCGACCGTTATTCCAGGCGCGCCGGGAAGTGGATATGTGGCCATGGCCAATCT
>JAQTSI010000076.1 GCA_028711365.1 Methylococcaceae bacterium
CGGCGCAGGCTGACATTGGACGGGGCGTTGCGGCGGATGACGTTGAGCGCCATGCGTCTGACCCGCGCCAGGTTCTCGGCCGAGTGGTCCTTCCTCGCCCGATTGGCGTCTTCGCCGAACTGCACGTCCAGCACCCCGTGTTGTCCGTTCTCGATCCCCCAGTGCCCTCGCGCCGCCTCGGCAAAGCGTCCCAGGTCGGCGAACGAGCCGGCATTCCGTGCGGGTCTTGTCACCGACGCGTCCATCGTCACGACCGTCCCCTTCAATTCCAGCATCGACAGCATCTCCGGGATCGCCACGATCTCGTTCGCCTTGTCCGCCACCGTTTTTTGCGTCAGCACCAGCCGGGCTTTGGCAGCATAGGCACTGACCCGATGAACCGCGCTGTCGCCTGCGCGACTGCCGCGCAGTCGTTTGCCGTCGACGCACACTGGTTCGTCCGACAAACTGGGCAGCGCGGCCCGCACCCAACTCAGGAATGCTTCCGTGAACGCGTCGGGCTTCAATCGGCCCATCACATCGCTGAGCGTGTCGTGGGACGGAATGCCGTTCGGCAACTCCAGAAAACTCCGGAACCACGTCTCCTTTTCCAGGGCGAAATCCTCCATGCCCACCCAGTCCTCGATCCGCTCAACACGCTGCAGAACACGAGCATGACAATGTCACTGAGCTTGTGCAGCTTGTTCTTAGTTTCCCGGCGGGGATCGTCCAGGTCGGCAAAATAGGGGCGCGGATCAGGCAACAGACGGTTCATACTCAAAAAACCGATACTATGGCCTTACTCCCTGTCAAGGGCTAGATAGCGCGATTGCCCCGGAAACCTCGGGAACTCAATTAGCGAATCATTGCACTAAGTGATACAGTTCAACCATGAGAAGAGTATTCCTGACTCGAACCTTTACTCGCTGGATGCGTAAGACGGGACTGTCTGATGGGACTTTGTGCCAAGCCGTACAGGAAATGGCGCAGGGTCTCGTCGACGCCGATCTCGGCGGCAACGTTGTCAAGAAACGAGTCGCCCTGCCTGGCCAAGGCAAGCGCGGCGGCGCACGAACGATTGTTGCTACCCAGATGGCGGATCGCTGGTTCTTTCTGTTTGGCTTCAGCAAAAACGAGCGGGCCAATATCGATACGGAAGAACTCAAAGCTCTTCAGGAATTGGCGAAACAGTATCTGGCGCTCAACGATCAACAACTTGAACATGCCGTCAGCGGCGGTAAATTCACGGAGATATGCCATGACCACCACAAAGCGTACAAGCCGAATCCTGCAAGAGGTCCACGAAATGGCCGCCGATCTGCACGAGATCGGTTTGATCGACAAGCGTCGCATGCGCGAGTTCGATGCGTTGTGTCATCTCGACGTTGAAGAGATGCCTCCACAGAAGATAAAGCAGTTGCGGGAGATGGCGCACGTCAGCCAAGCTGTGTTTGCCGCCGTACTGAACACCAGCGTGTCGACCGTTCAGAAATGGGAGATCGGTGACAAGAAGCCCAGCGGCCCTTCGCTGAAGTTGCTGAACCTCATCGAGCGCAAAGGACTCGAAGCTGTTCTCTGAACCTCCCAAAGCCATGAGCCACGGCGGGTAACACTTGCCGTGCTTGTCCTCGTCTTGGCCCGCTTGTCCTTTATCACGGCATTTGGCCGTGCAACAAATCGCCCCGGTTTGGGGTAGCATTTCCGCTATCTTCTGGACAGAGGTGGCGATGGAGGGTCGGCCCGAAGCAAAAAGCGCCGACTTGCGTCCCCCACCTTTTTTTTCGGATCCGATCCGGCACCCCGTCGTCCTCCTGCTCCAGCTCTGACAATCCATGCCGCACCGTTTTCGGATCCAGTCCGAACAAGGTCGCCACCGATGCCACCCTGCCCAAGCTTGGCCGCTTCACAATGGCCGCGTAACGCCGCCGATCCTTCTCCGACAGGGACGCAAACAGCCGCTGCATTTTGATCTCTATGTCTTGCTCGTAACCAGTCATTCTCAATCTGTTGTGCTCAAGGTAATCTTTTCAGTATCACCCAGCCCCCCCTTATCCTCATACATCAATTGAGGGAAATTGTTTTCGGCCAAATCCTTAGGCCAAATCATCGGCTGGGCGTGGGCGACAGCCAACGCCCATGACACCGGGTTTCACCCGGTCATCGAAGCCTTCCAGGACCGTTGCGTGATATTGTCCGACACGGGATTTCATGTGGCGAAAGGGGATCCGCCCAACCTGAAGATCTGTCCCCGTGGGCACTGGAACGTCAGGATGCTGGTGGAGACCGTCCATTCCATGCTAACCGTCGTCTCCCACACCCAGAAAATGCGGCATCCGATGACCGACTACTTTCAATCCCCTCTCGCCATGGCGGTGGCCGCCTTCAACCTGTTGATCGCATGGAACGGATTGCCCGCCCAAGACAATGGCTTCGTTTCCCTGTCCATTGCCGAGTTCAGTCTTTAAACTGAAAAACTAGCACCAAAGGTTAATACTGTCACTCCTTTGCTGGCGTTACTTCCAAACGGGTCAGAGTCGAAGCCAAGCAAATCATCCTGAAACCCGATGGAGAAAGCCGATGGTCATGTAAACTTGCCGATGATAGACTTAAAACGATTTAGAACGACTTTGAGTCATCCTTCGGGCGATCACAAACACGCCATGAACACAGAACCGTGGGTCACCGCCGAGCAAGTTGCCCAGCACCTTGGCGTTGCCAAGGACACCGTCTACCGCTGGCGGGAGCGCAGGGGCCTGCCCGCCCACAAGATCGGACGGCTTTGGAAATTCCAACTTTCGGAAGTGAATGAATGGGTGCGCGTGGGCGGGGCCGACGAAGAAGCCCGCGACCACCAATGACCACAGGGATGAGACATGCAGGTTGTATTGAACTTGGCGACGCCAGGAATTACCCAATAAATATCATTAGGTCTGGTTCATGACGACAACGGAAGGCCAAATTGAACGAGATTTGATCGCCAAGCTGGATGATCTCAAGTACACCTACCGCCCCGACATCCGCGACCGTGTAGCACTAGAAGCCAACTTCCGCGAAAAATTCCAGGCCCTCAACCGGGTGCGCCTGACCGACAGCGAGTTCCAGCGCCTGCAGGACAGCGTCATCACGCCAGACGTCTACAACGCCGCCCAGACGCTGCGCAACATCAACAGCTTCGAGCGCGACGACGGCACGCCGCTCAACTACACCCTGGTCAACATCAAGGACTGGTGTAAGAACCACTTCGAAGTCATCAACCAACTGCGCATCAACACCGACAACAGCCACCACCGCTACGACGTGATGCTGCTCATCAACGGCGTGCCGGTGGTGCAGATCGAGCTGAAGACCTTAGGCCTAAGCCCGCGCCGGGCCATGCAGCAGATCGTCGATTACAAGAACGACCCCGGCAACGGTTACGGCAAGACGCTGCTCTGCTTCATCCAGCTCTTCATCGTCAGCAACCGCGCGGATACCTGGTATTTCGCCAACAACAACGCCCGCCACTTCAGCTTCAACGCCGACGAGCGTTTCCTGCCCGTCTACCAGTTCGCCGCCGAGGACAACAAGAAGATCACCCACCTGGATGCCTTTGCCGACAAATTCCTCTCCAAGTGCATCCTGGGCCAGATGATCAGCCGCTACATGGTGCTGGTGGCCAGCGAGCAAAAGTTGCTGATGATGCGGCCGTACCAAATCTATGCCGTGCAGGCCATCGTCGATTGCATCCACCAGCACTGCGGCAACGGTTACATCTGGCACACCACCGGCAGCGGCAAGACGCTCACCTCGTTCAAGGCTTCCACCCTGCTCAAGGACAACCCAGGGCTAGACAAATGCCTGTTCGTGGTGGACCGCAAGGACCTGGATCGCCAGACGCGCGAGGAATTCAACCGCTTTCAGGAAAACTGTGTCGAAGAAAACACCAACACCGAAACCCTGGTGCGTCGCCTGCTCTCCGACGACTATGCCGACAAGGTCATCGTCACCACCATCCAGAAGCTGGGCCTGGCGCTCGACGGCAGCAACAAGCGCAACTACAAGGAACGTCTGGAGCCCCTGCGCAATCAGCGCATGGTGTTCATCTTCGACGAATGCCACCGCTCGCAATTCGGCGACAACCATAAAGCCATCAAGGCGTTCTTCCCCAACGCCCAGATGTTCGGCTTCACCGGCACGCCCATCTTCGAGCAGAACGCCAGCTATCAGCAGATCGAAGGCCAGCAGGCCAGTTACCGCACCACCGACGACCTCTTCCAGCGCTGCCTGCACCAGTACACCATCACCCACGCCATCGAAGACCGCAATGTCTTGCGTTTCCATGTCGATTACTACAAGCCCGAGGGCAAGCAGCAGCCCAAACCCGGCGAGGCGCTCGCCAAGCGCAAGGTGATCGAGGCCATCCTGGCCAAGCACGACGCCGCCACTGCCGACCGCAAGTTCAACGTCGTGCTGGCCACCGCCAGCATCAACGACGCCATCGAGTACCACGCCCTGTTCCAGACCGTGCAGAACGAAATGCGGGAACAGAATCCGGACTCCCGCCCGCTCAACATCGCCTGTGTCTTCTCCCCGCCCGCCGAAGGCGACAAGGACGTGCAGCAGATTCAGGAAGACCTGCCGCAGGAAAAGGCCGACAACCAACAGGACCCCGAGGGCAAGAAGGCCGCGCTCACCCGCATCATCGCCGACTACAACGCCCGCTACGGGACCAACCACCGCATCGGCGAGTTCGACCTCTACTACCAGGATGTGCAAAAGCGCATCAAGGATCAGCAGTACCCCAACGCCGACCTGCCCCACGCGCAAAAAATCGACATTACGATTGTGGTGGACATGCTGCTCACCGGCTTCGACTCCAAGTACCTCAACACCCTGTATGTGGACAAGAACCTCAAGCACCATGGCCTGATCCAGGCCTTCTCGCGCACCAATCGCGTGCTCAACGACAGCAAGCCCTACGGCAACGTGCTGGACTTCCGCCAACAGCAGAAGGGGGTGGACGAAGCCATCGCCCTGTTCTCCGGCGAGAAGATCGACAACCCGCGCGAAATCTGGCTGGTGGAACCGGCCGCCGAAGTGCTGCGCAAGTACGAGGCCGCCGTCGCGGGCATGGCGGGCTTCATGGCGAAAAAGGATCTGGTCTGCGAACCCGAGCAGGTCTACAACCTCAAGGGCGACACCGCCCGCATCGAATTCGTCAACCGCTTCAAGGAGGTGCAGCGCCTCAAGACCCAACTCGACCAGTACACCGACCTCGAGCCCGAGCAGAAGGCCAAGATGGAAGCCATCCTGCCGCAGGATCAATTGCAGAGCTTCCGCAGTACCTACCTGGAAACCGCCAAGCGTCTGAAGGAGCAACAAGCGAAAGAAGGCGAGCAGGCCCCGCCCGAGGTGCAACAGCTCGATTTCGAGTTCGTGCTATTCGCCTCCAGCCTCATCGACTACGACTACATCATGGGCCTCATCGCCCGGATGACGGCGCAGAAGCCCGGCAAGACCACCATGAACCGCGAACAGCTGATCGGCCTCATCCAGGCCGACGCCAAGTTCATCGACGAGCGCGAGGACATCGCCGAATACATCCGCAGCCTGCCGCTGGGCCAGGCGCTGGACGAAAAGGAAATCCGCACCGGTTACGAGCGCTTCAAGGCCGAGAAGAAAGCCCGCGAACTCAGCCTGATTGCCACTCGCCACGGGCTGAACGCCGCCGCGCTGCAAGCCTTCGTGGACGAAGTGCTACGCCGCCGCATCTTCGACGGCGAAGCCTTGAGTGAACTCATGGCCCCGCTGGGCCTGGGCTGGAAGGCGCGCACCAAGGCGGAACTGGCGCTGATGGACGACCTGACGCCGCTGCTGCACAAGCTGGCGCAGGGGCGCGAGATTTCGGGGTTGAGCGCGTATGAGCAGTAAGGGCGTGAGCGCGATGAGCGAAGAGAATAAGTCGGCGCTGGTGCCACGGCTAAGGTTTCCTGAGTTTCGGGAAGCATGGGCATCGTCGCCAATGTCTGATCTGTATTCTTTCAATGGCAATAACTCGCTTTCTCGGGACAAGCTGAATTACGAAGGTGGTTCGTTCAGGAATATTCACTACGGCGATATCCATACAAAGTTCGCTTTGCATTTCCGTGCTGACGCCGAGCCGGTTCCGTACATAAATGACGGAGAGTCGCATTCGACGATTCGTCCCGAAAACTACTGCATGGCTGGCGACATGGTTTTCGCGGATGCTTCCGAGGACATGGCAGACATCGGCAAGGCCATCGAGATCATCGATGCGGGTGATGTTCCGCTTGTTTCTGGCTTGCACACCATTCTTGCAAGACCCAATGAAGGTTTTTTCGTACTAGGTTTTGGCGCTTACTTGTTCTCGTCCGAAGGCGTGAGGAAACAGATTCAGCGTGAGGGACAAGGGGCAAAGGTACTTGGGCTATCGGCCACTCGGCTGGGTAATGTGCGATTGCACTATCCAAGCAAGCCGGACGAACAACAAAGAATCGCCGACTGCCTGTCTTCCCTCGACGAACTGATCACGGCGGAAACCCAAGCGCTTACCGCCCTCAAGACCCACAAGACGGGCCTGATGCAGCAGCTTTTCCCCCGCGAAGGCGAAACCGTCCCCCGCTTGCGCTTTCCTGAGTTTCGGGAGGCGGGGGAGTGGGGGGGGCGAGTGCTGCTCCATTACATTGCGAGTTTAGACGCGGGGGTCAGCGTTAATTCTGGTGACAGGTCCGCATGCGACGATGAGATCGGAGTTCTGAAAACCAGTTGCGTGAGCGATGGAAATTTCGACGCTACTGAGAACAAGGTCGTTCAGGAGCTAGAAGAAATCGCTCGTGTCAAAGAGCCTGTGTGTGCAAACACGATCATCATTAGTCGGATGAATACGATTGCATTGGTTGGAGCCAATGCTTTTGTGGAGAACGACATTCCGAACCTTTTCCTGCCAGACAGGCTATGGGCTGCGAAATCAACTGGGCGCGGGAATATGCGTTTTTTGGCTTACGTTCTAGGTTCAGAAGGAGGACGGGCCGCCTTGTCTGGCTTGGCTTCCGGATCTTCCGGAACCATGAAGAACATTGGTAAATCCGAAGTTCTGGCGCTACAGGTCACCGCACCAGCCATTGCAGAGCAGGAGCGTATTGCCGACTGCCTGTCATCCGTCGACGACCTCATCACCGCCCAGAGCCAAAGGCTCGACTCCCTCAAAACTCACAAGAAGGGCCTGATGCAGCAGTTGTTCCCGGTGCTGGACGAGGTGCCGGCATGAAGCCGGGCCAGCCCTTCGCGGACCTGCCCGCGCTGGCCGCCCATTTGCGAGGCGAGCTGGAGAACAAGAAGACCATCCTGCTCTATGCCTACAACGGTACCGGCAAGACGCGGCTGTCGATGGCCTTCAAGGATGTGGGCAAAACGATGGTTCATCGCCCCATGAATGTGAACGACCATGTGAATCGGCCGCTGACGATCACAGAAACAGTGGGCGACACGCTCTACTTCAACGCCTTCACCGAAGACCTGTTCCACTGGGACAACGACTTGAACGGCGACAGCGACCGCAAGCTAACGCTCAACGCGGCCTCGCGCTTCTTTGCCGGGCTGGCCGAGATGGAGATGGACAACCGCATCCGCCCGCTGCTGCAACGCTATGCGGATTTCGATTTCCGCATCGACACGCAGGAATGGGCGGTGCGCTTCTCGCGCACGGTGGACGGGCAGGTCATCGACAACATCAAGGTCTCGCGCGGCGAGGAAAACATCTTCGTCTGGTGCTTCTTCCTGGCCATCGTGCAGTTGGCTGTGGATCAGGAAATCGAGGCATACCGGTGGGTAAAGTACGTTTACATTGATGACCCCATCTCTTCGCTCGATGAGCACAACGCCATTGCAGTGGGTCACCATCTAGCGCAGTTACTGGGCAAACCTGGTCACCCGCTGAAGGCGGTGATCTCGTCGCACCACCCGCTGTTCTTCAACGTGATGCATAACGAGCTGGATGCGCGCAAGTCAAAAAAGGTATTGGCGCATTTTTTGTCACGATCCAAGGCTGATGGCACTTACCTGCTGACCTACACGGCAGCAACACCATTCTTTCATCACGTGGCGCTGTTGGCCGATCTGTACAAGGCCGAGCAGTCCGGCGAACTGTACACCTATCACTTCGCGATGCTGCGTTCAGTGCTGGAAAAGTCAGCGAGTTTTCACGGCTTTTCGAACTTCTCGGCGTGCATCAAGCAGGACGATGATGATCCGGACGGCATTCTGCACGCCCGCCTGATCAACATCCTGAGCCACGGTAACTATTCATTGTTCGAACCCCAGCAGATGCTGGACGAGAACAAGGGCTACTTCCGGAAGATTCTCCACGACTTTTTGAATCGCTACCCCTTCAATCCGGAGCTGTTTCCCGCAGCGTCCGAGGAGGTGCAGGCATGAGCGCATTGACCGCCTTTCACGCCGACATCAAGAACATCCTAGATCAGGCGCGCGGCAAGGCGCGTTCGGCGGTAAATGCCGCGATGGTGGAAGCCTACTGGCTGATTGGCCGGCGGATTGTCGAAGAGGAGCAGCGCGGGCGGCACAAGGCGGAATATGGCGCCCGCTTGCTGGAAAACCTTTCAAAGGCGTTGACGTCGGATTTTGGCAAGGGCTTTTCGTATGCCAATCTGCGCAATTTCCGCCAGTTCTATCTGACCTATCCCAACCAGTCGATTTGCTACACGGTGTGTAGCAAATTGAGCTGGAGCCATAACCGTCTCATCATGCGCGTGGATGACCCCCAGGCCAGAGCCTATTACTTGGCGGAGGGGGCTGCGCAGCAGTGGAGCGTCAGGCAACTGGAGCGCAGCATTCAGACCCAGAGCTTTCGGCGCTTGCTCTCCTCCCAGGGCGGCGACGCAGAGGGCAATACGGCCAACGGCAATACGCTGGGCGATTTCATCAAAGACCCCTATGTGCTGGAGTTCCTGCAACTGCCGGAAGCCGGCCAGATAAAGGAAAGCCGGCTGGAGCAGGCCATCATCGATGAGCTGCAGAAGTTCCTGCTGGAACTGGGCAAGGGTTTCTCGTTCGTCGCCCGGCAAATGCGCATAAGCACGGAAACCAGTCATTTCTTTATCGACCTGGTTTTTTACAACTACCTGCTCAAGTGCTTTGTCATCATCGACCTGAAAACCGGCAAACTCAGTCATCAGGACATCGGCCAGATGGACATGTATGTGCGCATGTTCGACGACCTCAAGCGCGGCGAAGACGACAACCCCACCATCGGCATCATCCTTTGCGACAGCAAGGATGAAACCGTCGTCAAATACTCGGTCATCAAGGAGAGCCAGCAGCTCTTCGCCTCCAAATATCAGCGGGTGCTGCCGACCGAAGAGGAACTAATCGCCGAGATTGAGCGGGAGAAGCGTTTGATTGAGGGGGAGGCATGATCCGGATCATCCTCTACGCCAGCCATGCGACTTCCGACCATTTTCGTGGCGTCACGAATATGGTCGAGTTGGGGCAGCGGCGCGAAGAGTAACGACAAGCCATAAACTGTGACGAATCAACCATGACCGATCTCGAAAAACAAAGATTGGGCAAGACCCTGTGGGCCATCGCCGACCAACTGCGCGGGGCGATGAACGCGGACGACTTCCGCGATTACATGCTCGCTTTTCTGTTCCTGCGCTATTTGTCGGACAACTACGAAGCTGCCGCGAAAAAGGAGCTGGGACCGGATTACCCGGAACTGGAGCCTGATGATCGGCTCAGCCCTCTGTCGTTCTGGTATGCCGATAACGCTGCGGATGTGCACGAATTCGAGAAACAGATGCGCCGCAAGGTGCATTACGTGATCGAGCCGCAATATCTGTGGGGCAATATTGCGGAGATGGCCCGCACGCAGGACGACGAACTGCTGCACACCCTGCAACAGGGTTTCGATTACATCGAGAACCAGTCCTTCGCCAGCACCTTCAAGGGCCTCTTTTCGGAGATCAATCTGGCCTCCGACAAGCTGGGCAAAGTTTATGCCGAGCGCAACGCCCGGCTATGCAAGATCATCGGCGAAATCGCCAAGGGGCTGGCGCAGTTTTCCACCGACAGCGACACCCTGGGCGATGCCTACGAATACCTGATCGGCCAATTCGCCGCGGGCAGCGGCAAGAAGGCGGGCGAGTTCTATACGCCGCAGCCCATCTCCAGCATCCTTTCCGCCCTCGTCACGCTGGACGGGCAGGAACCGGCGACGGGGCAGCGTTCGCACATGGACAGCGTGCTGGACTTCGCTTGCGGTTCCGGCTCCTTGCTGCTGAATGTGCGTCACCGCATGGGGCCGCATGGCATCGGCAAGATCCACGGCCAGGAAAAGAACATCACCACTTACAACCTGGCGCGCATGAACATGCTTCTGCACGGGGTGAAGGATTCGGAATTCGACATCTTCCACGGCGACACCCTACTCAACGAGTGGGACATGCTGCGCGAGACCAACCCGGCCAAGATGCCGAAGTTCGACGCGGTAATGGCCAATCCGCCGTTCAGTTATAGGTGGGAGCCGAGCGCGGCACTGGGAGAGGATGTGCGCTTCAAGAACTACGGCCTGGCACCCAAGTCGGCCGCCGATTTCGCCTTCCTGCTGCATGGCTTCCACTTCCTGAAGCAGGACGGCGTAATGGCCATCATCCTGCCGCACGGCGTGCTGTTCCGTGGCGGCGCGGAGGCCCGCATCCGCACCAAGCTGCTCAAGGACGGCCACATCGACACCGTGATCGGCCTGCCCGCCAACCTGTTCTTCTCCACCGGCATCCCGGTGTGCATCCTGGTGTTGAAGAAGTGCAAGAAGCCAGACGACGTGTTGTTCATCAACGCCGCCGAGCACTATGAGAAAGGCAAGAGGCAAAACCGGCTGCGGCCCGAACACATCGACAAGATCATCGACACCTACCAGTACCGTAAGGAAGAGGCACGCTACTCGCGGCGGGTGGGCATGGAGGAAATCGAGAAAAACGAGTTCAACCTGAACATCTCGCGCTATGTGAGCACGGCGGAGACCGAGGAGGACATCGATCTTGAGGCGGTGCATGAAGACATCATGGCGGCCGAGAAAAAGATCAGCGAAGCCAAGCAGCGCCATAACCGGTTCCTTGCTGAACTCGGCCTGCCGTTGCTGCCGTGATGGCATATCTCACGGGTCGAGTGAGGATGTACTACTGCAACCAGGAAATCTGCCCATGAGCGAATACCAATATTACGAATTTGCCGCCGTCGATCGTCCCTTGACCCCGCAACAGCAGGCCGAACTTCGCGGCCGCTCGAGCCGGGCCACGATCACGCCGGGAAGTTTCATCAACGAATATCAATGGGGCGGTCTCAAGGGCGATCCGCTGGACTGGATGCGGCGCTACTTCGATGCCCATGTCTATTCCGCCAACTGGGGGAGTTGCCGTTTTCTGCTGCGCCTGCCTGCGGAGTCGGTGGATAGGGCCATGCTCGACGCCTGTATTCAACCATCGGTGTGCGGAACGTCGTCCGGCTATTCCGACGTGTTCGAGGCCAGTTTCATCGACAGCCATTGCCTTCTTGATTGGAGTTTCAACGACGATTCCGGCGAATACGAACGGTTTTGGAGCCAAGCCGATGGCCCGGGTTGGATGAGCAGGCTTCTGCCTCTGCGCGACGAATTATTGCGCGGCGACGCGCGCCCGCTTTACCTGGGGTGGCTGGCGCGGGTTTGTGGCGAGCAATTGGGCGACGACGACCTGGAGCCTCCGCTGCCGGCAGGCCTGGCTACGCTCACGTTGGCCCAGCAAGCGCTGGCCGAATTTCTCGAACTCGACCCCGACTGGCTGAGCGCGGCTGCGGCGGCCAGCCTGGAAGAAGCGCAGCCCGCCGAGCCGGAGCACGACGCCTGGTTGGCGGAACAGTCGGAGCAGTCTCTTCGCAGCAGCGTGCGCTTACTGTTGGAAGGCCGTGGACAAGAGGCGGAGCGCAAGATGCGTTTGGCATTTTTCGCCTGGCAGGCAAACCGGCGACCCGATAGCCCCCAGGCAACACGCCGACGTGTGGCGGACATCGCCGTCGGTGTTACTACCGCTCGCGAACTGCGTCTGGAACGCGAGCGCCAGGCGAGCGCCGCCGCCGAAGCCAAACGGCAAGCTGAACGCGTCGCTCGCCTTGTAGCCCTGGCCGCCGATCCGCAGAGGGTTTTGCGCGAAATCGACGTACTGCTGAAGCGCGGTTCGGGCGCAGCTTACGATCAAGCGCTGCATCTGACCCAGGAGTTGGCGGAAGCGTTGAGGCACACCGGCCGAGAAACCGAATTCCGGTCGGGGCTTGCCAAAATACTCGAAACGCATGGCAAACGCCCGGCGTGGTTGGCAAGGCTGGAAAAGGCGGGACTCCTGTGGATGCCCAAGCCCTGATCCGAGCCAAGCTGGCAGAGCTACAGGCCGAGAATTCCCGTCTGATTGCGCTGCTGGAGTCTCATGGAATCGAATGGCGACTGCCATCGCAGCCGTCGACACCGCCAGGAGCAGATCAGTCAAGGCTATCCACCGACGAGAAGGTCGCGCTCTTCCGACGCCTATTTCGTGGTCGAACCGATGTCTATCCCATCCGCTGGGAGAGTAGTACCACGGGCAAATCGGGCTACGCACCGGCCTGCGCTAACGAGTGGCGCGCCGGGATCTGCGAAAAGCCGCGCATCAAATGCGGCGACTGCAAAAATCGCCAACTGGTGCCACTCACCGACTCGGTCATCTACGACCATCTGGCCGGCGAGCATACGGTCGGTGTCTATCCCTTGCTGGAGGACGATTCCTGTCACTTTCTGGCGGTCGACTTCGACGAAGCCGAGTGGCGGGAAGATGCTCGTGCCTTTGTTCAGTCTTGCCTGGAACTTGGCGTTCCGGCGGCGCTGGAAATCTCCCGCTCCGGTCAAGGGGCGCACGCTTGGATCTTCTTTGCATCCAAGGTATTAGCACGCGACGCGCGCAGACTCGGAACGGCTATTATCAGCCATGCCTGTTCGCGTACTCGGCAGTTGAAGCTCACATCGTATGATCGGCTATTCCCCAATCAAGATACGATGCCCAAGGGTGGTTTCGGTAATCTGATCGCGCTACCGCTGCAGAAATACCCTCGGGAGAATGGGCGCAGCGTATTTGTGAATGCCGATCTGCGTCCCCATAACGATCAATGGGGATTCCTGTTGGGTATCCAACCGATGGCGGCGCATGATATTGAACCTACCATCCTCCGGGCGACGGGTCATGCGCATCCGCTCGACGTTACCTTCATCGACGACGAAGATTTGAAGGAGCCGTGGAAGCGATCGAGTCTGAAGACGCTGGTTGATCCGATGCCAAAGTTGCTGACGGTGACACTCGCTAACCTCATCTATTTCGAGAAAGCGCAACTGCCGCAGGCGCTAGCTAATAGATTGATCCGTCTGGCTGCATTCCAGAATCCGGAATTCTACAAAAAGCAGACGATGCGCCTTTCTGTCTGGGACGAGCCGCGAGTGATCGGCTGTGCCGAGAACTACCCCAATCACATTGCCTTGCCGCGCGGTTGTCTCGATGCCGTACGGGAATTACTGCGGGATAACGGAATTCATTGTGATCTGACCGATGAGCGATTTTCTGGCGAAACGCTCAATGTGGAGTTCGTCGGCACATTACGTCTCGACCAGGAAACAGCCGTCTCCGCGATGCTGCACCACGATACGGGCGTGTTGTGCGCTCCAACCGCTTTCGGCAAGACCGTTGCCGCTGCCGAATTGATCGCACGGCGCGGTGTGAACACTTTGGTGCTGGTGCATCGTACCGAATTGCTCAAGCAATGGCAGATGCGCCTACAAACCTTGCTCGGCGTGGGCAAGGGTGTCGTCGGGACCATCGGTGGCGGCAAGGCCAAGCCCACTGGTAAAATCGACATCGCCGTCATGCAGTCGCTATCGCGTCAGGGCGAAGTGAACCCGCTGGTAGAAAACTACGGACACATCGTCATCGATGAATGCCACCACGTTGGCGCGACTTCCTTCGATGCCATCTTGAAAAAGGCCAAAGCTAAATTCGTGCTCGGCCTAACCGCGACGCCGATCCGACGCGATGGCCAACAGCCAATCATCTTTATGCAGTGTGGACCGATCCGTTACACGGCTACCAGGCCCGAGAGTGCGCCTCACGACCTCGAAGTCAGTCCTTATTCGTTATACAAACGAATTGAACTAGCGCCGGATACTCCCATCCAGGACGTTTTTCGCCAACTCGCCAACGATGCTGACCGAACAACGGCCATTGCCGGTGAAATCGAAAAATGCTTCAACCAGGGCAGAAAGGTTCTCGTGCTAACCGAGCGAACAGAACACCTGGTCGCCATTTCGTCCGCGCTGGCTGACAAAGTGCCAAATCCCTTCGTTCTTCACGGCCGGATGTCGAAGAAGCAGCGCAGCACGGTAATCACGAAGCTCGACGAGCTACCTCAGGATGCGCCGCGCATCTTGCTCGCCACCGGCAAACTTGTCGGCGAAGGGTTCGACCATCCGGCCCTCGATACGATGGTACTGGCGATGCCCATATCGTGGAAAGGCACTCTCCAACAATACGCCGGACGCCTGCACCGCGAACACGCAACCAAAACCGACGTGCGGATCATCGATTTCGTCGATACCGGACACCCGGCGTTATTGAAAATGTGGGAGAGACGGCAGCGGGGATATAGGGCGATGGGATACCGAATAGGGGAATAAGACCCACCATTGCGCATGAGGCCCCCCCTTATAAGATCATTCGCTATTCAGGACTACCGCCATACCCGAAGCATCTCGTCCGGGTCGATTGCCTTGGATGCGTCGATGGCCAGCGTAAAAAGCTTTTCCCACTCGTCCAGGGGCTCGCAGTGGGCCATCTGCAGGGTCAATATAGTCTGGTCTGCCTCGGAAGGGTCGGTTCCTTGTTCCAGCCTGCGGCCGATCCGTTCCCGCAATACTTCCACCGGAACCTGCATATCCAGGATGAGGAATCCGGCCCCGAGTTTCTCCGCCAATTCCCGGCAGGATTGGCGAGCAGAGGATTTCAAATAAGTGGCATCCAGAATCACCGACATCCTGGCCTGCAATAAGCGTTCGGCGAGTTCCTGCAAACGGGCGTAGGTTTGCCGGGAAAAAGCCTCGGTATAAATGCCGCCGCCGGGTTCCGAGCGGGTGCGGGCGTCGGCGGCGAAACCGGCCAGGCGTTTGCGTTCCACGTCGGAGGCGATGCGAATCGCCGGCAGGCGTTCGGCCAGCCGGGAGGCGAGATGCGATTTGCCGCTGCCGGAAAATCCATGGGTGATGAGCAGTATCGGCTTATGCGCCTGGGTCGCGCGCCCGGCATAATCCAGATATTGTCGGCATTGGGCTTCGAGTCGCCGCCGCCCTGCCGTATCCTGCGCCGATTCCAGGTTCAACATGGCGACCTTGACGCGCACCATGGCGCGGTAAACCCGATAAAAGCCCAGTAATTCCAGCCCCTCATAATCGCCGGTGAGTTCCACATAGCGGTTCAAGAGCCTCCAGGCGAATTCGCCTTGTTCATGGACTTCCAAGTCCATGAACAAGAAGGCCATCTCGCTGATGACATCGACCCAACGCAGATCTTCGCTGAATTCGATCCCATCGAAGGGCGTCAATTGATCGTCGATGAGCACGATATTGCCCAGATGCAGATCGCCGTGGCATTCGCGGACGAAGCCCGCCTGTTTCCGCGCCAGGAACGCCTCCCTGCACCGCGCATATTCGTTGCGGGTCCAAGCCAGCAGCGCTTCCAGGCGCTCGGTCGAATCATCGATGGCGGCTTCTTCCCTCTGCGACAGGCTGGGGGCGGTGGGCAGCAGTAGGTCGAAATTATGTTCGGCCGTCGCCAGGATGCTTTCGGGCAGTCCATGCCCATCCTGCGCGGTGGAGCGCCCGATCCCGCCGTGAAAAGCCGCCAGCGTCCGGGCCAGGCCGTCGATATGGCCGGCATTCATCCGGGCTTCGCGGATCAGATTCGCCGCCAGATCGGCTTCGGCAAACCGCTTCAGCTCGACCGCATATTCCAGAACCTCGCCATCCCCATCGAAGACCGGATTTTCCGGCGTTCCGGTGATGGCGACCACCCGCCGATAAAGTTGTGGAGCGAGCCTACCGTTCAGGCGCAATTCTTCTTCACAGTAATGGCGCCGAAGCGCCAAGGTGGAAAAATCGAGAAAGCCGAAATCCACCGGTTTCTTGAGTTTATAGACCGATGCCCCGGCCAACAACACCCAGGAAATGTGGGTTTGCAGCAGGACTACACCGCCTGGCGGATGGCCATGCCGGGCGGGATCGCAAAGCGAGCCGATCAACGCTGGGAGGGCGGTGTCAGCCATGACGGGTGAGCAGTAATTCGCCGTCGCTGACGCTCAGACTCAACTCGCCTCGCAG
>JAQTSI010000382.1 GCA_028711365.1 Methylococcaceae bacterium
CAGCCCCGTGCACCAGGCGTAGCCCACGCCCACCCGTTCGGGTATGGCCATGGCCCAGTAAATCAAAAACAGCAAGACCCAGTCGGGATTGTATAGAAAGAACTCCTGGGGCAAAGAGATGATGCGCAGGATCATGGCGATGAGCAGGCTCACGGCAACGACCAGCCAGGTGATGGATTTATTTTGTTGCATGCGGATTGGCGCTTCCCTTGCTCACCGCTTGTTCGGGGATGCGCGGGATCGGTTCGGATTTGCTCCATACCATCAGCAGTTCGCGGTTGCGGTCCAATTGGGCCACCGGGGTCGCTCCCACTTTGGCAAACGGGCTGGTTTGGGAGGAAACGGCGGTGACCGTGGCCACAGGGTAGCCCTGGGGAAACGATCCTCCCATGCCGGAGGTGACCAGGAGATCGCCGGGTTTGATGTCGGCGTTGCTGGTCAGGTAGGGCAGGCTGAGTTTGTCGATCTGGCCGGTGCCCAAGGCGATGGTGCGCAGCCCGTTGCGGTTGACCTGCACCGGAATGGCATGATTCGGATCGGTCAGGAGCATGACTTCGGCGTTGAAAGGCGTGACGCGCAGCACCTGGCCGACCACCCCGTTGGCATCCATGACCGGCTGTCCCGGATATACACCGAAACGGCTACCCTTGTTCACCACGACCACATGCTCATAGGGAACCAGGTTGACCGACAGCAGTTCCGCGATCATGACCTGCTCGCCGAGCTTGAACGAGGTGTCCAGCAGTCCCCGCAAACGGGTGTTTTCCTGCTCCAGCGCCGCGAATTTGAGCTGCTTGGTCTTGAGCAACATCTGCTCCTCGCGCAGCCGCGCGTTTTCCTCCCGCAGTTTGGCATAGGATGAAACGGTCTCGTGCAGATCCTGGAGGGCTCGCGTCGGCGAGCTGACCAATCTTTGCAAGGGATAGACCATGACGGTGAGGCTGGTGCGGATGGTTCCCAGCAGGGTTTGTTGTTCGCCCGCCAGCAGGGCCAGAGAGGCCATGACGCAGACGAACAAGCGGAGACTGAGGGAGGGACCTTTGCTGAATATGGGTTTGATGTCTCTTTACTCCCTGTCGAGCGGCCTCGCGCCGGTGAGCGAGGCGGAGTTATTCCAGGGAAAAGGGCGCCGAACCTTTTTCGTCGAGCAATTCCAATACCCGTCCGCCGCCACGCGCCACGCAGGTCAGGGGATCCTCGGCGATCAGCACGGGTAGGCCGGTCTCCTCGGCGATGAGGCGGTCGATGTCCTTCAGCAAGGCGACGCCACCGGTGAGGATGATGCCGCGTTCGGCCACGTCCGCACCCAGGTCCGGCGGGGTTTGCTCCAGCGCCACCTTGACCGCGCCGACGATGCCGGCCAAGGGTTCCTGGATGGCTTCGAGGATCTCGTTGCTATTGAGCATGAAACTGCGGGGAATGCCTTCCGAGAGATTGCGGCCCTTGACCTCGATTTCCTTGACCTCGCTGCCGGGGTAGGCGGTGCCGATTTCGTGTTTGATGCGCTCCGCCGTGGCTTCACCGATCAAGGTGCCGTAATTGCGGCGCACATAGTTCATGATGGCTTCGTCGAGACGGTCGCCACCGATGCGTACGGAGGCGGAGTAGACGATGCCGTTGAGCGATATCACCGCTACTTCCGAGGTGCCGCCGCCGATGTCGATGACCATCGAACCGCGCGCCTCGTTCACCGGTAGGCCTGCGCCGACGGCCGCCGCCATGGGCTCGTCGATCAGATAGACCTCGCGGGCGCCGGCCCCGGCCGCCGATTCCTTGATGGCGCGGCGTTCCACCTGGGTGGAGCCGCAGGGCACGCAAATCAACACCCGTGGGCTGGGACGCAGCAGTTTGCTCTTGTGCACCTTGTGGATGAAGTATTGCAGCATCTTCTCGGTGACCGTGAAATCGGCGATGACGCCGTCTTTCAGCGGGCGGATGGCGGTGATGTTGCCCGGTGTTCTGCCCAGCATCGATTTCGCCGCCGCCCCCACCGCCAGGATGGTTTTGGAGCCGCGGGCGCGGTCTTCCCGGATGGCCACGACGGAAGGTTCGTTCACGACGATGCCCTGCCCACGGATGTATATCAACGTGTTTGCCGTGCCCAGGTCGATCGACAGGTCGTTGGAGAAGTATCCGCGTAGACGTTTGAACATGAACATCGGTATCCCGTCAAAAATTGTTTCAATTTAGCAAGGTAGTGGGTAAAAGAGCAAGATGGAGTATGATATTTCGATCCAGTCTAATTAGAAGAGGGAGAGACATGTCGCTAACTACCGAAGAGGTCAATAAAATCGCCTGGTTGGGTCGCATCGCCATCGACGCCGATAAAACCGAGGCCTACGCGCGCGATTTATCCGGCATCCTCGACTTCGTCGAGCAGATGAGCGCGGTGGATACCCGTGCGGTCGCACCCATGGCCCATCCTCTGGACCAGGTTCAGCGTCTGCGTCCCGACGCCGTGACGGAGAGCGATCAACGCGAACGCTTCCAGGCCCATGCGCCCCTGGTGGAGGCGGGGCTTTACCTGGTGCCCAAGGTCATCGAATAACCCAAGGAAGCTTCGAGGCCGCCAATTTTATCCGAAATTCGCCGGTTTTCATCCCCGCTGGGGTTGCATGCCGGCCTGACACCGAGACTCACCGATGCACAATAAAACCATCGCGGAACTTTCCGCGGGACTGCACAACAAGGAATTCAGCAGTTTGGAGTTGACCGAGCATTTCCTGGCCCGCATTCGTCAACATGACGCCCACATCAATGCTTTCGTCACCGTGACCGGCGAGCAGGCCCTGGGACAGGCCAGATCCGCCGATACCCGCCTCGCCCAAGGCCAGGCCGGCCCATTGACCGGGATCCCCATCGCCCAGAAGGACATTTTCTGCACCCGAGGCGTGCGCACCAGTTGCGGGTCGAAAATGCTGGATAACTTCATCTCGCCTTACGATGCCACCGTGGTGGAGCGCTTCAACCAGGCCGGTGCGGTGATGCTGGGCAAGCTGAACATGGACGAATTCGCGATGGGCTCCTCCAATGAAACAAGCTATTACGGCCCGGTGAAAAATCCCTGGGATACCGGCACCGTGCCCGGCGGTTCTTCCGGCGGTTCGGCCGCCTCGGTGGCGGCCCGCCTCACGGCCGGCGCCACCGGCACCGATACCGGCGGTTCCATCCGCCAGCCGGCCTCTTTTTGCGGCATCACCGGCATCAAGCCCACTTATGGATTGGTCTCCCGCTGGGGCATGATCGCTTTCGCCTCCAGCCTAGACCAGGGCGGCCCCCTGGCGCGCACGGCGCAAGACTGCGCGTTGATGCTGCAAGTCATGGCGGGGTTCGATGAAAAGGACTCCACCAGCGTGGCCCGGCCAGTTGCCGATTATTCCGCCAACCTGAACGACAGCCTGGAAGGTTTGCGCATCGGCCTGCCGAAAGAGTTCTTCGGCGAGGGGCTGGATTCTGAGATCGGAGCGCTCATCGAGGCAGCGGTGGCCGAATATCGAAAGCTCGGCGCGGAGGTGAAGACGGTTTCCCTGCCCAATATGCACCTGTCCGCCCCGGCCTATTATGTCGTCGCTCCGGCGGAGTGTTCCTCGAATCTGGCGCGTTTCGACGGCGTCCGCTATGGCTATCGCTGCCAGAATCCGAAGGATCTGCACGATCTTTACACGCGCTCGCGCGGCGAAGGTTTCGGCGCGGAGGTCAAGCGCCGCATCCTCATCGGCGCCTATGTGCTTTCCGCCGGTTATTACGACGCTTATTACCTGAAAGCGCAGAAGATCCGCCGCCTGATCAGCGACGACTTCAAACGGGCGTTCCAGGAGGTCGATGTCATCCTGGGGCCGACCTCGCCTTCCGTGGCTTTCCGCTTCGGTGAGAAAAGCGCGGATCCGATCGCCATGTACCTGTCGGACATCTACAC
>JAQTSI010000077.1 GCA_028711365.1 Methylococcaceae bacterium
AAGCGGGCATCTCGGTGGAAACCATCCACCGTTACGGCGGAAAATATCCGATCCTGGGAGTTTGCCTGGGCCATCAGAGCAGAGGCCACGCCTTCGGCGGCCACATCATCCACGCCAAATCCATCATGCACGGCAAGACTTCCCTGGTGCACCACTACAACCGGGGCGTATTCCGGGGCTTGAACAATCCGCTCCAGGCCACCCGCTACCATTCCCTGGTGATCGAGCAGGCCACGCTGCCCGAATGCCTGGAAATCACCGCCTGGACCGAGGATAAGGATGGCAATCTGGACGAAATCATGGGCGTCAGGCACAAGACACTGGATATCGAGGGAGTCCAATTCCACCCCGAATCCATCATGACCGAGCAGGGACATGAGTTGTTGAGAAATTTCTTGCTGCGGTAAAAATTACGATTGGCCGAAGATAAAACATGGCGAATAAAGATCTGGCGGTACCGATTGTATTCCCGGACTACCTCATCATGGTGGAAACCCCGGCGGTGAACGTGAACGTTCCCGATGTTCTGCCTTGGGTGGACATACTACCCGACCGTATCAAAGTACCTCCCAGCAAACAGAAGGTGCCGTTTCTCGGGCACGCCGGCATCCTGTTCATAGAGGGCAAGAGTGGACTGACCAAGTACTACGAATACGGACGTTACGATCCGGCCGCGAAGGGATTGGTGCGCAAGCAGTCGATTGCCGACGTGAAGATGGGAAACAACGGACGCCCCACGAAGACATCCCTACGTAAGGTTCTGGCCGAAGTTTCGCTGAAATCCGGGCAGAGCGGCAAGATTGCCGGAGCATACATAGAACTGGATACCGGGGCTTTCATCAAAATGCTGGCGCACGCCACCACCCGGATGAAGCAGAATACCAATCCTAAGCGTGCCCCCTACGAACTCCTGTCCAACAGTTGCCTGCACTTCATGAAAGGAGTGGCCGAGGCTGGCGGAGCCTCCATGCCCGCCGTGATTGCGCCACAACCGGCCGGATATATCGTGCAGGTACGCTTGCAGCAGAACGATCTCGACTTCGACAATTCAGGATCGTTCACCGTGGATGACGTCGAGCTGCAATGACGCCATGTCCGCATCCGCCCTTTGCCACTAGCGTATCCTGCTGATAGGCGGCAGGAAATCCGGCCTTTTTCCGGCGAGTCCAGTACGAGTCTTTGGATTGAATTGACGTGAGAAAACGATGAAACCACTTCCTGACTTTAGAAGAAACCCGCTGCCGCTGATGTTGGCCATCATTCTGGCTCTGGTGTGTCTTAACTTGTCGGCCGAACCGGTCCGGCCAGAGGGGGTGCCGAAGGACGCTTTTTGGCTGGGCGGTCCGGATGACGGAGTGTTCGTCGTGTTGAAGCGCAGCGATGGGCCAGGGTCCACGTCTTACCATGGGGCTGTCTATCACCCGTACGGCGCGATCTGGTACCAGGGTCCATTCGTCCTGAACCCGCCTGGCGGACGCCCCGTTGACATGGCCAATCAAGGCCAATTCGCCGGCTGGGATGGAACTCAAATCCTGTTGGAGGATGGCCGGTCCCTAGTGGCGAAGCGGGGCAAACCCCGACGATCCGGTTCCCGTTAGCGGCTACCAAGCACAGAATCAATTTCCGGCCCCGCCCGGAGAGTGGAAACCCTATCGATGAGCTCATGAACATACCCCAAGCCCTGGAAACCTTGCTTGCAGGCAATGACCTTAGCGCCAAGGACATGCACAAAATCATGCGCGCCATCATGACCGGCGGGGCGAGCCCGGCGCAGATCGGCGCGTTCCTGGTCGCCCTGCGCGCCAAGGGCGAGACGGTGGAGGAAGTGGCCGCCGCCGCCGAGGTGCTGCGGGAGATGGCCACCAAAATCGAGGTGACGGGTCCCCATGTGATCGACACCTGCGGCACCGGCGGCGATGGGGCTCATACCTTCAACATCTCCACCACGGCCGCCTTCGTGGTCGCCGCGACGGGAGGCCAGGTGGCCAAACATGGCAACCGCTCCGTCTCCAGTTCCTGTGGCAGTGCCGACGTGCTGGAGGCAGCAGGCGTCAATCTCGACCTGACGCCGGAGCAGGTCAAGACCTGCATCGAACGGGTCGGGGTCGGCTTCCTGTTCGCCCAACGCCACCATGGCGCGATGAAACACGCCATCGGCCCACGCAAAGAAATCGCCATCCGCACTCTATTCAACCTGTTGGGTCCACTCACCAACCCGGCAAGCGCGCCCAACCAGTTGCTCGGCGTCTTCGCCAAGCATTGGGTCGAGCCCATGGCAAAGGTGCTGCAAAAACTCGGCAGTTCGCATGTGCTGGTGGTCCACGCCGAGGACGGCCTGGACGAAATCAGCATCGCCTCCCCCACCTATGTGGCGGAATTGAAAAATGGCGGAATCTCGACCTATACCGTCACCCCGGAACGATTCGGCATTCACCGCAACCCTTTGAAAACCCTGGCTGTTGAAACGGCGGAAGACAGCCTCAAGATCCTGCTGTCGGTTCTGGAAGGCCGGCCCGGTCCCGCCGCCGACATCGTGGCTCTGAACGCCGGCGCGGCGATCTATGCCGCCAATCTGGTGGAAAACCTGGAAGACGGCGTATTGCGAGCGCAAGCGGTGATCGCCGAAGGCCATGCAAAGAGAAAATTGGCGGAGTTGGTGGAGTTGAGCCGGAGTTTTGCCTAGCTCACCAACAAGGCGGGGAATAACGGATGGTAATGGAGGGATTGAATTGAAGACGAATTATATTCTGATCGACTACGAAAACGTCCAAGTCAAATCTCTTGCTCTGCTCAAAGGAGGGCACTTTAGGGTCAAGGTCTTTCTCGGCCCTACCAACACAAAACTACCCATTGAACTCGTTCTAGCAATGCAGGAACTGGGGGAGCGCGCGGAATATATCGTGTTGGAGGCCCATGGCAGGAATGCGCTGGACTTCCACATCGCCTACTACCTTGGCGTTCTGTCTGCAAGCGAGCCGGACGGTTTCTTTCACGTCATATCGAAAGATACGGGATTCGATCCGCTTTTGCAGCATTTGAAGACTAGAAAGATTTTGTCATATCGCTCGGCTTCGATCGAAGAGATGCCATGTTTCACCCCGATTTCGGCCAACGTCACGCTCTCTAATGGCCATTCCATAGAAGATAAGGTGCCGACTGAGATTGACAACCTTGTCGCGGTTGCTGTGGACGATTTGATCAAGCGAAAGGCATCAAAACCACGCACATCCAAGACGCTGAGAAGTACCATTCATGCAAAATTGGGGAAAAATGTGCCGTCGATGCTTGTTGATACGGTGTATGACGCACTTGTAACGCGCAGCTACGTCAAGGTGGATGGAGAAAAAGTGACATATGCGCTTCCATCTGCATAGCCATAACCGGATAACCTCGATTAAGCTATCGTTCCATCGAAGCTATCCAGGTATCGATCAACCGTCAGAAGCAAACCTGCATTTCGGTGACATCCATGAATTGGCAAACCTTATCCGCGAATTCACCTTACAAAACCGCCGTCGCCATCAAGGAAGAAATGGAGCGGGGACATTTCCTGGAAGCCGCTACCGGCATAGAGGAGTTGATCGAAGCTTTGTCCCGCTCGGAAAAACGCGCACTAAAAAGTCAGTTGGTCAGACTGATGCTGCACATCGTCAAGTGGAAATCTCAGCCGGAACAACGTTCCTGGAGTTGGGCCGCCAGCATCAAAGATGCGAGAGAAGAAATCGCCGATATTCAGGAAGAAACCCCCAGCCTCAATGACGCCGTGATCGAATCATTCTGGGACAAGGCATTTGCCATGGCCAAACGCGATGCCCAGGCTGAAATGGGTAAGAAATCCGATATCCAGGCTTTGTCCTGGAAAGAAACCTTTGAAGAGGATTATGACTTGGAAACCCCGTAGAAATTAGGGATTTCCCTCCCGTATCCAGGACTCGGCGGTACTCGGGCTTTTCTCGAGACAAACAAAGTCACTCATCCATGGGTTATGGACCCCAGGATAAACTCATCATCGCCAGGAGGACCCATGTCCAGACCAGCCCCACAAATCAAAGCATTCACGGAAGAACAATACCTGGAAATGGAACTCACCAGTCCGATCAAACACGAATTCATCGGCGGGCATATCCATGCCATGACCGGCGCCAGCGTCATCCACAACATCATCGCCGGCAATGTTTACATCATTCTAAGGGAGCATCTACGGGGTTCACCTTGCCGGGTCTTCATGTCCGATGTGAAACTCAAGGTGGATGCGGCTTCCGCCTATTACTATCCCGACCTGATGGTGTCCTGCGAGCCGGCGCCCGACAGCCATTACCGGGAACAGCCGACGCTGATCGTCGAGATGCTTTCCGAATCCACGTCAAAACATGACTTCGGGGAAAAGCGGCGCGCCTACCAGAGCCTGGAAAGCCCTCAGGAATATATGCTGGTTTCCCAGGAATGCATGGATGTGCGGGTTTTCCGGCGCGAAGGGGCCGATTGGAAAATGCGCATTTACACCGATGGCGCGGCAATCCCGTTAAACTCCATGGAACTCGAAATACCGATCGAACGGATTTACGAGGAGGCATGGGAATAGAAATTCCCTGCCCCTCCAAAACCGGCTCCGAGTTCCAACCCGAAATCGCTCCCATGCAAAGCGAGGGAACGAAGATCAACAGGCAAGCAACGATAACGACATGAACAATCCTCCCGACATCCTGAAAAAAATCCTTGCCCGCAAAAGGGAAGAAATCGCCGAGCGTCAGGCCCGAGTCTCCCTGAACGCATTACGCACCCAGGCGGAATCGGCCGACCCGCCGCGCGGTTTCGTTCAGGCCCTACGAGCCAAGCTCGCCCAAGGCCAGGCGGCGGTGATCGCCGAAATCAAGAAAGCCTCCCCCAGTCGGGGCGTGCTGCGCGAGGATTTTCGCCCCGCCGACATCGCCCGAAGTTATGCACGAGGCGGAGCCGCCTGTTTGTCGGTGCTGACCGACAGGGATTTCTTCCAGGGCTGCGAGGACTATCTGCAACAGGCCCACGCCGCCTGCCACTTGCCGGTGATCCGCAAGGATTTCCTGATCGATCCTTACCAGGTGATGGAAGCGCGGGCCATCGGCGCGGACTGCATCCTGCTCATCGCCGCCGCTCTCGATGATGCCCGGATGGAGGAGTTGGCGAGAATGGCCGGGGAGTTGGGCATGGATGTGCTGGTGGAAGTACATGATGCCCTGGAACTGGAGCGTGCCTTGAGGCTGGATCTGCCGCTGCTGGGGATCAATAACCGGAATCTGCGCACTTTCGAGGTCTCCCTGCAAACCACCTTGGGCCTGCTATGGTCCATCCCCGACGACCGCATCATCGTCACCGAAAGCGGCATCCTCGCGCCGGAAGACGTGGCGCTCATGCGCAAACATCAGGTCAACGCTTTTCTGGTAGGCGAGGCCTTCATGAAAGTGGAAGAACCGGGGGATAAATTGCGGGAATTATTCGGCCTGTGATCGCCTCGCCCGCAAATCCCTGCAGGTAGGTCAGGCCGAGCGTGCCTTAACCGGGCGGTCCTTCCCTCCCCGCCGCAGCAATTCGGCGAACTCATTCTCGCGAATGGGCCGGCTGAGCAGATAACCCTGGACTTCCTGGCATCCTGCTTTCTTCAGAAACGCCAACTGTTCCATGGTTTCCACGCCTTCCGCCAACACCGTCAGATTCAGGCTGCGTCCCATGGCGATGATGGCGCGGACGATCTTGGCGTCGCTATCACTGGTGACGACTTCGCGGATGAAGGATTGATCGATCTTCAACACGTCGAGGGGAAACTTCTTCAGATAACTGAGGGACGAGTAGCCAACGCCGAAATCATCCACCGCGATGCGGATGCCGTGATCGCGCAAGCGCTTCAATGAACTCAGCGCCAGTTCGGTGTTATGCATGAGGATGGCCTCGGTAATCTCCACTTCGATGAAATGGGGATCGACGTTGGACTTCTTCAGTTCGCTCATGATTTTTTCCACAAAATTGGGCTGGACGAACTGGCGAGGCGAGAAATTGACGGCGATGCGCGGCAGTCCCCCGGTGAAGATGATTCGCTCCTTCCAGTCTTTCCAATCCTGGCAGACTTGGTGCAGCACCCAATCGCCGATCGGCAGAATCAGGCTGGTATCCTCAGCGACCGGAATGAACTTCGCAGGCGACACCCTTCCCAATTCGGGGCTATTCCAACGTAACAGGGCTTCGGCCCCCACGATCCGACCGGTGCTCAGATCGAGTTGCGCCTGGTAATGAACGGCAAACTCCCGATTTTCCAAGGCCTTGCGCAAGCCGCTTTGAATTTGCAGGCGCTCGCTGTCGGCGGACAACATTTCCCCCGAAAACATCTGGAAATTGTCTCGTCCCAGGGTTTTGGCATGATACATGGCGACGTCGGCATGTTTGATGAGATCGTTGGGATTCTCGCCGTCCCAGGGATAAACGGCCACGCCCATGCTAGGCGTGATGGCGACTTCCTGCCCGTGCAAAATATGGGGTTGGGATAAGCGGCGTTGGATTTGCTCCGCCACGGACGCGGTGGCGCTGACCGCTTCCTCCCGATCGCCCGGCATCTCGGGCAGACAGATGACAAATTCGTCGCCGCCGAAACGCGCCACGGTATCACCGTCTCGTATGCAAGCGGAAATCTCTTTCGCCACGTTCTGCAACAACAAATCGCCGATGGCATGTCCCAAGGAGTCGTTGATCAACTTGAAACGATCGATATCGATGAACAACAGGGCCACCGCTTGTTGATGCCGCTTGGCCAGGGAAATGGCCATTTCCAGATTGACGACGAGCAAGCCGCGGTTGGCCAAACCGGTCAGGGTATCGTAATAGGCCAACTGGTAAATGTATTCCTGATCGCGCACACGCTCGCTGATATCGGAAAAGATACCGACATAGTTGCTGATCTCGCCCCGCTCGTTATGGATGACGCGGATACTCAGCCATTCGGTGAACAACTCCCCATTCTTGCGCTGGTTGCCGAGTTCTCCCTGCCATTCCCCCGCGAGTTCGATCTGCTCCCACAGGCCATCATAAAACGATTGATCCTGTTTACCCGAACATAGAATATGGGTACGCAACTCGCCAACCTCGTTTGCGGTATAGCCCGTGATCGAGTAGAAAGCTTTGTTGACGCGGAGAATCCTGCCATCGCGATCGGTGATGAGGATGCCTTCCGCGGCATGGGAGAAAACCGAGGCCGACAAGTTCAACTCATCGTCCACCTTGCGCTTCGCCATCACGTCACGGAACACCAGCACCGCCCCCGCAGCCCGCCCGTTTTCATCGTGGATAGGCGCAGCGCTGCTCTCGATGCCACATCTGCAGCCATTCCGCTTGATCAGGACGATGGGACTGTCAGGCTCGATGACGCGATTCTCCCGAATACAGGCTTCCACCGGGCTGTGAAGGGGAAATTCGGTATCCTCATCCACGATATGAAACACTTCGTCCAGCTTTCTACCCCGCGCCTCTTCCAATTTCCAGCCGATCAGATCTTCCGCTACCGAATTGAGATATTCCACCACGCCGATACTATCGGTGAGAATCACCCCTTCACCGATGGAGGCCAGGGCGGTGCTGGCGCGGGCACGCTCGTAGGACAGCGAATGACTGTCGCGATGCAAACGCCACAGCACGGGAAAAAGTAGCGCCGTCAGCAGTATGCCGTCGGCGACGCTCGCCTGCCATACGAGGCTTTCATCATGCGGCCATACCCGCTCCAGCAACACCATGACGGCGATTTCGCCGAGCAGCACCAGCGCAGTCATACGCCACAGGGAAAACAAGGGCTTGCCGATGGAAAGGAACAAGCTCAGCAATAACACCAGGAACGAACCACTGGCAAGCAACGCCGCCAGTCCATCCTGGCTAACGCCCGTGGGCGTCACCATGGACCTGGCGTTCACGTCATACCGAATGCCGGCCATCGCCAGGTAGTGTATGCCACTGACCGCCAAGCCCATGACGCCCGACGCGCCCCAAACCCGCCAACGGGAATCGAGCGAGGATGAACGGAAAGCCAGCCACAAACCGAGCAGGCTGCCGGCTTGGGCGATCAGCACCGATAGGACGACGGTCGTTGCATCATGAATGATGGGGGGATTCATGCGCATGGCGTAAATGCCGGTGTAATGCATGGCGACGATCCCCATCGCCATGAAGAAACTGCCCAATATCAGCGGATAAATTGCCTGCCGCTGAGCGAGCAGGAAAGCGCCTCCCGTCCCCAGGAAAGCGCATAAGAAGGATAGCCCGCTGATCGGTCCATCCCAATGGATCGGCATGGAAAAATGGTAGGCCAGAATGCCGATGAAATGCATGGTCCACACGCCGCAGCTCATGGCGGCGGCGGCACCCAATATCCCCCAGTTGCGCACCCGCCCTGCGGATGTACTCCACCACCGTTTGGCTTGGGAAATGGCCACATAGGAGGCCAACATCGCGATTGCGATGGAAAGGCCCACCAGCCCAAGGTTATATGTCGCCATCATTTGCGTTGGTATCCCATTCGGCAATCTGGGCGCCGGATATTGCTTCTTAAAATTCGCCGCATGTTCGGCCTCCCCCCTTTATATAGCAGATGGAAATGCTTCCGCAGCACAAACTTAGCTGAGCATTTTAACGCGACTGTCGAGCGATCGGACAGAACCCGAGCACAAGATCGTATAGAATAAACTCCCGTTTCATCCCCCCATGCCTTTTCATGCAAACCGCTGCCAATATTTTTTCCCGCCGCAAATTCTGGGCCGCGCGCTTCGGCGTCGCCCCGCAACTGCCCATGTCTCGCGAGGAGATGGAGGCTTTGGGCTGGGATTCCTGCGACATCATCCTGGTGACCGGCGACGCTTACGTAGACCATCCCAGCTTCGGCATGGCCTTGATCGGACGGCTGCTGGAAGCCCAAGGGTTTCGCGTGGGAATCATCTCCCAACCCGGCTGGACTTCGGCCGAGGATTTCAAGAAGCTGGGCCGGCCCAATCTGTTCTGGGGGGTGACCGGGGGCAACATGGACTCCATGGTCAACCGCTACACCTCCGACCGCCGCATCCGTTCCAACGACGCCTATACCCCCGGCGGTGAAGCCGGCAAGCGGCCCGATCATTGCGTGGTGGTCTACGCCCAGCGCTGCCGCGAATCCTTCAGCGATGTTCCCATCGTGCTCGGCGGCATCGAGGCCAGCCTGCGCCGCATCGCCCATTATGACTATTGGTCGGACAAGGTGCGGCGTTCGGTATTGCTGGATGCCAAAGCCGACCTATTGGTATACGGCAATGGCGAACGCCAGGTGGTGGAAATCGCCCATCGGCTGGCGGCAGGGGAACCCATCAGCCAACTCACCGACATCCGTGGCACCGCTTTCCTGCGCAAGGAGATTCCCGACCATTGGACGCTGTTGGATTCTTCCCATGTGGATGTTCCGGGGAAACTGGCTCCGACAGCCAATCCGTATGGCGACGGCACTTCGACTTGCGTGAGCCGGCCTGCCCCGCTCCTCCCCGAACAAGCCGTCATCCGCATCCATCGCTCACCGGCCAAAACCGAGCGCGAGCATACCGTCATCCGGCTGCCCGCTTACGAGGGGGTACGATCCGATCCGGTGCTCTACGCCCACGCCTCCCGCGTGTTGCATCAGGAAACCAACCCCGGCAATGCCCGCGCCTTGATGCAGCGTCACGGCGAGCGCGAGCTGTGGCTGAATCCGTCTCCCCTACCGCTGACGACCCAGGAAATGGATGGCGTCTACGGCCTGCCTTACAGCCGCTTGCCACACCGCTCCTACGGCGCAGCCAATATCCCCGCTTTCGAGATGATTCAGCACTCGGTCACCCTCATGCGCGGCTGTTTCGGCGGTTGCACTTTCTGCTCCATCACCGAGCACGAGGGGCGCATCATCCAGAGCCGTTCGGAAGACTCCATCATCCGCGAAATCGAGGCCATCCGCGATACTTCACCGGCCTTCACCGGACATATCTCGGATTTGGGCGGCCCCACCGCCAACATGTACCGCCTCGCCTGCAAGTCCCGGGAAATCGAGGCTTCCTGCAGACGCCCTTCCTGCGTCTATCCGGGCGTGTGCAAAAACCTCAACACCGACCATGGCCCGTTGATCAGGCTCTACCGCCGTGCCCGCGCCCTCCCCGGCATCAAGAAGATATTCATCGCCTCGGGATTGCGCTATGACCTGGCTGTGCTGTCGCCCGAATATGTCAAGGAACTGGCCACCCACCATGTCGGCGGTTATCTGAAGATCGCCCCCGAGCATACCGAAACAGGGCCTTTGTCGAAGATGATGAAGCCCGGTATCGGCACCTATGACCGTTTCAAGTCGATGTTCGATCAGTATTCCAGGGCGGCGGGCAAGGAGCAGTATCTCATCCCCTATTTCATCGCCGCCCATCCCGGAACCACCGACGAAGACATGCTGAATCTGGCGCTATGGCTGAAGAAAAACGGTTTCCGCGCCGACCAGGTACAGGCCTTTCTACCTTCGCCCATGGCTACCGCCACCGCCATGTATCACAGTGGCAAAAACCCGCTGCACAAAGTGGGCCGCAATAGCGAGGATGTTTATGTTCCCAAACCGATGAAACAACGCCGGTTACATAAAGCCTTCCTACGCTACCATGACGCCAACAATTGGCCGATGCTGCGGGAAGCCCTGCAACGCATGGGCCGCGCCGACCTCATCGGCAATGGCAAGCACCATCTGGTGCCTCGCTACCAACCCGCAGGAACCGGTGATGCGACCGAGGGCAAGCGAGTCCATCGCAAAGCCCAGCCCTTCCGCACCCAGCAAACCGATTTGCCGCTGAGTCCGAAAAAGCCGCAGAAGTCGGGCAAGCGGCCAAACCGATGATAAACGCTTGTGGATTCCAGACCATGCGACGGATCGGATTCGACTCGCAAATGGCCAGGCGCAGCGGCGGCTTGGATAATGCTTTAAAAAAACCTATGCTAGGCCGACAGGATTGAAGGCCACTTCCGAATCAAGCTATCGTCATGAACAAGCCGCCACCAATGCTCCAGGATTCCTCGGCTTTCTCCGAAGGTAACGCCAGCTTCCTCGAAGAACTCTACGAAAAATTCCTCAACGACCCCGATTCCATCGATCCGTCCTGGAAGGAAACCTTCGCCAGTCTCCAACTCGCCCCAGCCCAGGCCGAAATAGGCGTCACCGGCGCTCTGCTCAGCACCTCGCTAGAGCAGGCCTTGCGCAAGCAGGCGGCAGTGAATCGGCTGATCGATCAATACCGCATGAAGGGCCATCAGGCGGCGGACAATAACCCGCTCAAACTGGGCACCTTGCCCGTCATCCGCGAGCTCGATCCCCTCATCTATGGCCTCACCGAACAGGACATGGATACCCCGTTCTATACCGACATCCTCAACCGCGGGGAAAAGCGACCGCTCCGGCAGATCATCGCCGATCTCCACGCTACTTATTGTGGCAGCATCGGCGCGGAATACACCCATATCGTCGACACCGAATTGCGCGAATGGATTCAGGATCGGCTGGAAACCCCACGGCAGGGAACCGAAATCGGCCCGGACCAGAAGCGTTGGCTGCTGCAACTGCTGACCGCGGCGGAAGGCATGGAAAAATATCTGCATCGTAAATACGTGGGGCAGAAGCGGTTCTCGCTGGAAGGCGGGGAGAGCCTGATTCCGCTGCTGGACGAGCTGATCCAGAACAGCGGCGCCCAGGGCGTGAAGGAAATCGTCATCGGCATGGCCCACCGCGGGCGGCTCAATGTACTGGTCAACATTCTCGGCAAGAAACCCGAACTGCTGTTCAGGGAATTCGAGGAAACCGGCGACCTGGAACCCATTCCCGGTGGAGCCGGCGACGTGAAATATCACCTCGGTTTTTCATCCGACGTTAGGACTCCCGGCGGCCCGGTTCATCTCGCCCTGGCTTTCAATCCCTCGCATCTGGAGAGCGTCATGCCGGTGGTGGAAGGATCGGTGCGGGCCCGCCAGGACCGTGTCCTACGGGATGGCGAAACCGCCGTGCTGCCGGTGTTGATTCACGGCGACGCCGCCTTCGCCGGCCAAGGCGTGGTCATGGAGACCCTGAACATGGCGGAAACTCCGGCCTACACCACCGGCGGCACGATCCATGTGGTCATCAACAACCACATCGGTTTCACCACCAGCAATCCCTTCGACGCCCGCTCCACTCTCTATTGCACCGATGTCGCCAACATGGTGCAGGCTCCCGTGCTGCATGTGAACGGCGACGATCCGGAGGCGGTGATCCGCGTCACTCGCCTGGCGCTGGACTATCGCATGAAATTCAAGCGCGACGTGGTGATCGATCTGCTCTGTTTCCGCCGCCATGGCCACAACGAGGTGGACGAGCCCGCCGTCACCCAGCCCCTGATGTACCGTTTCATCCGCAATCATCCAGGGGTGCGCAAAATCTATGCCGACCGCCTCGTCGCCGAGCGATGGGTCAACGGCGAGGAGGTCAAACGGCTGGATGAGGAATGTCAGCGCTTGATGGACCTGGGCGAACCCTTTGCCCGTCCCACCCTGAACGATGCCACCCATTACGCCAAGACGCGCTGGGATCATTTCATCGGCACCCGCTGGGATCAGGCCTGCAACACGGGTGTGACGCCGGAACGGATCCGGGAAAGCTCCGCCGCCCTGCTGCGCCTTCCACCCGGTTTCCAGCTTCATCCCCGCGCGGCGGCCATCGTCGAGGCGCGAAAAAAAATGGCCGGCGGAGAAATTCCACTGGATTGGGGTTATGCCGAAAATCTGGCCTATGCCAGCTTGTTGACGGAAGGCCGCAACATCCGCTTCAGCGGCCAGGATGTGGGGCGAGGCACCTTCTTCCACCGCCACGCCATCCTCTACGACCAGACTACCGGACTCACCCTGATTCCCTTACAACACCTGGCAGCCAACCAGGGCCGCATGCAGATTTATGACTCCCTGCTGTCGGAAGAAGGCGTGCTCGGATTCGAATATGGTTACAGCACCACCGACCCGGAAGCCCTGGTGATCTGGGAGGCGCAATTCGGCGACTTCGCCAATGGCGCGCAGGTCATGATCGACCAGTTCATCACCTCGGGCGAAACCAAATGGGGCAGGCTGAGCGGCCTGGTCATGTTGCTGCCCCATGGCCAGGAGGGACAGGGACCGGAACATTCCTCGGCGCGGCTGGAGCGCTACCTGCAATTGTGCGCCGAGCAGAACGTCCAGGTCTGTGTGCCCAGCACCCCGGCGCAGATTTTCCATCTGCTCCGCCGCCAGATATTGCGGCCCTATCGCAAACCGCTCATCGCCCTGACCCCGAAAAGCCTGCTGCGCCACCGATTGGCGGTATCGAGTCTGGAAGAGTTGAGCGAGGGGAGATTCCTGCCCGTCCTCGGCGAAATCGATCCGCTCCCCCCCGAGGCAATCACCCGCGTCGTGTTGTGCACGGGCAAGATTTACTTCGAGTTGCTGGAAACCCGCAGGCAGAAAGACCTGCGCCATATCGCCATCATCCGCCTCGAACAGTGTTATCCCTTCCCGCGCGAGGATCTTGCCCGCGAATTGGCGCTTTACCCCCGGCTGAAAACCCTGATCTGGTGCCAGGAAGAGCCGAAAAACCAGGGGGCCTGGTATCAAATCAAGCATCGCTTCCTGGGACTGCTCGGCAGCGGCATCGATCTCGTCTACGCCGGACGCCCCAGTTCCGCGGCCCCTTCCGGAGGCAAATTCGCCCGCCATCAAGCAGGACAGCAACAAGTCATCGCCGACGCCCTGTTCTCAACCCATTCCGCACCAACCTAGGAAACCCGCATGCAGATCAAAGTCACCACCCCTCTCCTGCCCGAATCCGTTCAAGATGCCCGTCTATTGGAATGGCGCAGGCAACCAGGCGAGGCCGTCACCCGGGGGGAGACCCTGGTCGAGATGGAAACCGACAAGGTGGTGCTGGATGTGCCCGCCCCGATCGACGGGGTATTGCTGAGAATCCTCCATGCCGAAGGCGATATCGTCACCGGAGGCATCCCCTTGGCTCTGATCGAGACCGAAACCGCCGAACCCGACAGCCGCAAATCCGAGCCGCAAAACGGGACTGAACCCGGCGAGGCGGAGGAATCATTTCCGATCTACAACCAACCGGTCAGCCCATCGGTGCGCAGGCTACTCACCGAACACCATCTGGATGCGACGCAGATCCGGGGAACCGGCAAGGACGGCAGGCTCACCAAGCAGGACATCCTCGACTGCCTGGAAATCCAGCAAGCCAAGCCGGCGATCGAAACCGTGGCGATGCCCCCCCCTTCCTCTCCGTCCCCACGGGAAGAGCGCGGCGAACGCCGCGTCCCCATGACCCGGCTGCGCGCCCGCATCGCCGAGCGCATGATCCAATCCCAGCACAACACCGCCACGCTGACCACTTTCAACGAGGTCAACCTGCAGAAGGTGTTCGAACTGCGCAACCTGTACAAAGCGCGCTTCGAACAGGAACACAACATCAAGCTCGGCTTCATGTCCTTCTTCGTCAAAGCGGCGGTGGAAGCCCTCAAGCGCTTTCCCATCGTCAATGCCGGCATCGACGGCGATGACATCGTCTACCATGACTACTACGACATCGGCATCGCCGTCTCCACCGACCGCGGCTTGGTGGTGCCGGTGCTGCGCGATGCCGACAAGCTGGATTTCGGCAGCATCGAAAAAGCGGTGCTGGAATTCTCCCGCAAGGCCCGAGACGGCAAGCTGAGTTTCGAGGACCTCTCCGGCGGTACTTTCAGCATCACCAACGGCGGCATCTACGGCTCGATGCTTTCCACCCCCATCCTCAACCCTCCGCAAAGCGGCATTCTCGGCATGCACGCCATCAAGGAGCGTCCGGTGGTGGAAAACGGCCAGATCGTCATCCGCCCCATGATCTACCTGGCATTCTCCTACGACCACCGGCTGATCGACGGACGCGACGCGGTGTTGTTCCTCTATGCCATCAAGGAGTTACTGGAAGATCCGGTCAGAATGGTGTTGAATGTGTAACCCCCTTTCCTGACGGATCCCCATACGAGTAACGCCTTGGACAACGAGATGCGCATCTTGCTGCTGGAAGATCTGGTCGAAAACGCCGAAAGCCTGGAGCGTCATCTGCGCAATGGGGGAATTTCCTTCGTATCGCAACGGGTACAGACCCGCGACGCTTTCATCGCTGCCTTGGAGCAATACCAGCCGGATATCGTCCTTTCCGATCTTAAGCTCCCCACCTTCGACGGGCTGTCGGCCGTGCAAATCGTCCAGCTGCGACATCGCGAAATCCCGGTGCTGGTAGTGGCCGATCGCCCGGGAGAGGAAGCCGTGGTTGAACTCATCAAAGCCGGCGCCAGTGATTTCGTGCCGAAAGATCGACTCGACCAACTGGTCCCGGCGATACGGCGGGCATTGGATGAGAAGTGCGCCGGGCACAAGCCGGCGAAGAAAAATACTGGGGAAACCGAACGGAAGTTACGCGCCGTGTTTGATCAGGCATCCCAACTCATCGGTTTGTTGACGACGGACGGGATATTGATCGATGCCAACCGCACGGCGCTGGACTTTGCCGGAATCGAAGCCGCCGACGTGCTCGGCAAGCCGTTCTGGGAGACTCCCTGGTGGACGCACTCGCCGCCACTCCAGCAGCAATTGCGCGATGCCATCGTTCGGGCGGCGAAAGGAGAAGCCATCCGCTTCGAGGTGACTCATAGGGCCGCCGACGGCAGCCTTCGGCATCTCGACTTTGCGCTCAAATCCATTCGCGACGAGACCGGACGCATCAAACTGCTCGTCCCGACCAGCCATGACATCACCGATTACAAACTGGGGCATCGAACCATACGGAAAAACAAGGAGCATTACCGCTCATTGTTCCATCACATGTTGGAAGGCTTCGCTCTTTGCCAGATGCTTTATGCCAACGATCAGTCTTCGGATTTCATTTATCTCGAAGTCAACCCGGCATTCGAACAGCTGATGGGGTTAAACCAAGTCATCGGAAAGAAAGTCAGCGAAGTCATTCCCGGTCTACGGGAATCGAACCCGCAGATATTCGAGATTTACGGCAGGGTGGCTTCGGGTGGCAAGCCGGAACGGTTTGAAACCTATATCGCGGCACTGGATATCTGGTTTTCGATATCCGTTTACTGCCCCGAAAAAGAATACTTCGCCGCCATATTCGACAACATCACCGAGCGTAAGCGGGCCGAAGCGAAGATCCGCAAAGAGGGCTTCGTTTTGCGAGATGCGCCGTGAATAGACCTTTGTAGGCCTGACGATGGCGCCCATGCCATCGACGGTCTCGTAAGCCCATCGCCATCCCCACGGGATTCGATAGGATCGCTTTGAATCGCACCC
>JAQTSI010000383.1 GCA_028711365.1 Methylococcaceae bacterium
TACCCTCAGCTGTACTAATAATGGTGGACGGGTGGTCTGCGGCCTTTTCATTGTAGAGGATCGTGACTGTCTCTGCATGGAGAAGCGTATGCTTATCAAAAATAGAACGCAGGCGGTCGAAGCGGGGCACTAGCGCACGAGGGGTAGTATCGATACTGACACGAGAAGCGGCCGAGATCCTAGCCCAAAGTGGGGGGGCATTGAATTTTTCGCAAACGCGTCCTGTGGTCAGGATTGCGCGGAAGCTGATCTGATTATAGCCTGTAGTAAAGAGATTGCTGGGCAGCGAAATTTTTTCATTGATATCCGGGCGTGCGCCATCCAGCGGTATGGTCGTAGCCGGATTATCATTAACACTTACGAGGATTGATGAGGCTTTCGCCTCTAGTGCTGTCGAAGCAATGCCCGTAAGATAAAGCTTCACTGATTTGATTTTTATGTCCGCTGGTTCTGGTATCGTAATAGTCGCCGTTGATACCTCATTGTCAAATGACAGTGGAGAACTGTTACCTATAAACCAGGAAAGTGGGCGCTTTATATTGTTGGTTTCTATCCTGTCATGCAGTGCTACGGCCGGCTCTACATCAGCCACAGGACCCAACGGCTCCGATCGAAGGGCCGCTGATACTGGCACGGATGCTTGTGCGAGGAACGGTGGTGACGTAAATAGGGCGGCAGCGAGCAGACTACGCCGCACAGTGGGCAATAAGTCCATTTTCCTTTTCTCTCACCCTCGTACTGACCTTAACACTCGAACTGATGAACAAGCGTCCGACAGATTAGCTGGATTTAATTTGAGGCTAACCCCTCAAACGGCTACGCGACATTGGTTGCGGCCGTCATGCTTAGCGGTATACAAAGCAGTATCAGCAGCGGCTATCCATTCTTCGGCGGTCATACCTGGCGTTAGACTGGCGATACCGAAACTGGCGGTGATGCGTATCTCTGGGTAGCCAGGGGTAACCAAGGTGGCGAGTATTTTGCGGAAACGTTCAGCGGCAGCACAACCGCCCGTAACAGTATCAGGCAACAAAAAGGCAAATTCTTCGCCACCTAGCCGCCCAAAACTGTCGCAGTCGCGCATCAGGGCAGTACAAGCCGCCCCGACAGCACGAAGCACTGCGTCGCCAGCGGGATGACCATAATTGTCGTTAATCAGCTTGAAATGATCGATGTCGAACATAATAATGCTGGCGGGATGGGCGTAACGCGTCAATCGACCGATCGCTTGCCCGGCTTCCTCGAGGAAGGCGCGGCGGCTGAGTGCACCTGTCAGATGATCCAGTCTCGCAAGGTTGCGCAACTCCAACTCATCTACGACGATCGAGGCAAAGTTTTTAAGTATCTCGATCTCGGGCGGGGTGAATTCCCGCGGAACCAAATCGATCGCGCAGAGCGAGCCTATATTATAGCCGTCCGGTGTCTCCAAGGGCACGCCAAGATAACTACGGATATGTGGCGGGTTCGTCACGGCCGGATTCTGCGCGAAGCGCTCATCGGCCCGCGCGTCCGAAACTACCAGAGGAGCGCGGGTTCGGATGGTATGCGTGCAGAATGAGAGATCACGTGGAATCTCCTGTGGTACAGGACCGAGAGCAGATTTCAGCCACTGCCGTTGGGAATCGATGAGCGAGATAATGGAGATTGGGACGCCGAATACCGTGCGGACGAGGGCGGTTATTCGATCGAACGGCTCTTCCGGTTTGGTGTCGAGTATTTCATAGCGACGTAGCGCCGCCACCCGGCCCGCCTCATCGGTGAGCTTCGTGTCGCATGCCAGCGTATTGGGCCTGTAGTCCAGGATCGCAGTCACAGGTCGCTGCCAATCAGTGCGCGCACCGCACCTACCAGCTCGGCACGATAGGTTTCAACCAGCATGTTGATACTTTCCTCAATCTGCTGCACGCTGAGGCCACAAACGTGCAAATTGTTAGCCAGGCACGCCAGATTGGCCTGATGTCGGCTCACGCTTGCCTGCAATGCAGGCGGGATTTCCATCCCATGAGCCAAATCAGGCACCTCGGCCGATCTTCCCGCGGCACCGAAAATCTCCCTTATTGCCATTGTCTCTAAACCTAAAGTTGCCGAGTTGCAAACTTACCAAACTATTTTTAAAAAGCCAGATGGTTTTTAGGATTTCAGATCATAATTCGAGTAGAAAATTTGAAATCGTGCTATCCTGGGACCAGTGTGGCACCGCCGACACGCAGCCCCTAGTGAGTAGCATGAGGTCGTGACTGAGGGTCAAGGCATCACACCTATCCGGTTTTCCAGTCTATCATGGCGAAATTTGCCGTGGATACAGGTCCTCTTTTGTTCACTTTCATGGCTCAGTAAACCGGTTCGCTCATGATTGACTCAAAAATAAACCATAAGAATCAAGATGTTCGTGGACATGTACTCGGGATGCATGGCAGGGTTCGACAGAAATAGAGGGGGAGCGATTTGAAACTTACTACGATGTCTTGTAATTTTATTTCACTTTAATGTTGTGGGAATAGAAATGACACCGATCAATCCAAAGATTGATGATTTCTCGGATATCTGTTTGCAGGCGATTGACGGTAGCGGCGTCGGAGTCTGGGATCGCAATCTTTGTAATGGTCAGATCAGGTACTCCCGAAGCTGGTTTGCTATTCTTGGCTATGACGACGGGCCATTACACAACCACATTGAGGAGAGCTACAAGCGATTACATCCTGATGATCTCACTTACGTACAGGGACAGATCCAAGCGTATTGCGAAGGCAAAACCTCGGTATATGAGGTCGAGCATCGCTTGCGCTGCAAGAATGGCGACTACAAATGGGTCATCTCGCGCGGCAAGATCATCGAACACAGCGGCGACCGCCCACTACGGATGGTCGGCACAACGACAGATATCACCGCTATACGAGAAATAACAGAAGACCTCAGGATCAGGAATATCAGGGCTGAGCAAGATGCCCGTCGCCTGTCCTTGCTGATGGACCAGTTGTCCCAAAAAAGCGATGAACTCGCAGCCGCGCATCGGCTTGCCCGCGTCGGCGCCTGGCGATGGGATTTGTTGAACCGCTGCCTATGGTTCTCGGCAGAGGTCTGGTTGATGATGGGGCTGAAGCCACTGGACGATGCGGTCAGCTATGAACGAATGCGGCAAATTTTTCATCCTGACGACTACCAGAGCGCGATAGACCGCTTCTACGATGCCGTTAAAACAAAGACCGCGATCACGAAGGAATATAGGATCGTTTATCCCGACGGCTCGGTCCGTAATATTTTATCCTATGCCGAGCCGGTTACTGGCCCTGACGGGCAGATTTCCGGCCTGCGTGGTACATCCCAGGATGTCACC
This sequence comes from Methylococcaceae bacterium, assembly GCA_028711365.1. Taxonomy (GTDB): domain Bacteria; phylum Pseudomonadota; class Gammaproteobacteria; order Methylococcales; family Methylococcaceae; genus Methylumidiphilus. The sequence goes on from JAQTSI010000383.1 coordinate 3,335, forward strand.
GAACACCGTCGGATCGAAACTGCCCTAAGGGAAAGTGAAGATCACTATCGGCATATGGTCGAACTGCATCCGCAAATCCCCTGGCTTGCCGGGCCGGATGGGAAAATTCTTGAGGTTGGGCCCCAGTGGCATACCATTACGGGTACACCTCGCGCACAGGCATTGCCCAGCAGTTGGCTGGAAGTGGTCTTCGACGAGGATCGCGCGGCCATCGCCGCGGCTTGGGAAAAGTGCTGCAATTCCGGCGAAAGGCTTGATATCGAATACCGCTTGCGTCTTGTCGACGGTTCTTACGGCTGGTTCCGGGCACGGGCCTCTGCCCGCTTTGACGATCGTGGCCAGGTCATTCGCTGGTACGGTACGCTTGAAGACGTGACAGACCGACATTTAGCCGAGACTGCACGACATGAGGCGGAAGCCGCAGCATTTCGGGTTCTGGAGGCAACCAGCGATGCAGTTATTATATGTGACCACGACCGACGCATCATTTTTGCAAACGCCAAATTCGGGATCAAGCTCGGGTTACAGGGGGATATCAAGGGAAAAATATTAGATGAAATATTTGGTGAAGCGCATG
>JAQTSI010000384.1 GCA_028711365.1 Methylococcaceae bacterium
ATTGCCGGAACGGTACCGAAGCGTCGGACAGCCGGTATTGATTCCCGGCGATATGGGCAGCGGTTCCTATGTGCTGGTTGGGACGGAAAATGCTTACAAAGAAACTTTCGGCAGCGCTTGTCACGGAGCCGGTCGTGTGATGAGCCGTTCCAAGGCGACAAAGATCAGCAAGGGCAGGGCAATAGCGAAAGAAATGGCCGACAGGGGCGTCATAGTCATGGCAGGCGGCAAAGGGACCCTTCATGAGGAGCTCCCGGAGGCCTATAAAAACCTGGACGAGGTTGTAGAAGTGGTGCACCGTGCGGGCATTTCCCGAAAGGTGGCAAAACTGAAAGTCGTCGGCTGCATCAAGGGTTGACGGTTTTGTAAAAAGTCTGAATGCTTAGCTCCGGCTTGAACCACCATCATTACCGGAGGCATATAAGTGTGCCTCACTCCTCAGTGATATAATACCTTGCCTTCAGAGTGTTTGCTGGACCGTGTGGCTCGGCTTGTTTCACAACCTATTATAAGTTTATCAAGGATAATAAGATATGACAAAAGTGCATGAACTTGCCGAACTCGGACAGGCCATTTGGTTTGACTATATCCGCCGTTCATTTATTCGAACAGGGGGTATGCAATCTTTAATTGAAAAAGGCGTGCGCGGGGTGACGTCCAATCCGACGATTTTCGAGCAGGCGATCGCGGGCAGCAACGATTATGATGACGATATCTTCCGGCTCGGCAAAGAGGGGAGCTCCATCTTAGAAATTTATGAAGCCCTTGTGTTCGAAGATATACGGGAGGCGGCCGACCTGTTTCGTCCGCTCTATGACGGAACGGATGGTCGTGACGGGTATGTAAGCCTGGAGGTTAGCCCTACTCTGGCCCACGACACGGAAGGCACCATAGCCGATGCCAAAAGGCTTTTTGTCGCGGTAGATAGACCCAACGTAATGATTAAAATTCCGGCCACACCTGCAGGCATTCCCGCAATTGAGGCCGTAACCGCAGCCGGGGTCAACGTGAATGCTACTCTTATCTTTTCACTGGCGCAATACGAAGCCGTTGCCGGGGCGTACGTCGCCGGGCTGGAAAAGCTGATGATAGCCGGCGGTGCACCTGCGAAGGTGGCGTCGGTAGCCTCTTTGTTTGTCAGCAGGGTGGATACGGCCGTGGACGCCGCGTTTGAGAAACTCGGCTGCGCCGACCTCCAAGGAAAGATCGCCGTGGATAACGCGCGACTTTCATATGTGCGTTTTCAGGAATGTTTTGCAGGCGAGAGATGGGAGAAACTTTCGCGGGCCGGCGCCATAGTTCAGCGACCGCTTTGGGCCAGTACCGGAACCAAGAATCCCAATTACAGCGACACGATCTACGTGGATAACCTAATTGGGCCTAATACGGTCAACACGACGCCGCCGGCCACATTGCAGGCTTTGCTGGATCACGGGCAGGTGGCTCTTACAGTGGGCAATGATTTGGAAGGCGCTCGTTTAAGGATGGCCCGGCTTTCCGAATTGGGCATCGACTTCGATTCGGTCACAGAGAAGTTGCTTAACGACGGCGTGGCTGCCTTCGCCAAGGCGTTCGCGAACTTGATGGATGTTATTGCAAGCAAAAGAAACACTTTGCTTGCGCAGTGTGAACGCCTGTCAGTAGAACTGGGTGGATATGGTGCCATAGTCCGGCGCGAGCTGGAGGCGCTGAACAAAGACAATGTAATCCACCGCATTTGGGCGGGTGATTATACCGTCTGGAAGCCCGAACCCATGGAAATTGCAAATCGGCTGGGGTGGTTGCGTATCGCCGAAAAGATGAAGGATAGTCTGGATCTGATCGGTGAGATGGTTGCGTCCGTTCGTAAGGAAGGTTATACCCATGCATTGCTCTTAGGCATGGGAGGCTCCAGTTTGGCCCCGGAAGTGTTCAGTCGGGCGTTCGGTTCGAAGGAAGGTTTTTTGCGTCTGGATGTGCTGGACAGCACTGATCCGGACGCCGTGATGGATAGGGCCCGAAGTTTGGACATAAAAAAGACCCTCTTCATAGTTTCCACCAAATCCGGCGGCACCGTTGAAACTCTATCCTTATTCAAGTTTTTTTATAACCGCGTTCTGGACGAGTTGGGAACCGTTGAGACAGGCCGGCATTTTATTGCCATCACCGATCCGGGAAGTCACCTGCTCGAAATTGCGGAGCTGTTTCGATTCCGGGAAGTATTCCTTAACGATCCGGACATCGGCGGGCGGTATTCGGCCCTTTCCTATTTCGGCTTGGTGCCGGCGGCGTTGATAGGGGTTGATTTATCGATCTTGCTCGACCGTGCGCTTGTCGCTATCCGCGACGCCGGAGGATGCAATTGCTCGATTATGAGCCCGACGGACTCTGCCAGACTCGGCGTAATTCTGGGTGAACTTGCGAAAGTCGGACGGGACAAGGTTACGTTTGTCGTATCGAAGGAAATTGCTGGTTTCGACGATTGGGTCGAGCAGCTCGTTGCTGAAAGCACCGGCAAGGAGGGACGCGGCATTCTGCCGGTGATCGGCGAGCCGCTCGTTGCGCCAGACTCGTATGGCAAAGACAGAGCGTTTGTCCATATCAGAATGGAAGGAGACTGTGCGAACGATGCTGTGTTGCAGAAGCTGACACAGCGCGGGGATCCTCTTATCACCTTGCGGTTGCAGGATCGCTATGATTTGGGCGGACAGTTCTTCTTGTGGGAAATGGCGACTGCTGTCGCGGGCGCCTGTTTGGGCGTCAATCCTTTCGACCAGCCCGACGTTGAGGCGGCCAAAGTGCATACCAGGGAGATGATTGCCGCTTTTCATAAGGAAGGGAAACTTCATATTCTGACGCCTACATTGCAAGGCGAGGGAATTGTCGTCTATGGGGACGTGCGGGCAAAAAACACGCCGGGCGAGGCGTTGAATTGTTTCCTTACTCATGCCGAAGAAGGAGCCTACATTGCCCTTCAGGCCTATTTGCATCCCGATTCCGACACTGGTTCGGCCCTTCTATCTCTACGCAATGCACTGCGAGGCCGGTTCGGCAAAGCCGTGACAGTGGGCTATGGTCCGCGATTTCTTCATTCCACGGGGCAGCTGCATAAGGGAGATGCAGGGAGGGGCCTTTTTGTGCAATTGACGGCGGACGGTAGCCAGGATGTGAGTATCCCGGATGAAGCAGGCTTGCCACATTCGTCTTTAACCTTCGGCGTTCTCAAAGAGGCCCAAGCGCTCGGTGACAGGCAGGCGTTGTTGAACAGCGGTCGCCGGGTCATTAGATTTCACTTGGGGGCGGATGTTATTGGCGGGTTGCGCAAACTTGAGGAAGCTTTTGAGTGATACGGCGGGGCGATACATGGCCTGCCGATATTCGGCGTAAACCGTACCCGTATACTGTATGCAGTAAGGAAATTCGGCGATTTACAACCGGCATTCTATTTGAAGGAATGTAGGTAAAACAGCTGGGAACCGACATGGCCGACCGGATAGAAATTGGTTTTAGGGCAGGGATAAGAGATGCCCTTGGGGAAAAGATCAAACGCAGGATTGTCGAACACCTTGGGATCATGGTGGACGACGTAAAGACTATCGAAGTTTATACTGTCGATGAAGGTCTGAACGAAGATGAGCTCCTTAAGGCAGCCGGCGGTCCGCTTTCCGATCCCATCATCCAGGAATTTGCCGTCAACAGTTCTCTGGAGGGTTGCTTTAACTGGCTCATCGAGGTGGGATTTCGCCCCGGCGTCACCGATAACGTAGGGAAGACGGCGAGAGAGGCCATAGGGCTTCTCCTGGGAAACGCACCGCCGACACTCCGCCTGTTTATACATCCCGGCAGTACGCAATTACGGGATCAATCGGAAAAGTTGAAGCGGAGACGATCGCCGCTAACCTTTTGGCGAATGAACTTATTGAACA
>JAQTSI010000078.1 GCA_028711365.1 Methylococcaceae bacterium
GTTTTGGTCGGGTCGGTCGTGCAGTTTTTCAGGCCCGTGGCGCCGGTGGTGAGTAACTCCACATCGGATTGCGCAATGCCGGGAGCAATCGTGTGAAGTTGGTCGGCCGTGAACGTTTTGGCGTCGAAAGGCGGAAACCCATTGGCGGCGTCGTTTTTCAACTGGTCCAGCGTCATCGGTTGCGGCGGCGCGTAATTGACCCCGGGGGTCGGCAAGAACGGGTCGTAAGCTGCCTTGTTCATACCTTTGGCGCTGATGAAATAGGAAGCCGGGTTGATGCCGTTGATTTCATACTGTTTGGCCAGGTCCTTATTGGGGCCGGGCGCGCCATCGGCGTCGACGATTTTTTTGGACAACAGGTTCGAAACGCTTTGCCCGCGCTTGGGGATGTAGGTTCCGTAAACGTTATCGAAGGTGCGGTTCTCGCCGATCAGAACGATGACATGCTTGATCGGCGTGGCGGTCTTGGGGCGGCCCTTCGAAGCTTGATCGTCCGTGCTCACGTTGGCGGCAGCCATACCGCTGGACAGCGACAGCAGGGTGACGAGGCTGGCGGCTACCGTCGTTTTGAGCTGAAACGGATCTTTTCGGGAATCTTGAGGTGACATTTTGGCTCTCTAAATCGACTTGAGGAACATGGAAATTTAGCAGCCACATATGACTCTTTGAGGAAAGATCTGGCTGGCGATGACGAATGCCAGCAGGTCATACTCGACATTGAAAGTTTCATGAAATGAGTCCGATCCTGCCACGAAAGCTTGAAAATTGACTCAGTACCCGGTCATAATCCACCGATACTTCTTATTAGCCATGGCGTTACCTGATTAGAAGATGTTTCAGCCAATTCAGAAATTCCGTCGCTCCGGCATGGATTGCCGGAGTCCAGACTCCATGGATGGCGGTCGGAGTGACATCCCTGTCGACTGGATACCGGCGATCCGTGTCGGTATGACGACTTTCTGTGTCTGGCTGAGGTATCTTGCTAATCAAGTGGTGTTAACTCGCTTAGAAAAACAGCGGCTCGTACATAATTCATGATTGAATATCGCCAAAATCAGCCACTTGATCCCGCCGAAGTCGTTCGAGTCTTTGACACATCGGGTATCGATCGGCCCACCACGGACCTTCCGCGCATCGCGCAAATGTTTGACAACGCAAACCTGGTCGTTTCGGCCTGGAGTGACGGGCGCTTGATTGGCGTGGGTAGGGCTCTCACCGATTACGCCTATTGCTGTTACCTCTCTGATCTTGCGGTCGATGCCGCCTATCAGAATCAAGGTGTCGGGCAGGAGATCATTCGCCGTATTCAGCATGCGATTGGGGAAGGGGTTTCTCTCATCCTTTTGTCCGCGCCAAGCGCGATGGCTTACTACCCCAGGGTTGGGTTTGCGCGGGCGGATAACGCCTATGTCATTCGCCGCAAGCGGTGATGACTGCCACCCTGTGAACGAAGAGATATTTTTTCATTTTCGAGGATGAAGTGGAATTTGCATCGGCGAAGCCACCTATTCCATCCATACCGACAACAACATTCATACCTTTGGATGATTCTGAATGACGCAGGGTTTAATTCTTTTTCCGGTGTTCGCCATGGTGTTGCTGACTTTCGGCATCGGCGTATGGATGCTCAAGCTGAGATTCAAAGCCGTGAGGGAGGACGGGCTCAATCCGGGATATTTTCAATTGAATCGAGGCGCGAAATTGCCGGATTACCTTGCAAAAGTCACCAACCACTATGACAATCTCTTCGAGTTGCCGATACTCTTCTATGTAGCCTGTACGATTCTATATGCCGGGAACAAAGCAGATGCGGTATCTGTCGGTCTCGCGTGGCTTTTTGTAGGTATTCGCTACACGCATGCTTATATCCATACGACCTATAACGATTTGAAACACAGAAGGCTGGCTTTTTTGTGTGGCTCACTGGTTCTTGCCTCCCTATGGGTAAAGCTGGCGATTCAAACGATTCATTCATAGCAAATCAATTCACGGCCGCCTCTTGCCGCTACGCTCCAAGCCCGGTCGGGATTGGTCGTCAGCAATCATAATCACCGGCCCTATGGGCAGCAGCGAATGGCACACCGGCAGCTATCGGAGGACAAGTGGCAAGCAAAGGTTTGACTAGGGATTCTTTCTGCGTGTGGGACGGGGAAACCCTGGTGCTGAATATCCTCGGTCAACCCAGCGCAAAGCAGGATGCCATCGGCAAGGTCAAAGGCAAACAACTCCAAGTGAGCGTCACTGCCGCGCCCGTTGCAGGCAGAGCGACCGATCACATGGTTCGATTTCTGGCGGAGAAATTTGGAGTGACGCCCGGTGATATCGAAGTCGTGTTCGGCAGATTCAATATCAATAAGCAACTTCGCATCAAATCCCCCAAGAATCTACCCCCTGTCATCAGTAAACATTTATCCCAGGCATTGAAGCAAGCCTAGCCGGGATATGCTGTCGTCATCGAATCTTTATCATCCCTTCGATCGTTTGCCACAAAAGCCGGTTACTGTCCTGCTCGAATTAGACCCCTCATAGCGATATGCGCAGGAACTGCGTGAGGGAAGACCCCAAGCCGTAAACTCGCACCGTTCCATCGCCATCAAACATCACTGAGAATAGAGAATGAACGCACTGACGACAGATCAAGCATCCGTTTTCGCAAATTCGTCCGTTGTCTTGAATAACCGCTTGATGTTCAAGCACCTGCGCAGCCTGGCATTGCTAAGCCTCGCATCGGCAGCGGTTCCCGCGGGCAGCGAGGCTGCCACGGTCTATGCCTACTCCGGGACTCTGAGTGCTTCGGCTTCTGCAGGAACTCCCGACAACCAAACCGTGTCCGTGGCGGCAGCACCCCCGAATAATTATGGCGCTTACACCGTCACCGCCCATTCACATTTTCAAGACACGCCTCCTCAGCCAGGTTTTCCCTGCGGTATCGGGGGGTGTCGCGACGCGAAAGCTACAGTCAGCGCCAACCTCGGCCCCGAAGCGTTTTCCGCAGCTATCACTGCCGACGCCTTTTCCTATCCTTTCGGCTCCAGCGCGAGTGGTGGCGGGGGGGGGACCGTAGACTTCTCGATCGCCGCCGACACGGCCTGGAATTTTGCGGTCAACCTATCCGCCGGGGGCCCTCGCGTGTCCTTATACTCCTTCGCTACGGCATCGAACGTCTATCTGAGAGACTTTACAGGATTAACGTATTGGCCAGGCGTCGTCTTTGCAGAGTCGGTCCCCCTTAAACTACTGGCAGGCGCTTATGAACTCAAAGTCAGTGGGGGCACTTTTGCCTCCCAAGCCGGTGTTAGTGGGCCAGGCTACATCAGCGTGAACGCCACCACCCCCGTGCCGATTCCCGCTGCATTCTGGTTATTCGCCTCCGCCTTGACGGCAATGGGGGTAGGATCTCGCCGTCGACCGAAGCAAGCGTAGCAAGCCTGGATAAAGCGCAAGGGAATCCAGGAAGAACGGAGCCACAAACACTCCCTTGAGTCCTTAATCGTCAAGGACGACGGGATGAATTTTAATCCGTTGACCTGGATTTCCTGTATGGAAGAAACGACCGTTACCCCATCGAGGACTCAGGCGCACATACGATCGCGCAAAATCCTCAGCGCCTTGCTGATCTGCGATTCCACTGTACGCGGGGAAATCCCCAAGCGTTCTGCGATCTCGATGTGGCTGAGGTGCTGGACTCGATGAAGCAGGAAAACACGTCTGCACTGCGGCGGCAATTCGGCGATCAATTGGCCCAGTATATCCAATTGCTGACTCGCTTCCGCGACTCTGTCCGGCGGAGGATTCGGGCAAACCAGATCCTCGCCTAGAGGTTCCTTGAGGGATTGCACCCGGGTGACTGCCTGCCGCCCATGGTCGATCGCCAGATTGCAGGCAATGCGAAATACGAAGGCACGCAGGTCGGCGATTTCCTCGATGGACTCATGTTGAACCACCCGCAAGTAAGTTTCTTGCACCAGGTCTTCCGCGGTATGACTGCAACCCAAACGGCGTTTGAGGAACTGCAGTAAAGGTTTGCGGGTATCCTGGAAAGTCGATTCTATAGACGCAGGGATTGTATTCATTGTTCTTTTCCATGACCGATCTTGCCTGCTTCGCGACAGCCGTTTCCTCCTTCAAGGGGATGGAAATAGCGATTGGTCTTGTTTAAAGCAATGACTATGCCTGATTCCTTTAAGTAGTATGTTCCAGGTTACCGGTTCGGCAGGATATTGCGGGGTGTGGCATATGCCGGCAACTGTGTTATTTCACGCATATTGGGTGTGTCTGCTTTTGACGATGGAGATCGGCGGGACCGAATCGTCATCTTCTGTCGATTCCCGTGTCGTGAAGTGGGAAGGGTAAATCCCGTACTTACTGTGTGTATTGCCTCAAAACAAGGCATCGCCAGAGAGACGGCGAGCTGTACACGATTGATATAACGTTGATTTCGTCTTGGTACGTCGATTGCTTTATAACGACGTCATGTTCAAGCCCTACCGAGTACGCCCCCTTGTATCCCCATCCCTACGCCAATCAACGCCCTGTGACGGGCGCCCCAGTTTGCCCTGTTCAGGAATGTTCGATCGCCATCGGGTTTGGGATGAGCTTGAAAGCATGGCTCCTGTCCCTTGCGCCGATTCTTCTTTTCGCTTTTCTGTTTGAGTGCTCTTCCGCTCACGCTCATGGCGCGCTGGTCTTTCCTTTCTCGCTGAAAGATGTACGGCTTCCCCAGGTTCCCAAGCTCAACCAGGTCGTGAAAAACGAGAAGGCGGCTCTAGTGTTGGGTAAGGCACTATTCTGGGACATGAATGTCGGCAGCGACGGAATGGCTTGCGCAACCTGTCATTTTCACGCGGGCGCGGACAAGCGCACCAAGAACGCCCTGAATCCGGGCGGCAAGCGGGATCTGAAAGATGCCAGCGGAGCCCTGCTCTACCCGCAACTGGCCGTGGGGTTCAAGCCCACGGCTTCCGCGGGCGCGGGAGGTCCGAACTATGAATTGACCGCGGCCGATTTCCCATTCGTCCAGTTTGCCAACGCCAATGACGGCGAATCCCTCATGACCTTCGAGACCGACAATGTGATGTCCTCTTCCGGGACCTTTGCCGGCGAGTTCAAGGGGGTGAACCGGACAGGCTCCGCCCTGGACGACTGTGACCGGGCCGGTAACGATGGCCTCTATCATGTCGGCGGGATCAGAACCCGTCAGGTCGAGCCCCGCAATACCCCCACCGTCATCAATGCCGCGCTGAATCACCGCTTGTTCTGGGACGGGCGCGCCAACAGCGTGTTCAACGGCGTCAACGGCGATGGGATCGGCGATCAGCAAGCCGGGGTTTGGGTCGTCGCGGGCGGCAAACCGAAGAAGCAAAAGCTGGCCCTGGAAAATTCCGCTCTCGCTTCACAGGCGGTGGGGCCGGCGCTGAGCAATCAGGAGATGTCGTGCAATGGACGCACCTTTCCCGACATCGGGCGCAAACTGCTGCAACGCCGCGCCTTGGAGCAGCAACAGGTGCATGTGGAAGACAGCCTGCTCGCCAAACTCCGGTCTACGCAATCGGCGGGGTTGTCGAAGACCTACTCGCAGTTGATCAAGGAAGCGTTCCACAGCAAATACTGGGCGGGAAAAGCGCCGGCCGGAAACAAGGACCTCTTCGGGAAACCGCTCAACTCATCCGAATCCTATACGCAGATGGAGGCCAATTTCGCATTGTTTTTTGGATTGGCCATCCAGGAATACCTGAGAACCCTGATCTCCGACCAAGCCCCGGTGGATTCCACGCCGGTCCAAACCTGCTTCGACGGACATGATCTCCTTCCAGTGGCTACTTGCCCCAATACCAATTATCTGCTCAAGGCGCCTTCGGCCATGACCAGCGCGCAATTGCGGGGATTGCAAAGTTTCATCAATGCCCACTGCATTCTTTGCCATACCGGGCCGCTCGCATCCACGGCCGCCAGCCCCGAACTCATCTCCATGGTGAAAAAGAAGGCCGTCAAGGTCAAGCCCAACAGCTATACCCTGATCGACCGCAACACCGATCCTTTGGGTAATGCGCGGCTGTTGGACGTGGGCTTCGTCAACACCGGCGTCACCCATTATTCCTTCGATCAGGGGGTAGGGCGTTACGGCGCGGCCAATGCCAAGCAACCGCTTTCCTATGCGAAGCAGTACCTCGCCCAGTTGATGGGAGATAACGGTGGGGTATTCGATCCAATAAAGGTCAGGCCCTGCCTGTTCACCAAGCCTTTCGTAAAATCCTCCAAGTCCGATCCCTACGGTTTCCCGGACGACCAACTGCAGCCCGACCCGCTAGGCAGTGTGGGCTGTACCATCCCCAAAATGGCCATGGTTCCCACTTCGGCGGCGATCGCGGCGGAAGTGGCCAAGGCCGAACTCGGAAGCGCCAGCCTGCTGCGGGTGGGCGTCTCGGGAACGTTCAAGATCCCGACCCTGCGCAATGTCGAACTAACGGCGCCTTACTTCCACAACGGTTCCGCGCTGAATCTGAACCAGGTCATCGATTTCTATAAACGCGCCGGCAACTACTCGGCCTCGGACAAGGCGGTCGAGATGCCGACCTTGAGTGAAATCATCGGCGATGAACAAGGACCGAAGGACGACATCATCGCTTTCCTCAAGTCCTTGACGGATGAGCGGGTCCGCGAGGAAGCGGCGCCCTTCGACCATCCCCAGCTTAAAGTACCGAACGGGCACATCGGCAATCATCTGAGCGTGAAGGACGACAATCGCGATGGAATGGCCGATGACGAATTTTTGGAAATACCGGCGGTGGGAGGCAAAGGCCGTACCGCTCAAGGTTTGGGGCCTATCGAGCCTCTGCAGGGAAGCATCAAGGGAGCCAACCGGGTTCCCTAGCGCACATCGTATTGAACGACTCAACGAGAATATTTCATGAACAAACCGCATCATTACACGTTGTTGGCTGCCGGCATCGTCGCCGCCCTGCCGGAATTGGCCGCCGCTCATGGTGGCACGCATCTGGCCATGGCCGTCGCCAATCTGAACTATTCCGAGGCCTACACGGAAAAACTCAAAGGCGGGCAGGCGCTCGGGGCCGAGCTGCTGCTTCTGAACGGACACTTCCAGTTCAATGAGCATGTCGGCATCGCCGATCTTTCTCTCAACACGGATTGGAAAGTGAGGATCAACGGCTCCCTGCTGGCGGAGGGAATGCTGAATGACGCCGCCAAGAAGAAATTCAGCGCCAAGAACGGCATGGCCACCATCGGCCTGCCCGGTGGCGGATCGCTGAATCTCACCTGGACCCAGAAGATGATCAACTTCACTCTGAAATGGAAGGGCAAGCCGACCTTGGCCGAGAGTTTCAAGGGCAAAACCGGCGATATCTCCCTGCCTCAGGCGGCTATCGACATATCGATCGGCAGTCTTTATGGCTATTTCAATGTTCCCGCTCAGGGCAAGGCGAAGGCCAGGATGCAGAAGGGGATCATGCTTTCCAATGTCTCGATGAAGGGCAAGGCGATTTCCGCGGGTTTGAATACCCTGGATCGGGATGCCGACACCTTTACCGCCGATGTGGATTGCAATGACTTCGATGCCAGCGTCTATCCCGGCGCCAAGGAAGCCACCCTCGACGGCGTGGACTCCAATTGCGACGGCCGCGATTCGGGTGTGCCCGAAGTGGTCGATAAATTTGCCAATCCAGGCATGTATTCCAGTCCGGCCATCAACTTCAAGAATGCCTCACTGCCGGGGCCTGGAGCGACGGTTTACGGACCGTTGCGCGATTTCTCAGGCTACAACAAGAGCTTCGTGGTTCCGGTCGGCAAGAGCTCGTTCTACGATCCGAGCACGGGTGTCAACTGGAACGACGATACCTTCACACCGGCAGCTAGCGGCCAGACCATCTGGCGGGGTTGGACCCATACCGGCAAATGGTCCTTCTTCAACGGCAACGCCGGCGACAAGGTGACCATCGGCCTGCAGCCCGACGCCTCGATGGCGGGAATGGCCGGCACGCACCCCGGTTTCCTGGTGTTCTGGCGACCCGAAGGCAGTCCCCTGACTTGGGTGGGGACGCAGGACATCGCGGCAGGCCAGACCGTACCCGGCGACTCCGACATCGTTCCGGGCCACATCCTGCCGCAGCATGCCGACTGGACCCTCCAGGGCATGCCGGCGAAGACCGATCACACCGCTCCTTCCGGTGTCGACCCGGCCCTTTATCCCGTGAAGAACGACAGCTATACGCTGTACTATGTGGATTCCGGCTATGATGCCGATAAGTACGATCCCACCAAGAAGTTCGTGATGCATCCGACGGCTTTGAGTGCGCTCGCGGTGACGGATGGCGTCGCCGGTTCCCTGAGCAAGGCCATTACGCTGCCCAAGACCGGTTACTACCTGGTATACGTGGGTAATGTGCTGGAAGTGAGCGACTGGAGCGTCGGCGCCGATGGCAAGTTCACCACGACCGGCCAAGTCTGGGATATGCCGGGTAAGGGGACTTCGGTCGACATCACGGTTTCCAAGCCTTAAGCGGGTCGACACCGCGTCTTTGCGAACCCTCGGTTTGCTCCGATAGGGCGCTGGATTATTTCCAGCTCCGATCGGTGCTTGCCGGGGGTTCGCTGCGTTGTCGAACTGCCCGTTATCTCCGCCTTAACCACACTGCACCCTCGCAATCCTCACTAAGACAGACCATGAATAGCACGCATCGCTACACCTTATTGGCGGCCGGCATCGTTGCCGCCTTGCCGGAACTGGCCGCCGCTCAGGGCGGCACGCATTCGGCAATGGCCGCCGCTCACCTAAGCTATGCCGAGACCTACACGGAAAGGCTCAAGGGCGGGCAGGAGCTCGGGTCCGAGCTTCTGGTGTTGAACGGACACTTCCAGTTCAATGAGCAGGTCGGCATCGCCGATCTCTCTCCCAACACGAATTGGAAAGTGATGGTCAACGGTTCCCCGTTGGCGGGGGGAATGCTGAATGACGCCGCCAAGAAGAAATTCGGCGCCAAGAGCGGCATGGCCACCGTCGTTTTGCCCAACGGCGGCACGCTGAATTTCACCTGGAATCAGAAGGCGATCACCTTCGTCCTGAAATGGAAGGGCAATCCGGCCATCGCCGAGAGCTTCAAGGACAAAACCGCCGCCATCTCCCTCCCTCAGGCCGCCATCGACGTGTCGATCGGCGGTCTTCAGGGCTATTTCAATGTCCAGGCTCAGGGCAAGGCGAAGGCCAGAGTCCAGAAAGGAGTCACGCTTTCCAATGTCGCTTTGAAGGGTAACGCGAATTCTGCGGGCCTGAATACCCTGGATCGGGACGCCGACACCTACACCGCCGATGTGGATTGCAATGACTTTGCTTCCACCGTCCATCCCGGCGCCAAGGAAGCCACCCTCGACGGCGTGGACTCCAACTGCGACGGCCGGGATTCGGGCGTGCCGGAGGTCGTCGATATTTTCAGCCTCAGTAAAGGCAGTGCCTACACCAGCACCGCCGTCAGCTTCAAATTCGTCGGCGATCTGAACACGGGCAAAATAGATTACAGTGGGACTCTGCGGGATTTTACCGGCTGGAACAAGACGTTTTTTCTCCCTTCCATCGGCAAGCGTTCGTTCTATGACCCGACCACCGGCACCAAATACAACGACGACACGTTGCCGGACACCCAAGGCAATGCCATCTGGCGGGGCTGGACCCATACCGGCAAATGGGCCTTCTTCAACGGCAAGTCGGGCGACAAGATCAATATCCGTTTCGAGCCCGCCGCCACGGTGACCGCTCCCGGCGTCCATCCCGGCTTCGTGCTGTTCTGGAGGCCGGAAGGGGCTCCCTTGACCTGGGAAGGCACGGCGGACATCGCGGCCGGCCAGACCGTTCCCGCCAACTCCGACATCGTGCCGGCCCACACCTTGCCGCAAAGGGCAGACTGGACCATCCAGGGATTGCCGACGAAAACGGATCACACCGCCGGTGTCGACACCAGCCTTTATCCCATGAAGAACGACAGGTATACCCTGTATTACGTCGATTCCGGCTATGACGCCGACACCTTTACCGCAAACGATACGTTCATGATGCACCCTTCGGCGCTGAAGGACCTCGCGGTGATCGATGGAACGCCCGGCACGCTCAGCAGGGCCGTCACCCTGCCCAAGACCGGCTACTACCTGATGTATGTCGGCAACGTGCTCGAACTGGCCAGTTGGTCCATGGGTGCTGACGGTAGGCCCAAAACCGTCGGCGAAGTGGTGGCGACGCCCACCGATATCAGCGTCACGATGAGCCCGCAGTAATCGCGCATAGGCCACCCCGCTTGAGCCGGGCAAAGGTATTTAGAGCGGGTTTTTCAACACGCTCTAAATGCGGGAGAACCGCACGCACGGTTCGGAGGGAGGGGAGGGCGAAAGTCCTTCCCTACCCCTATCGAGCAAAGGCATTAATTCAACAATATTGTGCGCCAAAGCCCTATCCGGTTTTATTGCCAGGGTCGATAGATCTCTTCCTGATGAAGTCATAAAACTTGCCGGCTTCCATCTTTCTCGGTATATCCGCAAACGGCGCAAGATTAGCCAATAACCGCCGCTTTATCTTGGGATAAGCTAGACCGGACGGCCTTTATCGCTGTCACTTTCCTCCTCCCGCCAAACCAAGCCCATTCAATTTCCCCGGCACCCGGGCTTTTTCAGTCAATCCTAATAACCCATTGATTGGAAAATAATGGGCTAACCGACACAACCTCCGCGCCAGCGTGCGCCAATGCCGTCAATCGCGAGAAGCTGCTTGCTTCAACCGGATTAACACAGTATCGTACAAAACGGAACGAAGGGATATGGCGAAGGGCATCCTAGGGTATTGGCTAAGGCGCGTAGCCTGACCCCACATTTCAGTCTTCTTGACCGGTCTTGTCGCTGATTGGCGACAACTGAACAAAGCGACATACCCATGGAAGCTTCGTTCCAGGCCCACGCGTCAAAATTTATGTAAGTCGAGACGGTTTTCTGTCATGGTTATTTTTGAAGCCATTTTCAACCTTCACTTTAAAGGACTACAGTATGCTTGCCAAGACCACTGCGGGACATTCCGGGAAAGACCAGCGGGCTAAGTTTGAAAGCATTGCGTCTGCGAATGACAAAGGTGTCATCGATGAGTGCTGGTCGATTGCATCGACTGGGATTACTGAATTACTGCCTATCTTCTTTTCCCAACTCGATGACGATCTGTTCAGGCTTTCCGAGAAAGCCGAAACCAATGCGATGCAGTCTTTGTTATTCGAGGCAATGCGCTTTATCCGTCGCGAACGGGAAGGCATGCAGATGCAATATATGCAGGGCTTGATGCATCAATATGATGGCTATTGGGTTGGCTCATACCCGGACTTTCGCGCTGCCGAAGTTGTAACCCGGGAGGATGAAGAAGGGTTTAGTTTAATTGACGAAGCGGTTCTTGAGGAAATGCTGGCGGTCAAGGGAATGGTTGAGAAGGGAAATGTAATGTATCAAGCACAGCTTTTCCCGTTGAATTTGAGATTTTGTCGTTTGTCCGGCAAGGAAAACAAAGTCGGGGATCTGCCGGTATCACCCGATGTATTATGCAGGCAGTTCTCGATGATTCTTGGGCCAATGGAAATCGATCTGAAAGTTAAATTATTGAGCTATAAAATATTCGATCGCCAGATCCTTAGCAGGTTCGGAAACGTATACCAAAACCTGAACTCTCACCTCTCAACGCGTGGGGTATTGCCGACGATTTCCTATAAGATAATCAAGCAAGACTCAAGGGAATACCCCGACGTGGCAGGCAATCTCGCTCAACTGTCTGGCAGTGAAGCGGTGGCGGAACTGTCCATTTATCTGGAAACCTTTCGTGCAATGCAATCATTGGTGGACAGTTGGCGGCAGCAACTGGGAATGCCATCCCTTTCATCGGCGCCCGGTGAGTCGATGGCCGGCATCGAAGAGGTCGTCGATGCCATTGACAAACTGCAACATCGTGCCGATCAAGATGCCCCGAACGGGCAGCCCGTGTCGACTGAAAGCTTGAAGCAAAGCCTGCTCTTGCAGCTTGGCAAGGTTCATGGCCGCTATTCGGCAAGGACCATAGGGCGTCCTGAAGAGGACACCATCGACATGGTGGGTATCATTTTTGACTATATCCTCGAAGACAAAGATTTGTCTCCTTCCATCCAATGTTTGATCGCTCGTTTGCAAATACCGATCATCAAAGTCGCGATCCTGGACAAGACTTTTTTTGCCAAGAAAAACCACATAAGCCGCGTGCTGTTGAACGATCTTGCACAAGCGGGCGTGGGGCTAAGCACGGCAGAGGTCAATGCCGACAATCCCATCATCCGGAAAATTGAAGAGATCGTCATGCGAATAATCAATGAATTCGACCAAGACATTGCCCTGTTCGATGAATTGCAGAAAGATTTCTCGGCTTTCATGGAAAAGGAGTCCAGGTGCAGCAAGATTGCCGAAAACAGAACACTTCAAACGACACAGAGCAAGGAGAAGGTTTGGTTGGCAAAGAAAGCGGTAGCTTTGGAAATTACCTTGAGGTTGCAAAATGTGGATGCTCCAGTATCTTTCCGAACTTTCATTTATAACGATTGGAAAGATGTGTTGTTTCTAGCCTATTTGCGTCGCGACAAGAACGACGAAGAATGGGAACATGCCCTGGCAAACCTGGATAGGTTGGTCTGGAGCATTACCCCGCCAGCCAACGCACAGGAACGAACGAATTTGATCCGGGAAATACCGGTCATCGTGAAAGCCGTTAAAGAGGGATTGGACAGCATCTCCCTGGATATTCACCAGATTAGATCCATTTTAAAGGATTTGGAAATCTGCCATATGAACGTATTGCGCCCGGGAGCTTCCCTCAAGCATTCCGAGAATTCCTCCCAAGTCCAGGATGTGGAGGTCGTCTCGCCGACACGGGATGTGCCTATTAAGGATGCCGAACTTGCCAAAGCCATGCAGGAAATCGAGTCCTATTTGCCCGACATTTCCAATATCGATATGGAGGAAGTAATTATGGGGAATGAGATCGCGAAAGAAGAAACATCAAATTGGTTGATGGATTTTGTGCAAGATGAGCATACGGAGAATTGCAATAGGTTGAAAGTAGGCGACTGGATAGAGTATTTGAATGAAGCCAGCCAACTTTGCCGAGCCAAGCTCTCCTGGAAGAGTCCGGCCACGTCCTTGTGCGTTTTTGTCAACCGGTATGGCATCAAGGTTCTGGAGTTGAGGCTCAACGATCTCGTTTTGCGCATGCGGCAGGGTCGGGCAAATATCGTTGCAGGTGCAAACATACCCTTGATGGATCGAGCCGTATTCTTTCTCACCCAATCATTACAAAACCCTTTCGCCAAGCCTGCGGATTTATTCGCTAACCCTCAGACAGTAAAAAAGTCCATATTCATGGGATATGGCCATGAAATGTAAAAAGCGATTCTGACTGGCGGATGGTAATATCTTGGCTCCTGCTCTTGCGCTCATGGGTAGGCACACCCGCCGGGAGCGGATAAACCGTTAGCCGTACGGCAATCGCCATTGGCGCGAATATCCGCATCGCTGGGCATCGGTAAAACTACTCGCATCATTTACGTAGTTTTCCGAATGTTTTTTTGTGCTTGGACTCAGGAAAATAAGCCTCACTTTAGATAGAACGCTTTTGTTGTCAACAGGGGGAGAAATGCGCCGCCTTTTATTGCTGATTCCGATCCTGGCATCCTCGCAGTCCCTGGCCGGCATCGCCTATACCATCACGGACCTGGGTACCCTCGGGGGGCGTGAAAGCCTTGGATGGGCGATCAATGCCAGCGGCCAGGTGGCCGGGCAATCCGAAACCGGCAGCGGAGCCACTCACGCCTTCCTGTATGACGAGACCGGCATGCATGACCTGGATACCCTCGAACCTAGTACCGTCAGCTATGCCTATGCGATCAACGCCAGCGGCCAGGTGGCCTGGGAATCCGATGACGGCCAACGGCGTGCATTCCTGCAAGACGACACCGGAACGCATGAACTGGGTAGCCTCGGAGACGATAACCGCGTTCGTCTGGCCGGCTTGACGGCGATGGTGACAGCGATCAACGCCCGCGGTCAAGTCATCGGGCATTCCATCACCGACTCCGCCGAAGTTCACGCCTTTCTGTATGGCCACAGCGGTATGCACGATCTAGGCACCCTAGAGGGAAAAGAAAGCTCTCCGCGGGCGATCAACGACAATGGCCAGGTCGTCGGGGGATCATCAACCATCACGGGTGAAAATCACGCATTCCTATACGACCACGCAGGCATGCATGACCTGGGCACCCTAGGGGGACTCAGGAGCATGGCGGTGGCGATCAACGCCAGCGGCCTGGTGGCCGGGCAATCCGGAATCGGCAGCGGCGAAGAACACGCTTTTCTTTACGACCACGCCGGCATGCATGATCTGGGTACTCTCGGGGGTAATGTGAGCCAGGCGTCAGCGATCAATGTTCTCGGCCAGGTCGCCGGTAACTCTACAACCGGCAGCGGCGAGGAACATGCCTTCCTGTACGATCACACCGGGATGCACGATCTGGGCACCTTGGGAGGAAGTCACAGCGAGGTATTGGCGATCAACGCCAGAGGCCAGATCGTCGGGCAATCCGCAACCGACAATGGCGAAAAACATGCCTTTGTATACGACGACACGGGCATGCATGATTTGAACTGCCTGACCATCGGCAAGCCGGAAGGATGGGAACTGACTGATGCAGTCGCCATCAACGATGCGGGCTGGATCTTGGTCCATGCCGGCAAGCCTGAATCCGGAACACATACTTTTCTGCTCAAGCCACAGCCCCCCGGCCAGACAGGATTGGTCCCCGCTTGTCGTCCCGATGAATGATAACAAACGCCTGGATTTCAGACGGCAACCCGCGGCAGCCTGATTTCAAAGCTGGCCCCGCCTTCGGGGCGGTTGCCGCCGGTGATGGAACCGCCGAGGAGTTCCACCCTGCGCTTGCAATAAATCAACCCCAACCCCGTACCGTAAGCCTTGGTGCTTTTGAGCGGTAGAAACAACTCGTCCGGCCGGCTCAAACCCGGACCATCGTCGGCGACGCGCATCATGACCCAAGCTTCCGCCAGCCAGGCCTCCAGATTGATGGAACTGCCTTGGCCGGCATCGCGGATGGCTTCCGCCGAGTTGCGCAACAGGTTGAGCAATACCATTTCCAGGGCAATGTGGTTGGCGTGTACCCGTAATCCGGGATCGATGGCCGAAACCGCCAGCGCCAGCCCCTGGAAGCGGGAATCGAAACCGGCCATGCCGGCCACTCGGTGAAGGAGATCGGCGATTTCGACAGTCCGGAGGGATTGAGCGGACTTGCCGCGTCCGATCTGGCCGCGGATTTCGTCGAGAAAATCGCAGGCACGCAAAGCGTTGACGTGGGCCTGTTTCAAATCCCGCTGCAGAATTTCCACGGCTGGCTGGCCGCTTTCCCGGCACAGCAGCGAGGCTTCCAGGCAGCCGATGATGCCTTGCATGGGAGTGGCCAGTTCATGAACGATAAAGGCGACTGCCTCGCCCCGCTCGTAGCTTGCAAGAGTCCGCTCGTGATCTTGCCGCAGTCGCTCGTGATGATTCCGCAGGGTCCGGACCAGCGACAGAATGAGCAGGTAAACCGAGCCCGCACCCGCGATGCCCGGCCCATGAGTGGTCCAGATGGAAGGCTGCTCGGTGAGAAGGACGCGTGCTACCATGCCGGCGAAAGGCAGTTCCTTTTCCGACGAAAATTCGCCGCG
This sequence comes from Methylococcaceae bacterium, assembly GCA_028711365.1. Taxonomy (GTDB): domain Bacteria; phylum Pseudomonadota; class Gammaproteobacteria; order Methylococcales; family Methylococcaceae; genus Methylumidiphilus. The sequence goes on from JAQTSI010000078.1 coordinate 15,769, forward strand.
CCCTGTATTCCCATCGGCTACGCTGGCGTAGACAGGTTTGGGTTCGAATCGGTGAAAACGTTCGGTCGTTTCTATGCCGTCCAGATAAACCCTGGCCTTGATCTTACCGAGTCGAATTTGACCGAACACATGATCGAATAATTGCTTAATGTCGAATCGCGCTTCGGCTATCTCACGGGTTGTAGCTTCGGTAGTCAATCCTTCGGGGCACAGCGGCACGTGCCAGATCAGCAGCGAGGGCGCCATAGCGTCGGCGTCCGATGGCGCAAGCCACTCCCCCCAGGTCTGACCGCAGCTTGGGGCTGCGTGGGCGCCGGCTTCTTCATGTTTGACCAGATCGACCCTCAGGAGTCCAGGGTAATCCGGATGGGGAAAGCGTTGGCTGGATTGTACGAAATCGCCTTGCGCATAGATCGGGTTACCCTTGGACCCGGTTTCATAACGGCTGTAAATCGATTCCAACTTGGTTTCATACCGATCCAACATCCCTTCCAGACTCGTGAACAAAGATCGGAAG
>JAQTSI010000079.1 GCA_028711365.1 Methylococcaceae bacterium
CGGGTTGGAAATAACTGCCATTGACGAATAGGATGTCTTGATCGCCGTCCCCGTCGTAGTCGAACACCACGACCCCTGAGCTCATGGTCTCGGGCATGTAACGGGATTCGGTGCCGTCGGCCCTGACGAATGCGCCGTTGACATGGCGGAAAGTGATACCCGATTGCGCGGTGACATCGGTGAATCCCCGGATGCTAACCGCCCCGGCGTCGGTCGCGCACAGACCCGCCAGGAGCGCTAAGGCCGTAACCCGGATGAAGCGTAGCGCAATCCGGGGGAAGCCTAGCGCAATTCGGGAGGAACGGAACCGACAAACCCGCATTCCGCTGCACTCCGCGGGCTTATTTCGGGTCCGGAGGCAAGCGGCGCATGTGGTTGACCATCAGCCAGCGTTCCTCATCGGTGAGCTTTCCGGCGAAAGAGGGCATCTTGCCGACGCCATGGGTGATCTTCCAGTAAAGCTCGCCGTCGGTGAGGGGCTGGTTGCCGGGTTGGGTCGGAGTCGCCAGGATGCTCTGCAAGGAATAATCGACTTTTTCTTCCGTCCCGTCGCCCCGGCCCTCCCTGCCGTGGCAGGAAACGCATTGCCGCGAATAGAGGTCCGCGGCGTTGCGTATCGTCTCATCATTGATGGGAACGGGATTATCGAGGCTGCGGGCGACGATCGGCACGTTCCAATTGCCGGCGAGCACCGGCGTCGCGGCGAGCGAGAGGATCAGCAGGGATTTTCGGGTCATCGTGTGTCTCTAGTTGCGGTTGATGCTGGTGGTCGCCGGTAAAGTCAGGCGAAGACTGGCCAGGGGGGTGACCGGCAAAGGGGGGGTGTCACGTCCGTCGAACACCCAGGCGATGAACGCCGGGCTGTATTTGCGCCAATTCAATGTGAACAAGGCAGTAAAAGGGGACGCGGCATTGGCCGGAATGGTGAAACCGACGAAAACCGTGCGGCTGCCCCGAATGGGAATCACGCTATCCTCGGCGATGGACACCGCGTCGCTGGTCGTATTGCGGCGGTCGGTGAAGTTGCCGGCGGCGTCGACGAAGCGGGTGCCGAAGCGGATGGCGTCCGCCGGCACGAGCCCTTGCTCATCGATCTGCCCTAGCGTGACCAAAGCGCGCGCGTTGGCATCGGTGACGATGGTCGACAGCCAGGCCTCGTTGGAGTCGACCGTGCCGGTAGGAAACTGGTGGCCGGCACGGACGTTGCGGACCTCCAAGGCGATCTCGACGTGATCGCCGGCCTGAGCGGGCACTTCCTCGCCGGACCGAAACGGGTCTTCAGGACGGGTGCGCACTCCGGCGACGCGCAAGGCGACGATACCGGAAGACAGGAAGGTTTCGACCACCTCGCGCTGGTCCAAGTCCCGGTTGAACGTCGGCAACGCGGTGTTGGAGCCGGCGAAGCGGTGGCTACGAATCAGCCCGTCCTTGGCGGCGGGATCGTTGGAGGGCACTTCGGGCATGTGGCAGTCGATACAGCGGCCCGGCAAATCTTCCCCGTGGACGTTTTGGTGACGGCGGTGCAATTGACCGAACTCGTCGGTGAGCGATATAGGGGCGAGGCCGTTGATCGATGAAGGCACGGTGAGGCTATGGCAGGCGGCGCAGTATTCCGGGTTGCCGTAAAAGGGCTTGGTCAAAACACGGCGGTGCAACCAGGGGGTGAGTTCGATCATCGTCTTGTGGGCTTTCGCCAGCGTCGGATTGTCGCTGAGGGCGAAGGGATGCAGGGTCGGCTCGGCGATACGGTAATCGCCGTTGCCTGCGCCGATCTCCATGATGCGGTGACAGGACAGGCAGGTGATCCCCGCATTGGCCTTCCAGTTGTCGGCATCCAGCTTATCGGTCTCACCCGAACTCTTCAGGATGGGGTCATGGCAGTTGGCGCAGAAGGCAAAGGTGGGCTGCCCTTTGCGCTCTATCGTGCGGGTGACGACCTTGCGATAGACGGGGTTGTTGAAGGACGAGAAGTGATGAGTCGAGGCGTTCCACTGATGAAAAATATCGGTATGGCAATGACCGCAATACTCCGAACCGCCGAGCTTCATCGGGTCCACCCATTCGTGAGCCTCTTTCGGCTTTACACCGGGATCAAGCGGCGGAAGATCATCGGCCAGCACCGGTTGCGAGAAGGCATAGGCGAGAGCCATCCCCAATAACCCAGAAATCATCCTCATGTTCTTTTTTATCGCGGGGTGATCAAAAAACCAGGTTGAATTCCGCGAAAGCAAAATTCGCGTCTTTTTGAGCCCGGTACACGCTTTGGATGACGTTTCCACCAAAGGCATGGCCATAATACAAGTTCCATGACAGTTCCCGAGTGAGCGTATGGGAAAAACTCAGGTCCACCAACTCGCCCACATGGCTACCGCCACCCGACGGGCGCCCCTGATAGCCGAACGAACCGGCCCGCGAAGTCGCCCCGGCGCCACCATAAAACAAATCGCCCGACGATGACAGCGACAGATGATGAATGTCGATGCCGACCTTGGTCGTCGGGGTTGGCACCACGCTCAACTGGGCAAACACATCCTGGATATTCATCAGATTGAAAAACGGGAATTTGGCATACTGGCGCACGGTGGGCAGAACCTGAAAAAAGGTTTCGTGCCGGCCGTCCCTCGGGTTGCCGTCGCCCGAACTGCGGAAATAACAGGCCCGCAGCCAGGGTTTGAGCGGAAACTCGCTCCATTGATAGCCGACTTCGGCGTCCACGGCCCAAGCCTGTTGATCCAGGTTGGTCCACTCGCCGAACTGGTAGGCGCCCCACAAGAGCCCGTCGGCGACGCCGGTTCCCCACTGGCGGACGGCCAGCCAATGGGTGCCGATGGTATGGATTTTCAGATCTTTCCGGTTAAGCCTAGGCCGATGGGCAAGGGGGCGGTTATCCACTGCCTGGGTATTGCGGTCGTCACCGTAGTACAGATAGAACAGCCGGGCTTCGGCGCCGGGCAGCCAAGCATCCTTCTTGCCGGTCAAGGCGGCATAGAACAGGTCGATATGGCTGATCTCATCCTGGGCATGGATGTTGAAACCGCCTTGGGTCGGATGCGCGCCGCTCAAGCTCAGATTGAGTGCGGGCCGGTCATAGACGACGGAAAATCCATCGAAATTCCGGGTCGCCTGGGTGAAGTCGAAGGGGCCGAGCAGGCGTTGCGAGGCGCGCGTGGTCTTGAGCCCGTCAAACTTGGCGTCACCGGTGGTATATTCGAGGCCTTCCCTGATTTCAAACCGTCCGACTTTCAGGGATATCCCCGGCAATCCCGCCGGATCGGATTTGAAGTTCACATAGACCTGCTTCAGATGCACATCGCCAGGCGAGTCTTCGCGGTTCTCGGTGTAATAGGCGGCGCCCAGTCCCAAGGGGCCCCCCGGAACCGCAACGGCATCAGTGGGAAGACCATACAGGCCGGTGTATTCCCCCTGCACGTAGCCGTCGAGATAGGGCGTGGTCAGCAGGACGCCGAGCCGGGCGCGTAGCGCCCAGAAATCGTAGTCGTTGCGATCGTTCACCGCCGGCTTCGGCTGGAAATAATTCCAGGCTTCGTAGCGTCCGCGCAACTCGCCGGTGATGCGCAGTTGGTCATCGATCCTCCCCCAGGGCGGAGCTTCTTCGACGCAAGCGGCGGGTCCGACCGGCAATCCCCAGCCCATGACGGCCATAGCCATCGCCGGCATCAAGCCGCTCGATTTGACGAGGCGATGCGCAGCGCTTTTAAGCCAGCCGGGGTTTGCAACCACGGACGGAACGTTTGAAGGCTGCGCCGACGCACGAAACATGTGTAGCAAGGTTGCAAACCCTGTCATGCTTCGTTGCCATGCACGAACACCAATGGCTAGAACTTGCTCGAAACCAATCCGGCTTTGGTTTGTTAATTTCAGCCCTGTACGACCTTCTTCGTTAAGGTTTTTGGTCGCGCCGCGCGCCGCCAGCGAGGTGAAATTGCCGGCATAGCCGCTTTTGATATTCATTGGTACGGAGAGTCACCCATATTCCTATATACATTGTTCTGTATAGCTCGCTTTCTAAAATGTAACTCCGCGATTAGCCGATATATAAATACCGGTATTGGAGGTTTTTCCATCAGCGTTATTGCCCGCTGCGAGATTGGCTTTCCGTTTGCTATATCCTCTGCAGTAAGAATAAGGCTTTTTCTCACGTTTCGAGCAACGAATTTGAGATCGTCCAGAGGTTTCCCGCCTATGGCTTCCCCACCTCCGAGAGCAAGGCCGCCTATCCATTCAAATCCAACCTCCGCGCAAAATTTACGGCAAATGGCAAGCACAGTATCGAAGCGATGGGGTCCTGGTATGGCGCCGTTTATGACGCACATAAATACCTGATCAGGCCGACTGGCAAGACTATTGCGATGATTGGCAATTATTTCCAATGCCGCTATTACCTGATATGGAAGTGAATCCACATACATCGGAGAAGCCAGGACAATAATATCAGCATTGTCTATGGTAGAGAGAAATTCTTCGACGCGATTGTCTTTCAAGCTGTTGCTCGTGATAAACATTGTTTGCGTCACACAATTCCGTGATTCCAACTGGCGGACAAGATAATTTGCGAGTGATGCGGATGTGCTCTCAGACGGTTTTGGTTTTTGGCTACCGATTAGAAATAGAACCCGTCTCATTACTTCCCCCCTGCCATTGAAAATATTCCCCGGATTTTAGCCATGGCGACTTCCATATCTTCATTTCTGATGATAACCTCGCTTGCGCTGCTGGGCGAAAGAATATTGAGCGCATTTCGACTGACTAGCGTTTTGAATATGTGTCTGGCTTCCTCATCTTCTTTGTCAAGCACGCCGATAGCTGCCAGTGCGGGATACTTCTGGTACCTTTTCTTGTGCTGAAACTCACCTTTTGTTTCAATAATAAACGGACTCGTGAGACCGATAAGGCGCTCAAGGGCTTTTTTGAGCAATGCCGAATATCCACCGAATGTTACCGGCGATAATAGAATAACCATGTCGCTATTAATAAATGCTCTCGCAATATCGCGTCCTCTATCTTTAATGGTACAAACCCCCGGTTGTTTCACAAAACAGCCAAACCCGCCCATGCAACTGGCAAACCTAATTTTATGAAGTACAAGTGGCTCATACTCCCACCCCATACCGCCCAGCTCATCACAGATAAGGTTCTGTATATTGAGCAGATCGACATCATCATGCCCGCCCCCGTTTAAGATTATAGCCCTCATTGTATATTTTCCGTTATTATGTGGAATGAAATGGATGCGTTTAACCCCTGCTACTAAACCAGAAACCACTCCAAAGTTTCTCTTGTTCATCGGTCATTTCCGGCATCGGCTATTTGATAATCACGCTTGCGTCCACTGCCTACCGTCTGACTATCATCCTGTGCTGAGCGATTTAGGTCGCGCCGCCCACCACCAGCGCGTCGCCACGCTCAAAACCAGGAACGTTGTCGCCAGGCTGGCCGCCACGCTGATGGCGACATACTCCCCGACTTGCTGCGGCGGTGTGGTCGTGGCGAGGATCAGCACCGAGAATCCGCCGACCACGATGAAACCATTGAATAGGATCGCTTTGCCGACATCCTCCATGACCCGCCGGGTCGCCGCGACATGCTCCAGGCCGTTCCTGCGCTCGTCGCGATAGCGCCACAGATAATGGATGGCGAAATCGACGCCCACCCCCATGGCGATGGCCGCGAACGAACTCGTGCCCAGCCCGACCGGCACGCCGGATGCGCCGATGAAGGCATAGGTCAGCAGTAGGCCGATACCGATAGGCGCCAGCAGCAGCAAGGCGCCGATCCAGGAGCGCAGGAAAGCCGCGCCGATCAAGTACATGCACAGCCCGGAGAGGAAGATCGACCAGCCGACATCACTCCCGACCCCGGACATCCAGTGGTGGATGACGTTGGTCTCCCCGCCCAAAGTCACTTTCGCGTCCTGGAACGTCGATTTCGTTTCGTCCTCCAGCCAGCGCACGAAGTCCCCGCTCTGCGCATAATTTCCCGCTTTCAGGAACACGCGCAGGTTCGCCCGCCGCCGCCCGCCGTCGGTCACCTCGTCAAACCGCCGGGGATCGCCGGACAGGTTGTAGAGCAGGAAGAATTGCGCATTGGCGTCGGCGTTGTCGGAAATCCGGTAGAACTCCGGCTTGTCGGCGTTGAACGCCTGATTCATCTTCTTCAGGTAATCGGCGATCGAGATCGTGCCGCCGACCTGCGGCCAGGCTTCGATGCGGTTTTGCAGTTTTTCCAGCCGCTTGAGGAAATACGGTGAGTAAACCCCGTCATCCACGCCGGTGTCGATGTCCACCTCGACCAGATTCAGGCCCAGATAATCATCGCGCAAGGAGTAAAAATCCTGGTAGACATTGCTGTCTCTGGGAAAGAAAGTCACGGGTTCATAGTCGGCGTACAGCCGAAAGCTGCCGGCCAGCCCCAGCACGGCGACGATCAGCAGAAAGCCGCCCGCCACGCCGCGGTTTTCGATGACCGGCCCGGTGATGCGCGCCACCAGTCGATCCCAGCCGCTGACGCCATCGGCGCTGCGAGCGGCGTATAAACGGGCGTAAGCCGCGCTCGGCTTGGTGTCGAACAACACGATGGCGGCGGGTAGCGCGGTCAACGACAACACCATCGCGGCCATCACCCCGATGGCCACCGTGATTCCGAATTGTTGTACCGGGATCATCGGCGAGCCTTGGATCAGCATCAGAAAACCGGCGGCGGTCGTCACCGAGGTCACTACGATGGGTTGCCACATCTCGGCGAAGGTCTGCGCCACGGCGCCTTTCGCATCCAGTTCGCTCTGGCGCAAACGGCGGTCGAAATAGCCGCTCAAGAAGTGGACGGAATCGGCGATGCTGGTCGCCAGGATGACGACCGGAATGGCATTGGAAAAGGGCGTGAAGTGAAAATCCAACAGCGACATCGACGCGAAGGCTACGGCGATGGCGGGCAGCATGACCGATAACGGCAGCAGCACTCCGGCCAGCGAGCGCAGTGCCAGAAACAGCAGCAAGGAGGTCAGTCCCGCCGACACCGGGTCTAGCTTGAGCGCATCCTGGTTCAGATAGACATTCAAGGTGCCGGTCACGATGGGCGGGCCGCTGAGTTTGATGCCATAGTCACCGGCCTGGTCCATCCGTTCGCGCCGTTTTTCCAGCGCCGCGAACACCGACAACACGTCGGCGTTCTCTTCGAAGTCGGCCACCACTCCGGCGCGTTTGCCGTCTTGCGACACGATCAGCCCGTCGTTCAAGGGGAAAGCCTTGACGCGCTCCCTGACCGCCTGCGCGTGTTCGATCGTCGCAGGCATGGTCTGCAGGAAGGGCTCGACATCGAATCCGCCTGCCGAACCGCGGATATCGTCGAAGGTATCGAGCGAACGCACCGAACCGGGCCGGATGCCGGGCAGTTCTTCCACGAAGCGGCTGATTGACCTGACGGCCTTGAGTCCCTCCGGTGTGAAGATGTCGCCGCTGCGTCGGTCGTAAACATCGACGAACAGCGGGTCGTTGATGTGGTAAATGCGCTGGATCGCCAGCTTTTGCTCATAGGATTCGTGCCCGCGCGGGATGAAGGACGAGATCGAGGTGTCCGCCCGGACTTGCAGCAGGCCCGGAATGCAAGCCGCCACCAATAGCAGCATGGCCCCGAACGTCGCTTTCGGATGCGCTGTAATGAGCTTCAGGATATGAGTCATTGTCTCCCCGCAAAATAGTGGTTTGGCCTGCGCCGATGAAAAGCGCGATTCCTCAGAACAGGGTTCTTCGGAGTTTCAAAAACAGGCTTTCCCGCCCGACATAGTGGCCGAACAAGCCGGCGTTCCTGCCCATGCTGGCGTAGGCCGTGCCGCCCAGGGTGACGGCGGTGTCTTCATCGATGTCGTAGGACAGCGAGGCGCGCAGCGCCAGATCGCTGTAATCCATGTCAACGATCGCGAAGCTGTCGAAAGCGATGGTCTCATTGGCGAATGTCTTCCGCGTCCGCAGCGACATCATGTGCGACGAGTCCGCATCCCGCACCAGCGCCGGCCCGCCTTCCGCATGATCAAGGAAATATTGCAAAGCCCAGTACCAGTCGTCATGGCGGGCTTCCAGGCCGACGGAGGCGAGCAGGTTCCAGCGCTTGTCGACGCCGTCGGTGCCGATGCCTTGCCGCAACAGACCGCCCAGCGCCTGCGGCAGGAGGGTGAATTCCCGCTCGGGCGAGAACGCAAACTCGCCGCGCAAGACGATCCCGCCGAGCGTCGTCGAGGCCGTGCCGCCCAGCCAGAGCGTCCTGGGTCTGGTCTTTTCCAGCCGCGGCAGGGTCTTGAGCACGAACGAATCCTCCTGGGTGGACATCACATTCAGCGTCGCACTCCAGCGGTCGCGGCTGACGGCCAACTCGGCGCCGCCCGCCCATGCGGAAAGGCTGTCGTTTTCCGGGTCATGCAGGTTGGCAAATCGGCCGGCATCGTGGAATTCGTCGTCGCAATAACTGCCCTGGCGCGGCAGGCGCGATTGCCCCGAGTAGGGGGCGAAGGTCAGGGACAAACTCGCATCACCGTTCAGGGAAGCCCGTCCGCGGGCGATCCAGTTCGGCAATTTGTTTTGCACATCGACCCGGGCAAACCGGCAAAAGTCGCGTCCATTGTAGCGATCCAGCAGGATGAAACCCTCGGTGTTGCCTTGGGTGATGACTTGCCGGCCCAGGGAGAAGTCGAAGCCGCTGTAGGCTCCACCGAGGGTGAGCTCCTCCAGTAAACGCTCGGTAGTGCATTGGGTCACGCCCTCAGGCTGCATGCGGTAAGGCCCGGCGCAAGGACTGGCCACCAGCTTCCCGGTCAACCTGTCGGTCAGCGCCAGTTCGGCCCTGGCGATCAACCTGACGAAACCGGGGCCGAACTGGCCGTCCCCGGTCTGGTACTCGGTCGCCGCTTCCGCCTCCAGCGAGCGATACAGCAGCTTCGGCGTGCCCCAAGCGTTGCCGATAGCCAGCGCGGCCAGAGACAGCAGCAGCCAGCGCCTCGTCAATGGTACATCTCGCGCGCCAATGCCTCCTCCCCGAAGTACGAGGCGGGGACGCCGGAGTTGTAGGTGGCGGTTTGCACCTTCAACACCGTCCGGTGATCGTTCACCAAGTCGTGCGAGCGCAGATCCATCGGCGTCAGGACGCCGTTGATCAGGCGGATGTCCAAGGCTTCGTTGTGGCGAATTTCCCTATCGCCTTTATAAAAATGCTGGTCGACGATGATGGCCTGATCCGTCCTGACCTTGGCGGTCGAGGTGTCGAATCCGAGGTCGCGCTTGAGTTCGGCGGTCTTTGGCTCGATACGCATGAGGGCGAGCGGGTGCCCCTCTTCGGTTTTCGTTTCCAGCACGGTGCCGTTATAGTCCTGGTACTCGAAACCCAGGTTGACGTCTTCCATGGTGAAATCGGTGCCGACGAATTTATCGCCGCGTTCGGCAGGCGGCACCCGCTTGGTGACTTTCAAAGCGGGCAGGTACAACCACATGTAATCGGCGGCATCTTCCGCCTCCACCTTCAGCAAGGCGGTGTGGCGGATATTGGCGGGACTGAGGAACACCGTGACCTGCTCACTCCTTCCTCCGTCGAGGGTGCGCCGGAAAATCTTGCCGGTGCGCTGACGAGTGTCTCCGCTGCGGTCAGTCAGATCGATGGTGAGATCCCACACCACGTCCTTGCCGCGTTCGCGCAGGTGAATGGCTTTCAAAATCGCCATGGCGTCGGGTTCGGCGGCGCCGACTTCGAATGATGGCGAGAAGCCGAGAAACAGGGCAAACAAAAGGAAAACGCGCATTTACAACCTCCAAATTGAGAAAACTAAAATGGAACGACAGACAACATGTCGGCTACGGGAACCACGCATCTACAACCCGTGCAGATACGCTTTCCACAAAGGAATCAGGCGGCCTAAGATTTCGTCCGCCGTCTCGACGAAGCCGTCCGGGTCGGCCACGACCTCGCCCACGGTGAACGTCCGCATCGCGCACAGATGCGATCCGGTCAGATAATGTCCGGCCTCTTCGCCGTTCATGCTCTTCTCCACTGCGCCATAGCAGCTGCAACTGCTCAGGCTCAGATCGCCGCCCAGTCCCAAACCCTTGCCCAGCGCCACGACCGCGTCCGGGCAGGCGGACACCGCGTTCCCCATCGGCGAGCCGGCGGCGAGAAGGGCGGGGGACAGGTACAAACCCGCCCAGACTCCCATCGGCTGGACGCCGACGAATAGTTGCGGGTCCTCCTTCTTACGCCCCTGCCGGTAGAACAGCGCCAGCATGTGATCCTTGTAAGGGCTCTGCCCGCGCGCGAAGCGCATATCCCGGTTGATGCGCGTCAGCGACTTGTTGACCTGCGGTCGGCATTCCAGATCCGGGATCTGCGCCTGCAAGCCGGGTCCGATGGCCGACACCAGAGCCCGCATCGGTCCGAGCAGGTGCGCCTCGTAGCGGGCCCGATTCGCTTCGAACCAGGACTTGTCGCGAGGGCAGGAGAGTTCGTCCAAGAAGGCAAAGGTTTCGGACGAAAGCAGGCTCATCGCTTCGAGCCCTTCACGAATCCATCGCCGGGAGCCAGGCCATAGGCCTTGTTCGTCGCCCCCGGCGAGCCGTAGACCGCCCCGTCGATGGGAATGTCGGTCTCGAAGTTTCTGGACATCGCGAAGGGCTGGCCGGGATAGACTGGCGAGGTCAACGGCATCACGCCGACCGCGACCAGGGTGCCGTCGATGAAGCCGTCGCCGTTGAAATCGCCGATCCGCCCGGAAATGGTCTCGCCCGTCTTCAAGGGACCGGCTTGACTGGCCCCGGAAGCGCCTTGGGGATTCGTCAATGGGCCTGGAATGGCGAGGGTGCCGGTGGTGCCATGGAAGGGAAGGCGGATGACGCCCTTCGGCCCGATGCCGAGATCCAGCACGAGATCCATCACCATGGTCACATTGCCGTCGGCCGACGTCATCGCCTGCTGCTGGCCGAAAAATTCCCCGCCCTCGCCCACGGCGGGCAGGAAACGCGTGCCGGCCAGCGTGAAGGTGCCGAGATCGACGTTCTCGTTGATCCTGGTTCCATCGGACAGCAGGCCGTCCACCGGGGGAAAGTCCTTTTCGCTTTTCACGTTGGGCTCTTCGGCGCCGTTGTTCCAGAACGGCGTCACGAAGTTCTGCGTGGAGGTGAACGCCATGTTGCGGATCATCACCGGAAACAGCGGCGTGGGCGTCATGTAGGCGCCTGGTCCGAAGAAATAGCCGGTGCCCAGGTACGAAGTCGGGATGCTCCACAGATTCGCCGCCCAGGAAGCAGGCGCGCAGCCCGCCAGAAGCAGGCCCCCGAGCAGGAAGGCCCTCACCCTGGCCCTCTCCCCAGGGGACAATATTGTTGAATTAGTGCTTTTGCTCGTCGTTCCGGCAGGGATCGCCGGAATCCAGATGCTCGGGATGACTTGCGAAGTAACGTCCCTGTCGACTGGATACCGGCGATCCCTGCCGGTATGACGGCTTAAGTCAACAATATTGTCCCCAGGGGAGTGGGAGTTGCATGCTTTCATTTGCCGCCTCCACCAGTTCCTTCGTGCTTCGATATCTCGGCAGAGCTCAGGACAGGTTTTTGCTGTACCAGTTGGGCTTCCGCAGCCGGGAAGGGATGGTTGCTGCGATCCGCCGTCTTTTGCCGATCCGCCGCGGTGCCGGGCAGCTTCCCGGCCACTGCCCCGGCGTAGGGCATGTCGGTGTCGAAATAGCGTATCAATGCGTAAGGCGCCCCCGGCATGAAGACGGAGGTCAGCGGCATGTTGCCGGTCACGACGATCGCCCCGTCCAGCATGCCGTCGCCATTGAAGTCGCCGAGCCGCCCGTGGATTTTATCGCCCGATTTCAAGGGGCCGGCGCGATCGATACCGCCCTCGATCCCCATTTGGGTCTGGATCGACGGCGGCAGAGTCGCCTCCTGCGTCGTGCCGTAGAACGGCGCCGCGACGACCCCCGCCGCGCCTATCCCCATATCGAAGACGATGTCCATGGTCATGATCATGGTGTGGCGGTCCAGCAGCACCGAGATCTGCTCGCCCTGGTGCGCGCCGCCGCCGCCGATGCCGACCAGCACCTTGGCGCCGTTCAGCTCGAACGGCCCGACCTCGGCATTCTCGTTGATCGGGGTTTTCCCGTCGCTGAAATAACCGTCCGGCTTGTCGGAGGTGGCGACCTCTCCCGGCACATTCGGCGCTTCCCCGCCATTGTTGAAAAACGGCGTCACGAAGGTCGTGGCTGAGGTAAAGGCCACATTGCGAATCGTCACGTCGAACAGCGGCGCATCCGGAAGTTTTCCCGGCCCATAGAATGTGCCGGCGCCCATATAGCTGTCCTTGGTGCTGTACACGGTGAATGCCTCGGCGCTGCCGGCGGCGAAGAGGCTCCCCGCGACCAGCACCGCACAAGCCGAATGTCTATTTTTGTTGAAGCTCATGATCGTTCACCTTCTGGTTGATGGTGGTTAGCTCCCCGCCTCGCACGATGCGGTAGCGGCCCCCGACGGGCACCGTTCCCCGCTCCTCGACGGATCCGTCCGGCCAGTACACCTTCACGTCGATCTTGTCCCCGGCGCGGGGAGGGACGCCGAAGTGCAAGGTATAAGGGCTATGCCCCAGGTAGGAGCCGCGCGCCCGCACGGTCTCGCGCCGGGTCCAGCCCGCGCCGCCGAGCGTGACTTCCGCCCCCAGCGCCTCGAGATTGCCGGTCTGAGGATGGCGCAAGTCGATCGACACCGAGCGCGCTCCGCCGGTCGTGTTGCGCAAGATCAAGGGCGCCCCGCCGTTGACCGACACCAGCCCGTCCAAGTCGCCGTCGCCGTCGATATCGCCCACCGCCAGACAGCGCCCGACGACCGGCTCGCTGACCGGCGCTCCGGTCAGCTTGGCCAGACTTTGGAACCTTCCGCCCTCCTGGGCCACGAACACATCGACCGGCTGGCGGTACGACACGGCGCTTTGCACCTTCTGGATATCCGGCTCGATATGGCCGTTCGCCAGAATCAGGTCGTCGCGCCCGTCATGGTTGAGATCGGCGAGGCGGGCGCCGAAGGTCAGCCTGGGCAGGGTCTCGGTCGCGATCCCCCGCTTCTGCGCCGCATCCACGAACACCTTCCCGCCGGCCGCCCGCTCATAGAGCGAGACGGGCTCGTCGCTGAAATTACCGACGATGATGGAAGGCGCCCCGTCCACGGACTCGCCGGCATCCACGCCCATGCCTGCCCGCGCCTCGCCCGACTCGTCGAAACCGACTCCGACGGTCAGCGCCGCATCGGTGAAATTGCCCTTGCCGTCGTTGAGGTAGAGCTTGTTGGCGACCGTGTCGTTGGAGACGAATAGATCGGGGAATTTGTCGTCGTTGGCATCGAACACGACCACTCCGAGCGCCTTGTTCTCGCCGGAAGCCAGCCCCGCCGTGGCGCTGACATCGGCGAAGCGGCCATTGCCGAGGTTGCGGTATAAGCGGTTTTGCAGTCCCTGGTAGACCTTGGGGGTCGCATAGGACTTGTTAGTGCCGTCCAGGGTCGTGAACACGTCGGTCTGCGGGCTCCATTGCACATAGTAGGCGACGAAGAGGTCCAGCCGCCCGTCATGGTCCGCATCCAGCCAGGCGGCGGAGGTCGCCCATCCGGGCGCGCCGCTCTTCAGTCCCGCAGTCGCCGTCACCTCGGTAAAGACACCGGCGTCATTGCGCAACAGGTGGAAGCCGGTGACCGTCGTCACGATCACATCCTCATCGCCATCCGCGTCGTAGTCGGCGGCGGCGACGCCCATGCCGTAGCCGGAAACCGCCCCCAGGCCGGCGGCGGCGGTGACTTCCTTGAAGCGCTCGCCCTCGTTGCGGTATAGCCTGGCGATGGGGTGGCCGCCCTGGCCGGGGCTGGATTTCCCCTTTGCCTTCTTCTTGTCTTGCGGCCGCGGTTCCGCTCGGGGTTTGACCTGAACCTGGTCCAAGGGACCGCCGTCCGGCAACAGCGCATCGAGCCGGCCGTCTCCGTCGTAATCGAACAGGGCGCAGCCCGGCCCCATGGTCTCGGGCATCAGCTTCTTGCCGACCGCGCCGGTTTGGTGAACGAAGTCGATGCCGTGGTCGGACGCCTTCTCGGCCACCATGAACGCGGGCTCGGGGGCTTTCGGCGGCTCGGGTGCGGCGGCCTGGGTATAGGCCGGAGGCAGGGGTTTCTTTTCTTCAACCTTGTCTTTTTCCGAGCAGCCGCCCAAGATCAAAAGCGCCGCGATGCCGGGTCTTAGCCAGGCCGAAGGGCTTGTCCCGAGCCATGACGAAGCATGGAAACACGAAGGGGCGGCTTGCCGCCTAGGGGATTTTTTCATTGGAGCGTGAACACCTTGATCTTCTGGGCCGCGAAATTGGCCTGGTCTTCGGATTGGCGGAACGCCAGGGTCGACTGTTGGGCCGAATCGTCCGCCTTGTGATAGCGGTAGGCGGCTTCCGCCTTCTTCTCCTGCTCGGTATCGCCTAGCGCCCGATGCGCCAGCATCGCGTAGTAATAGGCGGTGGAATCCTCCGGGTCGATGGCCAGTGCCTTCTCGAGTGCGGCGAGCGAGTCCTTGAAGCGTCCGTCGAGATAGGCGACCCGAGCCTTCAGCTTGATCGCCATGCGATCCCCCGCGAACGCCGCGAGCACCTGGTCCACGGCGGCCTCGGCGGCGCGGTAGTCGCCTTCCTCAAGCAAAAGTTGCGCCCATAACCAGGCATTTTGCGGGTCTGCCGGCGCCGACTTCTCTGCCTCGCTCAGCGTCTGTCGCGCCGCCTTGAATTGGCCTTCCTCCAATTCGACCCGCGCCTGGGTCCTCAGACAATTCGCACAGGCAGGATCGGCGGCGAGTACGGCCCGGATCACGTTCTTAGCCAGCTTGTAGTCGCCCTGGCGCAGGAAACCGATCGCGTAATCGTGCAGCAGATCGGCGGATTTGACCCCCTCCGGCTGGCTCGCTTGCGCGATGAGGCGGTCGCTCCCTCGACACGGCTCAGGACAGGCCCCTCGGCATGGCTCAGGACAAGCTTCCTTTTTGACGGACAGCGTGAAGGCGGCGATCTCGGTGACGGGAAGGTCGGGCGGGGCGTCGAATTTCGCAAAGCCCTTGCCGTTGCTCGAATAGGCGAACTCGCTGTAAGTGCGGTTGAACTTCCGCCACAGCAAGCGAACCTTGACCGTCGCGCCCGAAGATAGATCGCCCAGTTCCGCAAGCGGAATGGAATAGCGCGAGAGATCCGAGGTGCTAGGCGGAATCACCGCGACATAGATGGGCGCAACCATCTCATGGGCATTGCGCTTGTCGATGCGCTTGCCGTTACGGTCCACCTGCACGGCGTTGAAGATCCGCGTGTTCTCGATGACATGGCCCTTGCCGTCCAGTTGGCCCGCCGCATAGGTTCCGCCCGCACCCACCGCGGTGACCTCGATCCATGCCTCGTTCGAATCGTTCGTGCCGCCGGGGAAGGTGTGGCCTACGCCCAGGTTGCGGACGACGGCGTGCAATTCGATGTGATCATTCACCGAGACGATCTCATGGGGTGCACCGTCGGTCAGCGGGATGGTCTCGCCCTCGACCCCGGCAACCCCGGCGATGAACAGCCGTAGCGCCTTGTTGCGCAGGGCTTGCTCGGTCTCGTCGATCATCTTCTTGTCGCCGCGCAGCCAAGGCAGGGCGGTGTTGGCCGCCGCGAAACGATGCGAGCGCACCTTGCCGTTCTTCGCCGCGAGGTCGCCGCGCACGGCATCGACCAGCGGCATGTGGCAGTCCTGGCACTGGCGGGGTTTGGGCGGCAGATAGAAGGTGCGGGCGGCGTTATACGCCACGCCGCTGTTGTGCCAATTGTCGTACTCGTTCTGTCCGCGCAGCCAACGATAGTCGTTCACCGGCCGTTCCAGCGCGACCTTGTGGCAGGTGGCGCAATACTCGGATTTGCGATAGAAGGGCTTGAGCATGTCGGCCATGTGCCGTTCGGGATTGGCTTTGAGGTAGGTGTCGTGCAGCTTCGCGCCCGGGCCCGATGCCACGCCCGAGAAGATGTAGCTGTCCTTGAACTCGTCATTCCAGACGTAATTGCCGTTGCCGGTGTGGCCGGGTATCTCCTTGATCGCATGGCAACTCAAGCAGATGAGGCCACCCTAGGCCTCGACCGATCCTTTGTCGATGTCCCCTGCCATCCGCCCCGACAACTGGTTGAGCGGATCGTGGCAACCG
>JAQTSI010000385.1 GCA_028711365.1 Methylococcaceae bacterium
GGTGGACTGCCAGGCGGTCGCCAACGGACCGGTTTCTGCTTCGCCGTCACCTACAACGCAGGCGACGATCAGACCGGGATTATCGAAAACGGCCCCGAAGGCATGGCTGAGCGAGTACCCCAACTCACCACCCTCGTGAATCGACCCTGGTGTTGTCGGTGCAACATGGCTGGAAATGCCGCCAGGCCATGAAAATTGCATAAACAGCTTCTTGAGCCCGGCTTCGTCCTGGCTGATGTCCGGATATATCTCACTGTAGGAGCCTTCGAGGTAAGTATTGCCCACCAGCGCCGGGCCGCCGTGGCCGGGGCCGGCAACGTAAAACATATCCAAATCATACTTTTTGATGACCCGGTTCAGATGCACATAGATGAAGTTCTGGCCCGGCGTCGTGCCCCAGTGTCCGACCACCAGAGGCTTCACGTGCGATAGCTTCAACGGCTCCCGAAGCAAAGGGTTGTCGTAGAGGTAAATCTGGCCTACCGACAGATAATTGGCGGCACGCCAATAGGCATCCATTTTCCCGAGCAATTCTGATGTTAATGGCTCATTCGTTACATTTCTAGCTTTCAAGGTATGTTCCTCCTCGTATTTTCAGGATTTAATACCCAAAACACGTGTCATCTTTTCTTTCTTGTTTGTTATTGTCATTTTCTTTTGATTCCGGTTTTCACGTTGTTTCGTGTTAACATGAAATTATTGATCCCACCTCAAGAAATTAGTCATTTTTTACCTTCAGGCTTGGGCTCGGCTTGAGCGGGCTTGGCCTTGGCCTCATCCTTCCGAATCTCTCGCTCCGCTTGATTCCAGTCCTGAGCTGCTCCACCATCCTGACGGCCCCGTCGCTCGTATAGATCATACGCACGCTTGGCGATCTGCGGCGTCAAATCGGCCGGTACCTTGGCTTCAGCGCGATCAAAAATCCGATAGGCGAGCAGTTTCACGCGGTCATTTACGAGGAACCACGCAAGCGCGTATCCCCATACGAACCCTGCCCAACCCCAACCGAGGGGTGTCATAAACAGCCCGTAAACCGCTATTAAGGTCGCCACGGTTTGCGTGCCGAACACAGCCACCCAAAGAATCCGCGCGGGGCGTATGGACCAGAAGGGACCACGCGTACGCGTGAGGAAGATCGTCAGATGTCCGGCTACAGACAGCTTCAGGTACATCAGTGTTTGAACGTGGGCAGCGTCGAAGTGAAATACGCGCTCACCCAAATAAAACAAGCCGAAGGCAGAAACGACCCCGATGACGCCCAGCACCGTGGAGATCCCCAGCACTAGGCGCATGTTCCAGGCCTCGGGCTTATCCTTGTAATGAACATTGTCATACGCGATGGACAGAATGGCGCCGTCGTTGAGCAATGCCAACATCACGATCATCACTGCGGTAACCGGATAGAAGTTGAAGACTAGGATCGCCAGCGTCATGAATAACAGCACACGTAACGTTTCGGCAATGCGGTAGATCGCGTAGCTGTTCATCCGCTGGAAAATTCGCCGGCTCTCCTTGATCGCGTCAATAATCACCGAGAGGCCAGGCATCAGCAGCACGATAGACGAAGCGGCGCGCGCCGCGTCCGTTGCGTCCGAAACAGCGATGCCGCAGTCAGCTTTCTTCAGGGCGGGGGCATCGTTCACCCCATCGCCCGTCATGCCAACCATGTGGCCACGTTTTTGCAGGACATCCACAATGTGGAACTTGTGTTCGGGGAACACCTGTGCAAAGCCATCCGCCTTCTCTATGGACTCGGCCACTTCTACAGACTCTTGCTTCTTTGAGTCACCCAGGCTCCCTGCATCGAGGATATTGGTTCCCATATTCAACTTTTTGGCGGTTTCTTTGGCGATGGCCATTGCATCGCCAGTAACCATCTTGATCTTTACGCCCATGGCCAGCGCGGTTGCGATGGTGGCCTTGGCATCTTCGCGCGGCGGGTCGAACAGGGGTAACACACCGAC
The DNA here is from genome assembly GCA_028711365.1 of Methylococcaceae bacterium. Taxonomy (GTDB): domain Bacteria; phylum Pseudomonadota; class Gammaproteobacteria; order Methylococcales; family Methylococcaceae; genus Methylumidiphilus. The sequence goes on from JAQTSI010000385.1 coordinate 1,965, forward strand.
AAATTGCCATGATCCGTCGCCCTCGGCCCGCGCCACGCCCAAGGAACGAAAGCCGCGCGCCGCAAATTCGTTGACGGACTTCTCGGCAACGGGCTTCACTTGCGCGGCATTGGCCGACAATGCCAAAATTACCTGCGGGGCACCTTTCGTAACCTTGAAAGTCTTTCCGTCTTTGGCTTTGACCGTGGCCTCGGTGCGTTTATGCACCGGGTCGAATGGCTGGAAATGAACTACCTCATAACCCTTTAGCAGATCCTTGTTTCTCAATCCGCCCAGGATCGCCAGGTCAATCGTGTCGTTATCATCCTCACGTGAGGCCAGCGCGCCATCGAGGATCACTTGATCGGCTTGGATATTGTTCACGCTGAACGGATCACCCAGCGTCAGTTTGTTTTGGGTCAGGGTGCCGGTCTTGTCCGCGCACAGTATATCTACGCCCGCCAATTCCTCAATGGCCACCAACTTGGTCACAATCGCCTTTTGCTTGGCGAGCAGGCGCGCACCGACCGCCATTGTCACTGACAACACCGTCGGCATTGCCACAGGAATCGAGGCTACGGTCAGTACCAACGCGAACTGCAACGTGGTAAGGATCGGGTCGCCACGGATGATCGCGAAGGTAATAATCACCGCTACCAGAGCCGCCGCGAGAATGATCAGATATTTGCCAATCTTCAAAACCGCCTTTTGAAAATGGCTGACGGTGTGTGCCTCCTGCACTAATTGGGCCGTCTTGCCGAAGTAGGTTTTCGCACCCGTGGCATAGACCAGTGCGCCGATTTCACCGCGGCGAATAATCGAACCGGAAAACACCGCCTCGCCTGGTTTGCGCGTGGCGGGCAAAGACTCTCCCGTCAGCGCGGACTGATCCACCTCCACCGGGTCGCCCTCAAGTAACCGAGCATCCGCCGGCACAATGTCGCCCAGGCGCATACGGATGACATCACCCGGCACCAACTCGCGCGCTGGCGGATTGACCCACTTCCCGTCCCGTTTCACTCTAGCATTAATAGCCAGCTTGGCCTTCAGGGCAGCGATGGCGTTGCCAGCCTGGCGTTCCTCCCAGAATCCGACCACAGCGTTAGCGAGAAGCAAGAGGAAAATGATGACTAAATCCGGCCAGTGCTTGAGCACGCCCGACAAAATTACTGCCACTTCAATCATCCACGGGATGGGACCCCAAAAATACTTGAGGAATTTCAAGAACGGATTGGTTTTCTTTTCTTCAATCTCGTTAGGTCCATATTCGGTCAGCCGTTTCTGCGCTTCGGCTTGACTGAGGCCATCCGGCGACGACCCTAATTTTTTCTCAACTTCGGACAAGGGCAGGGATTTCAGATCGTCCTTCGTATCAGGCTTCGCATGGGGTCTATTTTTAGTTACGGGTTCATCTTCCTTCATAGTGGACCTATTGTCCTTTTTTCATTGGTCATGCCAAGTCCGAGCGTGCGGCAGACCGTGGTTGCGATCATCCATTCCTCGTCCGTATGAATGACGCGAACAGGGACTCGGCTGGTTTCAGTAGAAATCACACCAGCATTCGTCATATTTAATTTTTCTTCGAGCTCGATTCCCAAGAATCCCAATCCGTCACAGATCCGGGCGCGGACTACGGGCGCGTTCTCCCCGATGCCGCCAGCGAACACCAGAGTATCCAACCCGCCCAGCGCCGCGGCGAATGCTCCGACCCATTTCTTTGCCTGGTAACAAAACAGTGCAACCGCCTCAGCCGCCCGCACATCGTCAGCCTCATGCTCAAGCAAATCGTGCATGTCGGAACTGGTCTCGGACACGCCGAGCAGACCGGATTCATGATTGATGAGGTTACTGAATTGTTTCAGAGTGAGCTTCTCGGTCAGCATCATAAACCAGGCGACGCCGGGATCGAGGTCGCCCGGGCGGGTTCCCATCGGTATCCCA
>JAQTSI010000386.1 GCA_028711365.1 Methylococcaceae bacterium
CCGGTTTTCTGTTCCACTCAGCCGCACAGGCCGGTGACGTGGTGACGGTGACGCGGATCGATCGCCTGGCGCGCTCGACGTTCGACCTGTTCGCGATCGTCAAACAGATCGCCGACGCCGGCGCGCTGTTCCGGTCGCTAGCCGAGCCGTGGGCCGATACCGGCACCAGCACCGGCCGGTTGATGCTGGCCGTGTTGGGTGGTCTGGCCGACGTGGAGCGCGATCTAATCCGCACCCGGACGGCTGAGGGTCGGAGCCGGGCCAAGGCGCGCGGGCAGCACATGGGCCGACCCCCTGCCCTCACCCCACAGCAGCAGGATGAAGCCCGGCAGCGCCGGGCGGAGGGCGCGACGTTGAAGGAGCTGGCGCAGAGCTACAACGTCGGGATTTCGACGATTGCGAGGCTATCACGATGAGAACGCAGGCATTCTAGAAATGTTGAATAGACATTTGGTATACGTTATACGTATAACGTATTTGGAGCGCCCCCTATGCACAAGCGAATGACAATCACGCTCGATGAGGCTGTCTATGACGGGCTCTATCGCACCGTCGGCAAGCGTCGCATGAGCCAGTTCATTGAAAATCTAGTAAAACCGCATGTCCTTGATACGACGCTGGATGACGGCTACCGAGCGATGGCGGCCGACACCGATCGCGAAATGGAAGCCCAAGCGTGGACCAACGGACTGATAGCCGACTTAGCCGATGAAACGCGGTGAGGTGTGGTGGGTCGAGTTCGATCCCTCGATAGGCAGCGAGATTCGCAAGACACGGCCCGCGGTGATCGTGAGCAACGACGCGGCCAACCGGCATCTTGCGCGCGTGGTCGTTATCCCAATGACCAGCAATGTCAGCCGGGTTTATCCCGGAGAAGCAATCGTTTCCGTTAATGGCCAAGAGAGCAAGGTTATGGCCGATCAGATCATGGCAGCCGATAAGCTACGCCTAAAAAGTCGGATCAGCGTTCTTTCCAGAGCGGATACAGCCGCAGTCGACGACATCATTCGCGTCCAGCTCGCTTTACCTAAATAGGAGTTGCCGCACGGTTGGTTCAAAATTGTGCGCTAAGCCAAAAACAAACAATTTCAAAGGTTTTGCGGAGCGTTCAGTTTCTGACAAATCGTGCGGTAGCCCCTAGAAGCGAATCATTTTGTCTGCTAGTCGACACGTCATATAATCTGCAACTAGACGTGTCGACAATCAGAGGTACCGTTATGCTGACGTTGGCTATGATCGCGCAGAAAGGGGGCACCGGTAAGACCACGTTGGCTTTGTCGCTTGCCGTCACGGCCGAAGCGGCTGGCCAAAGCGTCTTGGTGATCGATCTCGATCCTCAGGCGAGCGCGTGCAAGTGGGGTGATCGTCGTGCGCGGGACGCGCCGACGGTTATGGATGCTCAGCCTGCGCGTCTGGCTGCCGCATTGGTAAAAGCCGAGCAGGCCGGGGTCGATATCGCCATCGTTGATACGCCCGCACGCGTTGAGCAGGCGGCGGCCGAGGCTGCCAAGGCAGCCGACCTGGTTTTGATTCCCTGCAAGCCGTCCATTCTTGACTTGGAGACACTCCGTGCGACAGCAGAGCTTCTACACGGGCGAGCTAGACGCCCCCCGTTGGTAATCTTAAACGCGGTCCCAGCCCAGGGGACGAGGCATGAGCAGGCTGCCGAGGCGATTGCCGCGATGGGCTTTACGGTTTGCACCGCTCAGATCGGCCAAAGGGTCGCCTTCGAGTACGCGGCACAGGCGGGGCTTACAGTCACCGAGTACGAACCGGAGGGTAGAGCTGCGTCAGACATTAGACAACTCTACGTTACGATATGTCAAATTGTCGACATGCAGATAAAGGAGATGGCGCGATGAGCAAACGGCCGAATTTAGCGGCCGTCGCCGCTGCCGCCGGGAGCACCCGCCGGTCCGAGGCATCCGCGTTTTTGTCTACAGAGGCCGCACCGGAAGCGTCAGGGCGCACCGCAAAGACCCGCATGGGTACGAAGCAAATCGCGGCCCACTTCCCGGAGGATGTGGCGTGGCAGCTTCGCGGCCTCGCGGTCGAGCGCAAGACAACCGTTCAGAACCTCATGGCCGAGGCGCTGAACGATTTGTTTGCTAAACATGGAAAGCCGGAGGTGGCGCCGATCGACCGCGAACGCCGGGCTTCCTGATGGAGGAGGACACTCTCCCTGCCGACAATGGCGAAGTTCTAGACTTATTTGGGCAGATGCGGCCTTTGTCCCCAACGACGCGGCGTGTAGTGGCCGCAGGAGCCACCATGATGCAGGAAGCCCCAGATCGGGCTGACTTTCTGCATGCGATCCTTTGTCAGGTCGGCATGCCTCGAAAAGCCACGCCCGGCCGGTTTTTCGAGCGATCCAGCGGCGGTGCCAGTATGATGCTGGAAGCCGGTAAGCTCTGGACAGGGCGGACTTGGCGAGAGGTTCCACTGCCTTACGGCACGCGTCCCCGTTTGGTCATGGTGCATGTGTCCAGCGAGGCTGTTCGGACCCGGAGCCGGGAAATTCATATTGGTGACAGCATGAAGGATTTTCTGATTGTCCTGGGGATCGACACCAATGGTGGCGCGCGGGGCGGCTACACAATGTTCAAACGCCAGATGGAGGCGCTTGCTGCCAGCCGCTTAACCCTTGGCTTCACGGGGGGCGGTAGAGCCGTCACGCTCGACGCCAAGCCGATCAGTCGGTTTGAAGCATGGCTGCATCCAAGCGGTGAGCAGCGCCCTCTGTGGCCTGGTTTGCTGGAACTCAGCCAAGAATTTTTTGACACACTGGCTGCCCATGCGGTGCCGCTCGATCACCGCGCCTTAGGAGCGTTAAAGCACTCCGCCTTGTCGCTTGATCTTTACACTTGGCTTGCCCATCGGCTTTGCCGGGTTCGTAAGCCAGGCGGCGTCAAGCTGAGCTGGGAGAACCTCCGGGAACAATTCGGGCAGGAATATGCAGACCCGAAGAACTTCAAGAAGGAGTTCCGTCAGGCCATACGGCCAGCGCTGGCTGTCTATCCTGATGCCCGTGTTGAAGAAGTAGCTGGCGGCGTCCTTCTTCGTCCTTCACAACCACCAATGCCCAAGACACAAGTTACTGTTTTGGCTTAGCTTATAGCTATCAACGCTGAATCGCCACCCCTCATTATGGTCAGAGAAAAGACTGGTCGGCGGCATATGATCCAGGGTCGTCAGATTGTGGATTATGGAAGTTATCCACGCTGAATCGCCACCCCCTCAACGCTGAATCGCCACCCCCTAGACTCGGATTTCAACGCTGAATCGCCACCCCCTAAAACCTATAGACTCTTACCAATAGCTTTTTACCTGTAGCTGGCACCCTCCTTTCTGGGGATAAATCTTGCGATGCGGTGCTTGGAACCGTCGAAGAGGGTCGCGTTTGGAATCCCGGCCCATCCTTGCGCCATGCCTAAAGTCAGCAAAAGGCTATTGGAAAAGTAATGCGAATGCATTACCTGTCATCGCGGGCTTTATGGGGGGTTTGCATGCCAGTGGTTGAGGAAATCTGCACCATCACCGCCAAAGGCCAGACGACAGTGCCAAAGGCTGTTCGGCAGGCGCTTGGGGTTGGTTATGGTGGCCGCATTGCCTTCCGGGTGGAAAACGGCAGTGTCACCATCCGTGCCCTGATATCGGATGACGAAAACGCCGATCCTGCCCTGACGCCCTTTCTGAGGCTCCTGGCAGCCGATCTTGCTGCGCGGCCCTCAGATGCCGTCCGGGCCATCACACCCGCTCTGGCGGGCCGCCTAGAGGCTCTGGCGGCCGAAATTGGGCAGGTTGACCCGGATGCCGCGATCGAGGGCGAGGTAACGCTGTAGGCGAGGCTCGTCAGGTGCTGGAGCGG
>JAQTSI010000387.1 GCA_028711365.1 Methylococcaceae bacterium
GTCAGCGCCCGCGCCGGCGGCGGCGATCCGTCCAACAATCCCCGGTTACGCGCGGTCATGGACAAGGCGCTGACGGCGAACATGACCAAGGACACCATCGAGCGCGCCATCAAGAAAGGTATCGGCGCGGCCGAGGGCGATAACTACGAGGAAGTGCGCTACGAGGGCTACGGCCCGGGCGGCATCGCGGTGATGGTGGATTGTCTGACCGATAACCGCAACCGCACCGTCGGCGAGGTCCGCCACGCTTTCAGCAAGGCCGGCGGCAACCTGGGGACGGATGGTTCGGTGTCCTACCTGTTCAGTAAGACCGGCATTCTCAGTTTTTCCGCAGGCGTGGACGAGGACCAGCTGATGGAAGCCGCGCTGGAAGCCGGGGCGGATGACGTGGTGAGCAACGACGACGGTTCGGCGGATGTTTTGACCTCGCCCGAGGTTTTCGAAACGGTGAAGGGGGCGCTGGAGCGCGCGGGCTTGAAGCCGGAAAGCGCCGAGATCACCCTGCGCGCCGCCAATACCACTTCCCTAGGCCAAGAGGATGCGGAGAAGATGATCCGCCTGCTGGAACGTCTGGAGGATCTGGACGATGTGCAGAATGTCTATTCCAACGCCGACATCAGTGAGGAAATCCTCGAGAAGATCGCTTGACCCGCATTCTCGGCATCGACCCGGGTTCCCGCTCCACCGGCTACGGGATCATCGACGCGGCCAGCAAAGGCCCGGTACTGGTTGCTTGCGGCTGTATCCGCACCGACAGCGATAATTTCCCGCACCGGCTCAAGCAAATCTACGACGGCATCGTCGGGATAGTCAACCAATACCGGCCCGACGAACTCGCCATCGAACAGGTGTTCATGCACAAGAACGCCGACTCCGCCCTCAAACTGGGCCAGGCGCGCGGGGCCGCCCTCTGCGGCGCGCTGGCGGCGGGGCTGCCGGTATACGAATACGCCGCCAGGCAGGTGAAGCAGGCCATCGTAGGCAAGGGCGGAGCGGATAAAACCCAGGTACAGCACATGGTCAAGGTTCTTTTGGGGCTTACCGTCACACTTCAGGCCGACGCGGGCGATGCGCTGGGCGTCGCCCTGTGTCATCTGCACACGCGGGAGACCCAGCGCCGCATCGAGGCGATGGCGCGAAATCTCCCCGGAGCGAGGCCATGATCGGTTTCTTGCGCGGCGTGCTGGTGGCCAAGAAAGCGCCTTCCCTGCTGCTGGACGTGCGCGGCGTCGGTTACGAGATCGACGCCCCCATGTCCACCTTCTTCAAGCTTCCCAGTCTGGGCGAGGAAGTGATGCTGCACACCCATCTGGCCGTGCGCGAGGACGCCCACACCCTCTACGGCTTCATGACCGAATCCGAGCGCGCCCTGTTCCGCAGCCTGATCAAGGTTAGCGGTGTCGGCGCCAAGCTGGCTTTGGGGATTTTGTCGGGGATAAGCGCGGAAGAGTTTCATCGCTGCGTGCAGATGAACGATGCCGCCATGCTGGTGCGCCTGCCCGGCATCGGCAAGAAGACCGCCGAACGGCTGATCATCGAGATGCGCGATAGGCTGCCGGGCGGTGATGACCTGGCGGTTTCCGTCGTCGCCTCCGGCGGCGCGTCCGCGCCTGCTCCTTCCAGCCCGGTGCCTGACGCGGTGAGCGCCCTGGTGGCCTTAGGCTTCAGGCCGCAAGACGCCAACGCGATGGTCCGGACCCTCCCTGCCGAGGGAAAAACCAGCGAGGATCTGATCCGGCTGGCCTTGCAGGGGGCGGGGAAGAAATGATAGGACATCCAAAAACAGTTGCAATCGTTCCCACACGCTGTGTGGGAACGCGGTTTTAGCGCGCTGCGCCTCAAGTCCGCAACGCGGACTAACTGGGTTCCCACGTGGCGCGTGGGAACCAGGATAAAGGCCAGGCGTCGCAAGGAAGGGAGGCCGAAATCGTGTTTCGTTTTATGAGGAATTCGTTATGTCCATGAAATTGCTGGATACAGTGGCATTGCGCCGCGATCGTGCGGATCTGGGGCTCCCGTCCGGCTTGGTCGGGGTGATCGTAGAAGAATGGGAGCAGGGCGTTTTCGAGGTCGAGTTCGCCGACCTGGAAGGTCACGCGTATGCGTTCGCAGCCTTGTCCGCAGACGATTTGTTACTTCTGCATCATTCCCTGTCCGAAGCGGCCTGATGCCGAAAGCACCTCGGCCAATGTCAGGAAAACCCGCCAAAGCGGGATGGAATGTATTTGTTCGCGCCCCGGCGCTCATCGTTATACACAAGGTGTAGCCAGCCTTGTGCCTGACGCGGTGAGTGCCCTGGTGGCCTTAGGCTTCAGGCCGCAAGACGCCAACGCGATGGTCCGGACCCTCCCTGCCGAGGGAAAAACCAGCGAGGATCTGATCCGGCTGGCCTTGCAGGGGGCGGGGAAGAAGTAGCCCATTCCCGCTCGCCGCGTGAGAATCAGAATTTAAGGTAGGCCAATGTCTGAAACCCGCCTCATCAGCCCCGGCAGTGCCGGCGAAGACGATCTCGTCGATCGCGCCATCCGTCCGCGCCGCTTGCAGGATTATATCGGCCAGAAGGCCATGCGCGAGCAGATGTCCATCTTCATCCAGGCCGCCCGGGGCCGCGCCGAACCTTTGGACCATGTGTTGATCTTCGGACCCCCTGGCTTGGGCAAGACCACCCTGGCCAACATCATCAGTAACGAAATGGGCGTCAACATCCGCCAGACCTCGGGCCCGGTGATGGAGAAGGCCGGCGATCTGGCCGCCATCCTCACCAACCTGGACAAGGGCGACGTGCTGTTCATCGACGAAATCCACCGCCTCAGTCCAGTGGTGGAGGAAGTGCTCTATCCGGCGATGGAGGACTACCAGATCGACATCCTGATCGGCGAAGGCCCGGCAGCCCGTTCCATCAAGCTCGACCTGCCACCCTTTACCCTGGTCGGTGCGACGACCCGCGCCGGGCTGTTGACCTCGCCCTTGCGCGATCGCTTCGGCATCGTCCACCGGCTGGAGTTCTACACCGTCGAGGAACTCACCCTGATCGTCACCCGCTCCGCCCGTTTGCTGAACATGAGCATGAGCCCGGAAGGCGCCCGGGAGATCGCCCGCCGTTCGCGCGGCACCCCGCGCATCGCCAACCGATTGTTGCGCCGGGTGCGCGATTTCGCCCAGGTCATGTCCGATGGTTCGGTGAACGGGGAAATCGCCGGCAAGGCGCTGGAAATGCTGAAAATCGACGCCCAGGGTTTCGACCCACTGGATCGCAAGCTCTTGCACACGATGATAGACAAATTCGACGGCGGCCCGGTGGGACTGGACAACCTGGCGGCGGCCATCGGCGAGGACAAGGGCGCCATCGAGGATGTGCTGGAGCCTTATCTGATCCAGCAGGGCTTCATCATGCGCACCCCCAGGGGCCGGGTGGCGACGAAAACCGCCTACCTGCATCTGGGCCTGGAACCCCCGAAGATGAGCGGGGTCAACGAGGAACTGTTTTGAATGATCCGATGGGCGTTTTTCCCGTCGGCGTGGGCGAAGGTTTAGGATTTCTACTTTCATCGATCCCCCGCCTGCGTTGAGACTACTACAGCAAATGGCTCGGAACGCGCAGGACTTCGGGCGCAGTTTCTCTTGCCGTGGCGCACTGTTGCGCCAACAGGGCGCCGATGCCTTCCAGGGTCGGACGGTGCGCGCCGTGTTGATCCAGTTCGTCGGACAGCTTGGGCCAAGCGTCCAGGATCTTGTCGGCCATCTGTTTCAGTTCGCGGCTGACCAGTCGGGGATTGAGCCGGCATTCCCGCGCCATCAACGCCCAATCATAGGCACCTAGCGTCAGCGGGTTAAAGTTGTCTCCAATGGCCATGGCCAGGGTATCC
>JAQTSI010000080.1 GCA_028711365.1 Methylococcaceae bacterium
GCTTTAATGGTGGACTCACCGGATATTCTGGCGCTCAAGCAGGCACGCAGCCTTTGCCTAGGGCATCAAGAAGCATTGCAAGATGCCTTGCAGGATATGGAGCAGCGTGCGATGAACGTCTCAGAACATGGGCATCTGACTAAGGCAGACCGTCGTTTGCTCGACCAGTTTGCGTATCGTTACACTCGCCTTCAGGACGACATGGGGGCACGCCTGATACCTTCTGTCCTGCGGGCGCTTGGCGAAGAGGTCGCTGCCATGCCGGCTTTGGACCGTTTTATTCGCTTGGAACAGCTAGGCTGGTTACCCTCTGCAGATGAATGGATGAGCTTGCGCCAGATACGAAACCAATTTGCTCACGACTACCCGGATACTCCCGAGGAACGCTTTGAGCGTCTGCAAGCGGCCATGAGAGCAGCATGGCGGATGATGGACATCTTGCAGCAGATCAATCGAATATTGCAGCAGCGTTTTGGTGAGATGTAACCAGTCTCTCTCACCCTGGTTTCCTGCTCTTTCAATGTCTTCCTGCTCTGCCGGAAAGACGAACAATCAACTGGAAGGTTTGCCATTTCCTGGATATGGCATTACCCATTGATAGGGAAGTTGCACGAGCGGAAGATTGTAATCTTTCATACTCCTTAGGAATTGATAATAATCGACCTTTGTGATCGAGTGACCGGATTCCGTTTCCACGGCCAGTATGTCATGAGATTCAATGCGATAGGGTTTGCCTTGAATGGAATTCTGCGCACGATGGGATGGGGTTTCGGAACTCAGCGCTCAACCCCTATCCAAAGGCCTCTTTCGCTTCGCTCCTTTCCCTATCAGGGCATGGGTATCTACACAAGTCTGAAAGTACAAGGAAATCAACTCCTTCCCCCTTGTAGGGGGAAGGCTGGGATGAGGGTAGAAGCTTGCCGAAAACCAGAAGCTGTGCATATGATCGGCATTCAACCCTCACCCTAACCCTCCCCCTGCCAGGGGGAGGGGATTTGTGTAGATACCTTTGCCTATCAGGGGGAAGAAGTAAAGACTTGTATCGATACCCTCGTATGCCGAGGAATCGAAACGTTACCTCAATAAGAAAAAATGGTTAATCATTAGGAGTTGATATTTTGAAAAAAGCATTGGTTACCGGCATTACCGGTCAAGACGGCGCCTATCTGGCGGAGTTGTTGTTATCGAAGGGATACCGGGTTTATGGAACCTTTCGTCGGGCGAGTTCCACGAATTTCTGGCGGATCGAAGAGTTGGGCATAGGGAATCATCCGAATCTGAGTCTGATCGAATACGATCTGACCGATCCGGGCTCCAGCATTCGACTGCTGCAATCGACCGAAGTGACGGAAGTTTATAACCTGGCTGCACAGAGTTTCGTCGGCGTCTCGTTCGATCAGCCTTCGACGACTGCCCAGGTGACGGGAATCGGCGCGCTGAATCTGCTCGAAGCCATTCGTATCGTCAATCCGAAGGTTCGTTTTTACCAGGCATCGACTTCAGAAATGTTCGGCATGGTACAGGCGGTTCCTCAAAAGGAAGATACTCCATTTTATCCCCGTAGCCCCTATGGCGTCGCCAAGTTATATGCGCACTGGATGACGGTGAACTATCGGGAATCTTACGATATTTTCGGCAGCAGCGGCATCCTCTTCAATCATGAATCGCCCCTGCGTGGACGCGAATTCGTGACGCGCAAGATAACTGACTCCTTTGCCAAGATCAAACTCGGGAAACTCGATGTCCTGGAGCTCGGCAACCTAGACGCCAAGCGCGATTGGGGTTTCGCGCGCGAATACGTGGAGGGCATGTGGCGCATGTTGCAGGCGGATAAGCCCGATACTTATGTGCTGGCGACCAACCGTACGGAAACCGTGCGCGACTTCGTGACATTGGCGGCCAATGCGGCAGGTTTCGAGATTGCCTGGGAAGGCGCGGAGGAAAAAGAGCTTGGCATCGACCGGCAGTCAGGCAAGACCCTCGTTCGCATCAATCCCCGGTTCTATCGACCCGCCGAGGTGGATCTGCTGATCGGGGATGCATCGAAGGCGAGGCGGGAGTTGGGCTGGGAGCCAAAGACGAGCTTGGAAGCACTTTGCCAGATGATGGTGGAGGCGGACATACGGCGGAACGAGAGCGGGTTTTCATTTTAGAGAGCCTCGAAAAACCGGTTACGTTCATGGCTCGACCAGTTCACTATAAACGTAACCTAATGATTATAAAAACACCGTTCGCACTGAGCTTGTCGAAGTGCGGGGTTTTTCGAGGTTCTCATTGAATATGAAACGCGCACTGATTACCGGCATTACCGGTTTTACCGGACGATATTTGGCGGATGAGTTGGCCAAGGCCGGATACGAGGTGTTTGGAACCGCTCGTCATGTCGAACCAGCCGACCGGAATGTCTTCGTGTGCGATCTGGGAAATCGGGAAGATTTGGCCCGCATCATAACCGAGACCAGGCCGGATGTGGTCGCGCATCTGGCCGCGATTTCGTTCGTGGCGCATGGCAACAGCGAAACCATTTACCGCGTCAATCTGCTCGGCACGTTGAATCTATTGCAAGCCCTTGCCGATGCCGGAGTCATCCCGCATAAGGTGTTGCTGGCCAGCAGTGCGAATGTATATGGCAATGCCCAGGTCGAGCCTATCGATGAAGCCGTTCCAGTCGCTCCGGTGAACGATTACGCCGTCAGCAAGATGGCGATGGAGCAGATGGCGCGGTTGTGGTTCGACAAGTTTCCCATCGTGATCACAAGGCCATTCAATTACACCGGGGTAGGACAGGCGCCGCATTTTCTCTTACCCAAGATCGTGTCGCACTTCGCCCGTCATGCGCAGGAAATCGAGTTGGGCAATCTAGCGGTTGCCCGGGATTTTTCCGATGTGCGCAGGGTGGCAATGGTGTATCGCAGGCTGCTGGAATCTCCGGCGGATTCTGAAATATTCAATGTTTGTTCAGGGCTAGGATATTCCTTGCAGGATGTGCTCGATCGCATGTCCCATATCGCTGGCTATTCCATCAAAGTAAATGTGAACCCGGCTTTTGTTCGAGCCAACGAGGTTAAACGCTTGGTGGGTTCGATGGAAAAACTATGTGGCGCCATCGGCGAATTCCCTGTCAACCCATTGGAAGAAACCCTGCACTGGATGTATGAGCGAGCACACTCTGATGTAAGCGTTCAATCCCCCACTCCCATGAAAGGGGGTGGTTAGGGTTAGGATGGGGGTAGAATGCTCTTTCCTGTCAGACGTTGATGAGTAACGGCTAGTTTCTACCCCCATCCCAGCCTCTTCCTTGACGTAAATTAAGTGTCGAGCGATGCTCAATCAGCGCATTGAAAATCACGAAATCGAATAGCCGTAGAACATGCGGTGCTCTGGATCGCGTGGTTTGTGCTTTGCTGGCAGGGGTAGCGAGCATGACAACGCGATCGCATCGGGTCTTTGCAACCAGGTTGAGGTATAACCGAAAGCCAGTTTGCCATCGGTTTGCATCAGATCGCCGACATGGGTGTCGAACAACCAGACCTCAAGCTGCCGGGTCATACGGCTCCCCGTCTAGCCCTGTTAGGGTCAACCCGCCCCCCAAGGCCTGGATGACGCGTAGCACACCCTCAAGCCGAATGGTGGGTTTACCTGCCTCTAGCTCGACGATGAAGCGTACCCCGACGCCGGCTGCCAAAGCCAGTTGAGGCTGGGTCAAGCCGAGTTGCTTGCGGGCGTGGCGTAGGGCGCAACCTAAATCGGCCGATGTTTTGATCTGGTTCATCATAATTTCCCGTTCGGGAAATTATTGGGTCAACCCGCATTCAATGCAAGTAAAAATTCCCGAACGGGAAAGTCTGGCCAACCTGAGTGAGGTTACGCTAAAAAAGGGATTATGGAAGTTCGTCATTGCCGTAAACAGCAATTCTCAGTTTGAGCATTGAAATATAGCTCGTCATTCCGGCATGGAAGCTGAAATCCAGCGTCCATGGATGGCAAGCTACAATCGGATACATGATCTTAATCAAGCACTTATGTAGCCGAAGCGCTACCCTTCATGGCACTGGATTCCTGCATCCCTGCTGGAATGACGGCGCTTTTGGCCAAACGGAGAATTACGGGATACGTATCGTCTTTTCTTGACGCTCTGTAAATATAGTGGCTTCATCAATTGGTGGCGATAACCTGGGCGGGCTGCGCCGAGCGGATTGAATGGCCGCCCGGCGGGTTCCTTTGATATTTCTCTTCATGGAATCAAATGATTATCACACTGGCCGGGTCAGTCCAAGCGCCGGCACCGTTGTTGCCGATGGCACGAATGCGAAACCAATAGAGCTTTCCCAAAACGAGACCCCCGATGTCGATGCGATTGCAACCGGGAAATGTGCCGGCATCCTTCCAGCTTTCCTCGTTGGCGGGATCGCCATCGGTATAGTGCGCCTCATAGCTGACCGCGCCGGGAATGTTGGTGGCATGGAGCACAATGCTGCCGCTCAATTTGCCATGTTTGGCGATGAATCCGCTGGGGGCCGACAAGGGAATGGTTCCTGTGCCATGTACGATATCCTTGCGAAGATCGTAGCCGGTGCGCAAGAGTTTGGTCGTATCGCCCTTTGCTACCACTTCCAGATAGCCGGCTAAGGCTTTGAGATGCTCGACCAGCGTCGCGCGATTGGCAACCTTTTCCGAGATTTTGACGCGGTCCCGGCTGGCCGACGCATGAAAGGCATCTCCGAACGCGTTATAGGCTTCCTCCAATTGAGGAAAGCTGGGGACTTGCGGCGGCCAGGGTTCGGGGAAATCGGCATTGTCCCGCATGGCATTGACGATGGTTCCTGCTTTGGTGAGAAAATCCGCCCCGCTCAGCGGGGTGAAGGTAATAATTAATTTGGCTTGCATGGCTGTGTCCTCATGTAGAGCCTTGATGATTTCCGCCATCATGGCGGGCTTGTTGTCCCATTTGGGACCCTCATCCGATGCATCAACCCCCCTTGTGAACGGTAGGCGAATCCGATGAGCTGGGATGAATTTTCATTCTTTCCAGATCAAAGCTTAGTCATGATTCCGTGAAGATTTTGGGTAATATTGCCTTGCATTACCAGCGAGATCATGATAGGAGAGTTGCGTTATGCCAGCCGGTCGTAACCCATGCGAATTCCCAAAGAACCATATCTTCATAATCAGGATATTTCTTATCCTTGGAGAACGTGTTCTTTGCCTATGAAGAGGAGACTCTTCATCCTTGAAGAACGTGCTCTTTACCCATGAAGAAGAGACTCTTCATCCTTGGAGAACGTGTTCTTTACCCATGAAGAGGAGACTCTTCATCCTTGAAGAACGTGTTCTTTGCCCATGAAGAGGAGACTCTTCATCCTTGAAGAACGTGCTCTTTGCCCATGAAGAAGAGGCTCTTCATCCTTGAAGAACGTGTTCTTTGCCCATGAAGAGGAGACTCTTCATCCTTGAAGAACGTGTTCTTTACCCATGAAGAAGAGGCTCTTGGGTGCAACCCGTCGCCCGCTATTTAATTAAAATCAACTACTTACATGATCACAAAATATGCCCTATTGCAGACGTTGTGGAGTCAGTCCAGTGTTAGAGCCAGAAAGGTCTTAATCCGCCACATTGAATCCTGAAAATGATCGACCTGAAACTGACCAAAGAACAATTGGACGAACTGCACAAGGAGGCGGCCGAGAACTCCTGCGCGCGCGCCCGGAAAAAATGCTGGGTGGTTTACCTCAAGGGCAAGGGCTACGCGCATCGGGAGATAGCCGACGTGGTGCGGGTGGATGAAGACACCGTCACTGACTATTTGAGGAAGTACCGCGACGGCGGCCTACCGGGGCTGCTGACCGAGCACTACCGCCAGCGGGAGGGGCAGTTGGAAGCCGACGCGGAACGGCTAAAGAAGGTTTTCGAGGAGAATCCGCCGCACACGGTCAACCAGGCGATCGAGATGATCGGACGGGAAACCGGGGTGCGCCTGAAACATTCCGCCTGCCGGGCGTTTTTGCGGAAGCTCGGCCTGAAATGCAGGCGTTGCGGCCTGGTGCCCGGCAAGGCCCAAGACGACGAAAAACAGATTCAGGCGCAACAGGAATTTCACGACAACAAGCTGTAACCGCGGATGGAAGAAGCCAAGCAGGGCAAGCGCACGGTGCTGTTCGTGGATGCGGCGCATTTCGTGATGGGCGCGTTCTTAGGTGTGCTCTGGTGCTTCGTGCGCCCGTTGTTGCCGTCACAAGCTGCGGGCGCAAACGCTACAACGTCCTGGGCGCCTACGACCCGATCCGGCAGGAGGCCGTCACCCTGACCAACGACACCGTCGTCAATCAAGAGACGTTTTGCGCCTTGCTGGACAAGATTGCCCTCTGTTACGCCGACATGGGGCTCCCCATCACACTGATACTGGACAACGCCCGTTACCAGAAATGCCAGTCGGTCTTTGACAAGGCCGAGGCGTTGGGGATCGAACTCCTCTATTTGCCCGCATATTCCCCCACCAGCCATTCCAGCTTCCATTTTCCTTGCCCTTCCTGTGAGAGTTTTTCCCATAGCCAGGGGAGCAGGGTTTTCAACTGTTCTTCGAGTTGCCAGGGCGGGTTGATGATGGCCATACCGCTGCCGGTCATGCGCAAGGAGTCGTTCGGGTCGAGAACCGAAAACTCGGTCGACAGAATCTTGCGGATGCCGGAACGCTCCAGCCGGCGCAGGAAATCGTCCGCCATGTAGCGGTCCTGGATGGGATACCAGACGGCGAAAATCCCCGTGGCCCAGCGCCGGTAGCCTTCCTGTAAGGCTTCCAAAAGACGCCGCCGTTCGTCCTTGAGTTCGAACGCCGGGTCGATGTGCACCAGGCCGCGCCGCTCGGCGGGCGGCAATAACGCCTTGAGCGCTTGGTAGCCGTCGAGATGTTCGACCTTGGCCTGAGGGTCTCCTGCGAACTCGACGGCGAGCGTTTTCACCTCGTTGGGATGTAGTTCACACAGCACCATCCTGTCCTTGGACCTGAGGAAAGGCCGCACGATGCGCGGCGATCCGGGATACCATTGCAACTCGCGACCGGGATTGGTCGTCCGTACAGCCAGCAGATATTCACGTACCGTCTCGGGTACGTCTTCCTTGTCCCACAGGCGGGCGATGCCGGTTTCATATTCCCGATTCTTGCGCGCCATCTCCGAGCCCAAGTTGTAACGGCCGGCCCCGGCATGGGTGTCGAGATAGAAGAAAGGTTTCTCCTTGTGGAGCAGGGAGCGGACCAACAGGGTCAGGATGATGTGTTTGAAGACATCGGCATGGTGGCCGGCGTGGAAGCCGTGACGGTAACTCAGCATGGCGGGGCTTGAAGCGGCAATCTGTTCAGTTGAGTTTCAAATCCTGCAAATAGGCCTTGAAGCTTTCCCTCAATTCGGGATGTTTCAAGCCCTGTTCCACCGTGGCGACCAGATAGCCCAGCTTCGAGCCGCAATCGTAGCGCTTGCCGGAAAATTCGTAGGACAGTACCGGCTCGTCTCTCAATAACAGGGCGATGGCGTCGGTCAGTTGGATTTCCCCGCCCGCGCCCTTGCTCACCTGATCCAGTTTTTCGAAGATGGTCGGGGTGAGAATATAGCGGCCCACCACGGCCAGGTTGGAAGGGGCTTGTTCCGGTTTCGGTTTTTCGACGATTTCCTCCACTCTTCCTAAGTTTTCGCCGATGCTATTGGAGCGAACGATGCCGTAGTTTTGTGTTTCGGCAGGATCGATGCGCTCCACGCCCAGCAGGGAACACTGCCATTCATCGAAGATCTTCACCATCTGGCTGAGACAGCCCGCGCCGCCGTCGTCGATCAAGTCGTCGGCGAGGATGATGGCGAAAGGTTCGTCGCCGATCACCGCCCTGGCGCGTCCCACCGCGTGGCCCAAGCCCAACGCTTCGGCCTGGCGGATATGGACGCAGGTGACATGGGGCGGAACGATGTTTTGTACGATCTTCAAAGTTTCGCTTTTGGCGCGCAAGGCCAACTCGTTTTCCAGTTCATAGGCTTTGTCGAAATGATCGGAGATGGCGCGCTTGCTGCGCCCGGTGATGAACACCATGACTTCGACGCCGGCGGCCACCGCTTCTTCCACGGCATATTGGATCAGCGGTTTGTCCACGATCGGCAGCATTTCCTTGGGGCTGGCTTTGGTGGCGGGAAGGAAGCGGGTTCCCATTCCAGCTACCGGAAAGACGCATTTCTTGATGGTTTTTTTCACGTTTTCTTCACATTGGGGTTGTTGATGAGCCGATTTTTCCCTGTCGGTGCAGGTATTCGAGGATTTGCCGCGCGCAATCGTCCAGCCCGATCGCCGAGGTCTGTACCACGATCTCGGGATTTTCCGGCTTTTCGTAGGGCGAGGAGATGCCGGTGAAGTCCGCTATTTCACCGTTCCTGGCCTTTCGATACAAGCCCTTGGTGTCCCGTGACTCGCAAACGCTCAAAGGCGCATCGCAGAAAATCTCGATAAAATCTCCCGCCGGCATGAACGAGCGGACCCGTTCGCGGTCTTGGCGAAACGGGGAGATGAAGGCGGTGAGGGCGATGACGCCGGCATCGACGAAAAGCTTACTCATCTCGCCGATCCGGCGGATATTCTCGCTGCGGTCTTCCGCGCCGAAACCGAGATCGGAGCATAGGCCATGGCGGACGTTATCGCCGTCGAATACATAAGTTCTGCACCCCCGCTCGAACAGCATTTCCTCGACACGGTGGGCTAGGGTCGATTTACCGGCGCCGGACAGTCCTGTGAACCAGAGAATGAAACTTTTGTGACCGTTCAACCCTTCCCTGCGTGGGCGGGTGATCTCGGTTGGGTGCCAAACGATGTTCGAATTCATGGGGGGTTCGTCCAAGTTGATCTTGGAACATATATTAGCCGTTTTGGCTTGGGCAATGTAATGGCCAATGAGGGTGACAAGCCGGTAGAATGCAAAGTCTTGCACTCCCACAGCCCTCAGGCGATGTCTGAATGGGGGTAGGCGGGGCGTGAAGCGGGAGATTGGCAGGGCGATGGACAAACCCCGCTACGGGAAGCGGGGTTTCTGAAGGGGCGATCAGGCGGCGAAATTGCTCGCGGCGAATTCCCAATTGACCAGATTCCAGAAGGCCTCGACATATTTGGGACGCAGATTGCGGTAGTCGATGTAATAGGCGTGTTCCCACACGTCACAGGTCAATAGCGGAGTCTGACCGTTGCTCAGCGGGGTGGCGGCGTTGCTGGTGCTGACCAGAGCGAGGCTGCCGTCGGCATTCTTCACCAGCCAGGCCCAACCGGAGCCGAAGGTGGTGACGGCGCATTTGGTGAACTCTTCCTTGAATTTCTCGAAGGAGCCGAATGCCTGGTCGATGGCGGTTGCCAGGGCGCCGGTGGGCGCACCGCCGCCGTTGGGGGATAGGCTGTTCCAATAGAACGTGTGATTCCAGATCTGGGCGGCGTTATTGAAAATGCCGCCGGAAGAGGTCTTGACGATCTGCTCCAGGGAAAGATTTTCAAATTCGGTGCCTGGAATCAGGTTGTTCAGGTTGGTCACATAGGTCTGGTGATGCTTGCCGTGGTGGAATTCCAGGGTTTCGGCGGAGATATGCGGTTCCAGGGCGTTTTTTTCGTACGGCAGGGGGGGGAGTACGTGGGTCATGGAAGTCTCCTTAGGGTTAGGGTGTCTGTTAGAATCCGGGGCCAGCAGCCTCCGGCGAATACCTAGCTTATTACTATGAAAATTCAGTCTAACATCCCTTCTCGCCCAGAGAAAGTCCGTTTTATGGAAACAAACCGACTCTTGACAGACACCCGCAAAAGCGGGCTTCTGTGAGGAAGCCCGTTTATCAGGATGTGCGTGACATATGAGACTCAATGCCTGGTGGCCGAGGCTGTGGTTCAGTTTTTGGTTTTATAGCTCCACTGTTGCACTTGGGCTTTCCAGCTACCGTCGCCCTGACGCTTGAGGCAATACTGTTGAATTAAGCCGTCATACCGGCATGGATTGCCGGTATCCAGTCGACAGGGACGTTACTCCGGCCGCCATCCATGGAGTCTGGGTTCCGGCATTCCCTGCCGGAAAGACGAGTCAAGAGCTTATTTCAACAGCATTGGGCGCTTGAGGACGCTGTATAGTACGCCTTCATAGTGGTATTTCATCGCATGTTGAGTATTCTGAAACATTTTCAAGTCCGTCAGGGTAGCTTTGGTGACGATGGTGCCCTCCTTTTCCCCCTTGACCTCCACGATGTCGATGCTGAATACGCCGCCTTTGTTCTCGATCAGGTTTTGCCAGAAAGTGCGAATTTCGCTTGGGCTTTTCGACACCGCACCGTTGGGTTGCACCAGCATGGCGTTGTCGGCGTAGAGGGAGACGATGTCATCCACCTTGCCGAGCGAAAATACGGCGTTCCATGGGCGATATGGGTTGCTGCGATTTGTCGGGCATCCTCGTCTCCAGCCCAGGCTGAAGCCATGGCGGTCAGCAGAAGTCCTAGTACAATGGAACTTTTCACAACCGTTCCTCTTTAGATGGCTTTATCGACAGTTAGACTATATAAAAGCAATCAATCGTATACAATACATATAAATTTTACTGATTGTTTCCGTAACCAAAACAGTTGAGGCTGTCGAGATGGACAAACTTACCAGCATGATCGTGTTTACCAAGGTCGCCAAGGCGGGCAGCTTTGCCTCCGCCGCGAAGGAGCTTTCACTCTCCCGGGCGATGGCCACCAAGCATGTCATGCAACTCGAAAATAGCCTGGGCATCCGCCTGCTGAACCGCACTACCCGCAACCTCAGCCTGACCGAGGTGGGGGTGGTCTATCTGGAACGCTGCCTGCAAATCCTCGATGATATCGAGGAGACCGAGTTGGCCGTGACCCGTTTGCAGACGGAGCCGCGAGGCACTTTGAAGGTGAATTCGGCGCCTTTTTTTGGCGCTTATCATTTGGCCCCCGCCATCGCCGCTTATCACGAGATTTATCCGGACGTGAACGTGGAATTGATATTACAGGCCGGTTATGTAGACCTGATCGAAGAGGGGTTCGATCTGGCCATCCATCTGGACAATTTGCACGATTCCAGCCTCATCGCCCGCAAGCTGGGAGGTTCTCAGCGCGTGGTGTGTGGTTCGCCAGGCTATTTCAAGCGGCATGGCATCCCGGCGACACCCGATGATCTGAAGAAACACAACTGCCTGGTCAACGCCAGCCTACCCCCGCGCGATCAGTGGCAGTTCAGCGAGCCGGAAAGCGGCAAGACCACCTTGGTGAAAGTCAGCGGAACCCTGGAGGCGAATGTGGCCGACGCCATCCGCATGGCTACCATCAACGGTTTGGGCCTGGCATTGCTGCCCACTTACATGGCTGGGCAGGATCTGCGCAAGGGGCGATTGCAGGCGGTGCTGAAGGATTATATCCCGGCGCCCATGGAGATCCACGCCGTCTATCCCCACCGCAAGCATCTTTCCGCCAAGGTCAGGACTTTCGTGGACTTCCTGCACGAGCGCTTCCACCCCACCCCCTATTGGGAAGAATGGGCGAAACAGGCGCAGGATTGAGCAGGAGGTAACCCATTTGAATCTGAGGAGATGAAACCGATCGATGTGTGTAGAAATCGAACGCAAATTCCTGCCGCGTAGCGATGGCTGGCGCCAGCTTGCCCACGATGCCCAGCGCCTGCGCCAAGGTTATCTCAACAACGAGACCCGCTGTTCCGTGCGGGTCCGCACCAGTGCCGAACAGGCTTGGCTGAACATCAAGAGTGTCACCATCGGCGCCATGCGGCAGGAATTCGAATACGAGATTCCTCTGGCCGACGCCCACAAGATGCTGGATACCCTGAGCCTGAAGCCCTCGATCGAGAAGGTGCGCTATTTCGTCCCCGTGGGGAAGCATGTGTGGGAGATCGATGAATTCGAAGGCGATAACGCCGGCTTGATCGTCGCCGAGATCGAGCTGGAGCATCCCGACGAGGAATTTGAAAAGCCGGACTGGCTGGGAGAGGAAGTCACCGATGACGTGCGTTATTACAATACCAGCCTGTGTCGGCATCCCTATAAGGATTGGTGAGCGGATGTTGGCGTTAAAAAGCCTGAAGAGTTGAGACGATATGTTCGATCCTGCAAAACCCGCCGACCGTGCATCCTTCCTGAAAATCGCCAGCCTGTTCGAAGGCGGTCTGGTGGTGGCGGCTTATCTGATCGGCTGGCTGGGCGATGTCGACCCCCTGGCAAACCTTCGTCCGGAACTGAAAGCCCTGTCATGGGGGCTGGCAGGGACCGTCCCGCTTTATCTACTGTTCCTGCTTTCCTACCATATTCCCGTGGGCAGGCTGCACGCCATCAAGCGCTTTCTCATCGAGCGGATGGGCCCGCTTCTGGATGCCTGCCATTGGCGGGATCTGCTGTATTTGGGACTGTTGGCCGGCATCACCGAGGAAATCCTGTTTCGCGGCGTGCTGCAACCCATGATGGAGGCTTCGTGGGGTTGGACTGCCGGCATCGTCGCCAGCAACATCCTGTTCGCCATGGCCCATTTCGTCACCCCCTGTTACGCCCTGTTGGCCGGTCTGACCGGGGTATATCTCGGCTTCGCGCTGGATTTCGGCGGAGAGCGCAACCTGCTGACGCCGATCCTGATCCACGCGATATACGATTTTCTGGCTTTTCTGGCCGTGGCGAGGACTTATCGGGCCGAGCGCAGCGTGTATTTCTGAGAGTGCATCGATGAGGACTCATGCCCTCATGCTGAGAGCCTGGAGCATACGGCATATCCCGCATTCGGGTATGTGAACCGGCACGTCGGACCGGTCGAATCCTCATAAGCCCTGCAGGTTTCGAAACCCTTTTTTTCATCCAATCTGCCGGGGCCCGGTTGCAAACCCGGCCCCGGCCATATTCGCCGGCTCATAAAACCTTACCTGGATGAAGTCCGGAGGTAGGGCGGCGGTTTTTGCCGAGCACGGCACATTTATTGCCTATGAATTGATCGGTTAGTCTGGACCTACAACCCGCTCTCACCCCGAAGCTCATAGAAACGACACCTCACAAGGATCAGATAATGCATGAAATATTGAAATACCAATGCCCAAGCTGCGAGCATGCCTGGACGGGGCGTTATGCGTTTGCCGTCAAGTGCCCCCGGTGCAAGCATTATGCGGGCTTTATGCAAGCGGTCGTTGAAACGCTCTTCACGCCAACATCCGTTCAGGATCACGCTCATTCGGCGAATACCGCCCGCCGCCAAGCAGGATAGCTTCGAGCGAGTCGAGAGGGCGCCCGCCGTCACTCACTCGCCAGCGTATTTCGCCAAGCCTGGCTCTCCTTCTCGAACAAACGGTTGGATTCCAAAGGTCCCCAGGAACCGGCGGGATAGGTGTGGATGAAGTCGCGCTCCACCGCCCAGACTTTCAAGATCGGATCGACCACGCTCCAGGCCCAGTGGACTTCGTCGGAACGCAGGAACTGCGAGTGATCGCCTTCGATGACATCCAGCAACAGCGCCTCATAAGCGTCGAGCTGGTGGCCGTTTTCGGGCAGATAGCAGGTGCTGGCATCGAGTTGGGTGGTGCGGGTGCGCATGCCGATGCCGGGTTCGCGCACCTGCATCTCGGCGCGGATGCACTGCTCCGGTTGGATGCCCAGCAATAGCCAGTTGGGGGGGATCTCTTCGATCTGGGTCTCGCGGAATAACTGCTGCGGCGGGTGTTTGAAGCGGATGCTGATGAAGGAATGGCTGCCGGCCATGCGCTTGCCGGTGCGCAGGTAGATCGGGACATTGCGCCAGCGCCAGTTGTCGATGTATAGCTTGAGGGCGGCATAGGTTTCGGTGGTGCTGTGCTTGGGGATGCCGGCTTCGTCCAGGTAGCCGGGGATATTGCGGTCGCCGTTGCGACCCCGTCCGTATTGGGCGCGGAAGGCATGGGCGTGGACCGCGCTCTTCGGGATAGGGCGGATGGATTTGAGCACTTTCACCTTTTCGTCGCGGATGGACTCGGCGTCCAGGTTGGGGGGCGGCTCCATGGCCACCAGGGTGAGCAATTGCAGCAAATGGCTCTGGATCATGTCGCGCAAAGCGCCGGCGCCATCGTAGAACTCCGCCCTGTCCTCGATGCCGGCCATCTCGGAATGGGTGATCTGCACATGGTCGATGTAATTGCGGTTCCATAGCGGTTCCATCATGAGATTGGCGAAGCGGAACACGAACACGTTCTGCACCGTTTCCTTCCCCAAGTAATGGTCGATGCGGAACAACTGGTGTTCGCCGAAATCCTTGCGCAGGCTGTAGTCCAGGGTTTGCGCGTCTTCCAGATCATAGCCGAAGGGCTTTTCGATCACCAACCGCCGCCAGCCGGCTTCCTCTTGGTTCAAGTCGTTGACGGCGAGCTGGTGGGCAACCATCTTGTATTCCGCCGGCGGCAAGGATAGGTAGAACACATGGTTGTCCGAAAACCCCTGACTGGTCTCCAAAAATTCCTTGAGTTTGACGAAGGTCTCGGGGGACTCGATGTCGCCGAGGAAATAGTGAATCTTCTCCAGGAATTGACTCAGGCGCTGGTTATCCAGACGCGCTCCGATGCGTTCTTCCAACCATCGGTTGACTTCCTTGCGCCAGGTCTCGTTGTTCCAGGGCCTACGACCGACGCAGACGATGACGATGCCTTCCGGTAACCTTCCCTCCGCTTCCAAGTGATAGAGCGAGGGCAGCAGCTTGGTGCGGGATAGGTGGCCGGTGGAGCCGAAGATGGTAAATACGCAAGGTTCTAACATGACGGGACTTCCTTAGGGGGTGCGGCTGAAGGAGAATAAGGACCGGTATGGGAATGGTCTCATCCCGCGAGGGCCATGGCAAAGCCTGCATGATCTTAAATCCGCTACGGTGGCTTGCCGCCGTCTTCTACCCGTGAACACGAATGAACAACGACAGACTGAATCAAGCCATCGAGTCGATCGACCGGGCCAACAGCGAGGATCCCAACCGTGAAACCTGGTTGGGCCATGAGTATCCCAAGGAATTGCTTTACGCGCAACGCATGAGCCAGTGGCTGGCGAGACTGGACCCCGAAGCCGGAGAAGCCCGCAAGCTGGCGGCCCGCGCCCAGCATATCCGGCGCTGGACCGTGCCGCGGGAGAACTATCCGGAAGGACGCGAGGGTTATTTGAAATGGCGCACTTTCCTCTACCGGTTTCACGCCGAACAGGTCGAGAGTATCTTGCGCGAGCTCGGTTACGACGAGGAAACCATCATGGCGGTCAAGCGCATGGTGGGGAAACAGGGGCTCAAG
Organism: Methylococcaceae bacterium; assembly: GCA_028711365.1. Taxonomy (GTDB): domain Bacteria; phylum Pseudomonadota; class Gammaproteobacteria; order Methylococcales; family Methylococcaceae; genus Methylumidiphilus. Next base: position 15,280 of record JAQTSI010000080.1, read on the forward strand.
CGCGATCCCGATGTGCAATTGATCGAGGATCTGGCTTGTCTGGTGTTCCTGGAATATTACTTTCCCCCTTTTGCGGAAAAGCATGACGAAGCCAAGCTCATCGACATCGTCCGCAAGACCTGGCGGAAGATGTCGGAGCAGGGCCGAAGCGCCGCCTTGACGATCGGTTTGCCGGAAAATCTGCAAGCGGTGGTGGCCAAGGCCTTGATCGGAGAAGGCTAGATGGCGAAGCGGCGCAACAGCCTGGCTGAAGCCGAGGCAGAACGCCCCTGGCACAGTCTGCCGGGCGAGCAGGTGGTGGAGGAGTTGGCGGGGAATAGGGAAAAGGGCTTGTCGGAGCAAGAGGCCGGACGGCGGCTTCGGCTGCATGGTCCCAATCGGTTGCCGCAACCCAGGCGTACCCCCGGCTGGCTGCGATTCCTCCGCCAGTTCAACAATATTCTGATCTTCGTGTTGCTGGCTTCCGCCGCCGGCGCGCTGTTTACCGGCGACAGGGTGGACGCCGCCGTCATCTTTGGCGTCGTCTTCATCAACGCCCTCATTGGTTTCTTCCAGGAAGGCAAGGCGGAGGATGCCCTGGATTCCATCCGCAACCTGCTTTCCCTGTCCGCCACGGTGTTACGCGACGGCAAGCGCATTTCCATTCCCGCCGAGGAACTGGTGCCAGGCGATATCGTATTCCTGCAATCGGGCGATAAGGTTCCGGCGGATCTGCGCCTGCTCGAAGTGAGAAATCTGCGTGTCGACGAGTCCGCTTTGACCGGGGAATCGGAGCCGGCGGAAAAATCC
>JAQTSI010000388.1 GCA_028711365.1 Methylococcaceae bacterium
CGACTTCGACTTGATCGGTTGCGATACAGATGCTGTAATCACAGGCAGTTTATCCTTTTCAGATTCTTCACAATCACGGGGAAATTTATGCAGGTTACTTCGGCGACAATGAGCGCAGTCGAATCTTCTCAGGCGGGGCCGGTGAGTGCCGGTGCCGTTCTGGACTGCGCCGAAAATGGCTCTAGCGGCCGCAACATCCATCGTCGCCGATTGCGGCAATTGTCCGTCAGCTTCTCCTTGCTGGGGTTCTTGGGGGCCGGCTTGCCGGCGCAGGCCCTCACCATCAATGCCGCCTTTAGTTCCAACGTCACCCTGGCCGAACAGACGGCATTCAACTATGCGGCCCAAGAGTTCCAGAGTCTGTATTCCGATCCGATTACGGTCAATATCAGCGTGAAGGGCGATTCCACCATAGGCTTAGGCGGGAGCAGCACCAGTCTGGTCGGGGCTTTGACCTATGCTCAAGTCCGGTCGGTTCTGGCTGCCGATCAAAAAGCCTCTCCCAGTGTGGACGGAGCAACCTCCATCACCAGTCTGCCTACAACCGATCCGACCCATGGAGGCTTTTTTCTCTTCTCCAGAGCCGAGGCCAAAGCGCTGGGGCTGATTTCCGCCAATTCCACGTCAACGGATGGTACTTTTTTATTCAACCCCGGTTTGACCTATGCGACCGACTCCGCGAACCGTCAGGTGGTGGGCGCCTACGATTTCATTGGCATGGCCGAACATGAAATTTCCGAGATTCTCGGCCGCATTCCCGGGCTCAATACCTCGACTTTACCGTATTACCTGCCCTTCGACCTCTTCCGTTATACGGCGGCCGGGGTTCGAAGCCTCAGCGAATCCGCCACGGGCGTCTATTTCTCCATAGATGGCGGCACCACCCCTCTGCAAGGCTTCAACGGCAACTCCCGTGGCGATCGCCAGGACTGGAACGGCGCCTCCGTCACCGACGCATTCAATGCGTTTACTGGGACGAATCAGGGGCATAGTATTTCGGCGGTCGATATCACGACCCTCGATGTCATCGGCTATAACCGTATCGCGGGTGCGTTGCCGACGAGTACCCGGACGGCGTTGGGTAGCCTGGCGGCGAGCACGCTCAAGGTGGGGAGCTTGCCGGAGCCGACCACCCTGTCGCTGTTCGGTGCATGGGGGGCGTTACTGTTTTGGAGAAGACGCGGCAAATCCACTTTGGCCGTAAGGAACACCAGGGATTTATGAAGGCGATACTCCTGACCCAAACCGGCGCGCCGGATGTCTTGCAACTGGCAGACATCCCCGAACCGGCCATCGCCACCCCCAGCCAGATCAAGGTCCAACTGAAAGCGGCCGGGGTCAATCCCATCGACACCAAATTGCGCCAGCGCGGCTTGTTTTATGAAAATGCCCTGCCGGCGGTGCTGGGCTGCGACGGCGCCGGCGTGGTGGTGGAAACCGGCGCTGCCGTTTCCAAGTTCAAGCTGGGCGATAAGGTCTGGTTCTGTCACGGCGGACTGGGGCAGGAACCGGGCAATTATGCCGAATTCAATGTGCTGGATGAGCGCTGGGCCGCGCCCATGCCGAAGTCATTGAGTTTCGAGCAGGCCGCCGCCGGCCCCCTGGTGCTCATCACCGCCTGGGGGGCTCTGTACGATAGGGCGCGGCTGCAGGCGGCCCACACCGTGCTAATCCATGCCGGGGCCGGAGGGGTCGGCCATGTCGCCATCCAATTGGCCAAGCTCCAGGGCGCGAGAGTCATCACCACGGTGGGATCGGAGGAAAAGGCTGCCCTGGCCAGGCGATATGGCGCGGACGAGACGGTCAATTACCGCAGCTTCGACTTCGTCCAGGCCGTCAACGAACTCACCGACTACCGGGGCGCCGAGGTCGTGCTGGATACCGTAGGTCCCGAAGTGTTCGAGCGCAGCATCGAATGCACCGCCCATTTCGGTACTCTCATCACCTTGCTGGATTGCGGCAAGCCCAGCTTCAAAGAGGCTAGAATGAGGAATCTACGCATCGGCTTCGAGTTGATGCTCACCCCGATGCTGCGCAAACTCGACAAGGCCCGTGACCTCCATGTGGATATGTTGAACCAGTGTGGCCGCTGGATCGACGAGGGCCGGTTGAAAGTGCATGTCAGCGAAGTATTGCCCCTGGCCGAGGCCGCCAAGGCCCATGCCCTGATCGAAGCGGGGCATATGAGCGGCAAGGCGGTGCTGAAAATCGGCTGATGTTTCTTTTCGCCGGTGACAGAAATCCGATGATGCTGGCAACCGTATCTTCTGGCCGGATTGGGCTATGCCCGTAGGATTTGGATGATTTCATGAACAACCAGGATCTGGCCCGGCGCGACCTGTCGGTCCTTTGGCATCCCTGCACCCAGATGAAGGACCACGAACTGCTGCCCATCATCCCTATCCGCCGCGGCCTGGGGGTGTGGCTGGAGGACTTCGAAGGCAAGCGCTATCTGGATGCCGTCAGTTCCTGGTGGGTGAACCTGTTCGGCCACGCCCATCCCTATATCAACGCCGCCCTGCGCGAGCAGATGGGAAGGCTGGAGCATGTCATCCTTGCAGGCTTCACCCACGAGCCCGCCGTTCGGCTGGCCGAGCGCCTGATCCGTTTGGCTCCACCTGGGTTGAGCCGCTGCTTCTACGCCGACAATGGCTCTTCGGCGGTGGAGGTGGCGCTGAAGATGAGCTTCCACTATTGGCGCAATCTCGGTCAAACCCGCAAGACCCGTTTCGTGACCCTGGAAAACAGCTACCATGGCGAGACTTTGGGCGCCCTGGCGGTGGGCGATGTGGCCTTGTACAAGCAAACCTACGCTCCCTTGCTGATGGATGTCATCACGGTGCCTTCGCCGGATTGCTACCGTCGCGAGCCGGGGGAGTCTTGGGCTGATCATTCCATTCGCCGTTTCGCGGACATGGAGCGGGTATTGCAGCAGCACGCCGGCGAGGTCTGTGCCGTCATCGTCGAGCCCCTGGTGCAATGCGCCGGTTCCATGCGCATGTATGATCCGGTTTATCTGAAGTTGTTACGGGAAGCCTGCGATCGTCATGGGGTGCATCTGATCGCCGATGAAATCGCCGTCGGTTTCGGCCGCACCGGAACCCTGTTCGCTTGCGAACAGGCGGGCATCACGCCGGATTTCCTGTGTCTGTCGAAAGGGCTCACCGGCGGCTATCTGCCGCTTTCCGCCGTGCTGACTAAGGAGGCGGTTTATCAGGTTTTTTATGGCGATTACGCCGAATCCAAAGCCTTCCTCCATTCCCACAGCTACACCGGCAATGCCTTAGCCTGCACGGCGGCTTTGGCCTCGCTGGATTTGTTCGAGCGCGACGATGTCATCCACCGTAATCAGCAATTGACCCGCACCATGGCCGAAGCCGCCGAAGTTTTCGCCGACCATCCCCATGTGGCGGAGGTGCGCCAAACCGGAATGATTTTGGCGATAGAGCTGGTAAAGGATAAAAATACCCGGCAAGCTTACGACGGGCGTGAACGGCGAGGCCTTGCGGTTTATCGCCACGGATTGGAGCGCGGCGTGTTGCTGCGCCCTTTGGGCGATGTCGTCTATTTCATGCCGCCCTATGTGATCACGCCACAGGAGATTCGCCTCATGGCGGGGGTGGCGTGGGAAGGCATCTGCAAAGCGACCAATGATTAAGAGCGGGTTTTTAAACACGCTCTATTCCCTTATCACTCCAATTTTGGCCACTTTTTTGCGGGTTTACCGCTTGTGGGTAGATTGCCGATATGGCGCAGGAGGTTCTGCATTGGCTCGGGGGACAGCGGTGGGCCTTGGGCGAGGCGC
>JAQTSI010000389.1 GCA_028711365.1 Methylococcaceae bacterium
CCCCCCTGCCGGAAATATCGGTGACGGTGGGGCTGGTGGTGACGCCCGAGCGGAAAACCAAAAACTGCGCCTCTTCATCGCTCAATTTCTTGGCTTCGGCGGCGGACAAGACGCCTGATTTCACCGCGGCAGCCCGGATTTTGCCTGCATCCATACCCGCGCCATCGTCTTCGAAACTGATCTCGACCTTGCCGGCATCCTTCTGGGCCACACTGAAAGAGAGCTTGCCCCGTCGCGGCTTGCCTTTTCCTTCACGCACTTCCGGACGTTCGATGCCATGGTCGATACAGTTGCGAACCAGGTGGATGAGCGCATCTTTCAGTTCATCCAAAATGCGCTTGTCGATCTCGATGTTGCCGCCCGCTACGATCAGATCCACTTCCTTGCCCCGGTCACGGGAGAGATCCCGCACCATCTTCGGAAAAATTTCGAGCAGGGTCGAGAAAGGCAACATCAGGATGCCTTTCATATCCTCGAGCAGATTGGTCACCGCGATGCTGAGGAAATGATAATTTTGTTCGGTAGATCGTTCCAGCATGCCGAGCCGATTCCGCAGCAGCTTGATGCGCTGGTTCTCGGCATCCAGCAGATCGACCAAAGCCGACTTGCCGGCTTGTTTGGCCAGGGAAGAGCGGCGGAGAGTGGAGCCGATTTTCGCCAACTCTTTTTCCCATTCCCCCAGAATACGATGGACCGATTTCAATTCACTGACATAATGCTCCGCCGCCAGTTTGCTGGATAGAAGCTGCTCGGCCTCCAGCAGTAGTGCTCCCAGCCGGGCGGCGGGTATCCGAACGGTTTCGGAGGAGGCTGGCCTTTCGGCGGGAGCTAGGACGCCTATGGGTGGCGTTTGCAGGGAAGCTTGCTCCCTGACAAGGGGAGGCGCTTCCAATGGGGTTTCGATCGGGGGCTCCACGAAAGGCACGATTTTGATCGGCGCTTGCGGTTGGCTACCTCCTACCGCCGCTTGCTCCATGGCGCGTATCGAATCCAGCAGATCCGCCGTTTCTTTCGCGGCCGTTTCGGTTTGAGCGGCGGCGAGGAATCGTCCGGCGCCGTCCACGGCGGCATGCAGGATGTCGAAAAGTTCCGCTGCCGCGGCAATCTCCTGCCGTTTCAATGCGGTCAGCACGGACTCCATCCCTCGCCCCAGCGCCACCATCTCCGCCAGATTGACCACGCGCGCAGCGCCCTTGAGACTATGCGCATCCCGCACCAGAACCTCGAGCACCTCGGCCCGTCTGCCATCCGCCTCCGCCTGTTCCAGCTCGATCAGACCGGATGATAAAGTGGTAAGGCGTTCGTGAGCTTCCACCCGGAAGATATCAAGCAGATGTTTCTGGAATTCTTCTTCTTCGTTGCTCATAAGCTTTTCACCTGCTCATCCCGTATGAATGCGAAGTTTCAATCTTGAGATTGTTCGACCATCGTTTTCAGTTTCTGGCTGAGCTCATGCAGGTTCTGGGCGACGCTTTCCACCTGTCGCGTGCTTTGGGTGTTCTGGATGCTCGCCTGATTGATGCTTTCCATGGCCGACGCCACCTGGTCCACACCGATCAACTGCTGCTGGCTGGAGGCGGAGATCTGGGTGGAGGCGCGGGCCACGTTGAGGGTGGCGTCCACGGCCAGCCGGATGGATTCGCCGGCCTGGTTGGATTGGACGACTCCGGTCTCGACCACCTTGCTGGTCTGTTCGGTGGCCATGACCGCGTTGCCGATGGCCTTCTGGATTTCCGCCAGCAGGCTTCGCACCTGGCCGGTAGCCTGTTTCGATTGCTCGGCGAGATTCTTGATCTCCTGCGCCACCACCGCGAATCCCTTGCCCTGCTCGCCGGCCTTGGCGGCCTCGATCGCCGCGTTCACCGCCAGCAGATTGGACTGCTCCGCCAGTTCGTTGACGGTGCCGGTAATCTCGCCGATGGCCTGGCTTTGCTCGGAAAGGGTGACGATGGTCTCGGCGATGGAGCCCATCTGGTCACGGATCCGGATCATTTCGGCCACCGCCGCTTCGACGTTTTTCTGTCCGGCCTGGAGCACCTGGGCCGCGTTCTGCCCGGCCTCGGCGATGTCCTTCGCTTTCTGGTTGGAGAGTTGAGCCGTCTGCCGGACCTCTTCCACGGTGGTGGTGGTTTCGTTCACCGAAGTGGCGGCTTCCACCGATCCGGCGGCGAGCTGGCTGATGGCGGTCAGGATTTCGCTGGCGGATGAAGTCAGCACATTGACGGCTTCCTGGACCTCGCGCAGCACTTTCTCCAATCGTTCCTTTTTTTCCAATTGTTTCAGCGCGGTGATGTCGTGGGCAGCGGCGAACACGCCTTGCACTTCTCCTGTCTGATTTCTATAGATGCTGGCGTTATAGGTGACTTCCGTGATCTTGCCGGTGGCATGGCGCAGGCTGAGGGGATAATCCCTCACCAACCCTTGCGCCAGCACTTGTAGATAACCCTGACGCGCCTTGTCCGGTTCGGTGAAATAGCCGGAAAAGTCGCTGCCGATCAGCCGCTCCCTGGGAATGCCGGTGATTTCTTCGGTCGCTTTGTTGGCATCGGTGATCTTGCCTTCCGAACTAATGGTGACCAAAGGATCCAGGCTGGCTTCGATCAGGCTGCGGGTATAGGCGGAAGCTTCCGTCAGTTTGGCTTCCAGTTTCTTGCGTTCGGTGATGTCGCGGGCGGCGGCGAATACGCCCTGCACTTCTCCCGTAGGGTTCCGGTAGATGCTGGCGTTGTAGGTGACTTCGGTGATCTTGCCGGTGGAATGGCGCAGGCTGAGCGGATAATCCCGCACCAGCCCTTGCGCCAGCACCTGCTGATAGCCTTGGCGGGCTTTATCCGGTTCGGTGAAATAACCGGAGAAATCATTGCCGACCAGACGCTCGCGGGGAATGCCGGTGATTTCCTCGGTCGCCCGGTTGGCGTCGGTGATCTTGCCTTCCGGGCTGATGGTGACCAAAGGGTCCAGGCTGGCTTCGATCAGGCTACGGGTGTAGGCGGAAGCTTCTTTCAACCTGGCTTCCAGTTCGCCGCGCGTGAATAGATTCTTGAACCAGTTCATGATGCACTTCCCCTGAGCGATGAGTTTGAATGGCTAATCGGTTCTATGAAACCTTGTGCTTGCCCGTTTATTACGAGGTTCTTGCCGACCGTTTTCCCTTGCGGCAACGAGCCTACTTTCCACTAGTGCGGGCGATCAACTCACGCTTGATATTGTTCGACCACCGTTTTCAGCTTCTGGCTGAGTTCATGCAGGTTCTGGGCGACGCTTTCCACCTGACGCGAGCTTTGGGCATTCTGGACGCTCGCCTGGTTGATGCTTTCCATGGCCGACGCCACCTGGTCCACGCCGATCAACTGCTGCTGGCTGGAGGCGGAGATCTGGGTGGAGGCGCGGGCCAGGTTGAGGGTGGCGTCCACGGCCAGCCGGATGGATTCGCCGGCCTGGTTGGATTGGACGACCCCGGTCTCGACCACCTTGCTGGTCTGCTCGGTGGCCATGACCGCATTGCCGATGGCCTTCTGGATTTCCGCCAGCAGGCTGCGCACCTGGCCGGTAGCCTGTTTCGACTGCTCGGCGAGGTTTTTGATCTCCTGCGCCACCACCGCGAATCCCTTGCCCTGTTCGCCGGCCTTGGCGGCTTCGATCGCCGCGTTCACCGCCAGCAGGTTGGATTGTTCCGCCAACTCGTTGACGGTGCCGGTAATCTCGCCGATGGCCTGGCTTTGCTCGGAAAGGGTGACGATGGTCTCGGCGATGGAGCCCATCTGGTCACGGATCCGGATC
>JAQTSI010000081.1 GCA_028711365.1 Methylococcaceae bacterium
CATCGGCAATGTCTTCCTGGTCCGGAGTATAAGGGAGGCTTTCCTGACCCATTTCGATGACTTCTTCGCCCCCTTCCGCAGGCTGTTTGATAAAGTCAAAGTCGAATTCGATTTCGTTGCCGGCCGGTTGGGTTTCCTCCTGTAGGGCAGATTCGGCCAGTTGGGCCTGCTCTTCTGCATTGAGGGCGCCCAACTCAGCCAGAATGTCATCCAGGCTCTTATCCTGGGATTTTTCTGCCGTTTCGGAAGGGGTGACGGAGGGGAAGGTATAACCTTCTCCGAAATCCAGTGCGGATTCGTCCAGCGTTTCGGCTTGCGGATAAGTAATATCGAAGTCAAAGCCGACGTTATCCTCCTCTTCCGCTTCGTGCGTTTCATCGAGGCCAGAAGTGCTGGGTGCGACTTGGGTCGAGTCATGATCCGCCGCGATGATGGGTTGGGTTGCGACTTCCTTGGCTGTTCCGATTTCCTGCGCAGCCAGACCTCCTTCCTGGAATAATGAACTGTCGGGGCAAAGTTCACGCCCCATTTCCGCCACTTTTTCCCAGAATTGCGGTTTGGATTTGCGGTGGGTCTGTGTCAGTTCAGTGGCATATTTTTCAAATGCCTGTGCATTTTCCGTGGCGTAATGGATTTCCAGCAGTTTCAGCTTGCACTCGTCTCGTTCGGGATGCTGTGCAATCGCACTGTGGATCAATTCCTCAGCCTGTTTATAACGCCCATAAGCCAGGTAAACATCGGCTTCGGAGATGGGATCCACTTCCTCGGCTTCGCCTCCCAACGCGTTGAAGTCGCTTGGCGTGAATTCGCTCAGGAAAGAGCTTTTCGAAGAGGAAGGCGTTTGATCGGCGTAAATCGTGCTCAAGGCAGAACCCTGAGTCTTGACCAGAGTCGATTTATCCTTATCGCCCACGGTAAGGATGCTTTCCATCCCCTCGAGCATCGCCATGCGCCTGCGCTTGATAAACCATATCGCGGCGCCTAAGGCCAAAAACCCTGCCGCGCCACCGAACAGGTAATAATATTCGTCGAACAGTTCCCACAGAAAGGATCTTTCCTCCACAGGCGCCGGTTTCGGCGGCGGGGCGGGCGGTTTGGGGGCAGGCTGTGGTGGGGGCGCCGTTGGAACCTGCGGCGGTGAGACTTCTGGCGCAACCGGTTGCTGGGGTGCTTGAGGCGGGATGGCCGGGACTGAGGGTGATGGAGCTTGCTCGATTGGCTGGGGCTGAGCGGGCGGTGTAGGAGTTTGCGCCGGTATCGGGGCCGGGGGAGTAGGCTGAGCCGCTTCCGGAACTTGCGGCACACTGGGCGGCACCGGGACACTGGGTCGTTCAACCGGGGGCTGCTTTTGCTGGGACTTCAGGGTGGCGATTTGCTCGTCTTTCAGGCTCAACAGGTGCTGCATCGCGGACAGCTTTTGCTCCATCTCGTCGAGGCGTTTGTTGATCTCCTCGTTCTGCTGTTTTGCGGTATCGGCTATCTCGAGCGCGATGTCTTGCCGGTTTCTTGCTCCTGTAACTCCGGGTGCGGCTGTCTCGGCTTTGGCTTTGCTCTCGGAAGGGGCCGCGAGTTTCAGTTGTCCGCGCGGCGGTTCTTCGCCACTTGTCGCCGCTCTGCCTTCTTTTTGCGCCAGAGGGGTTTTACGGGGTTGGCCGACCAGGCGAAGGATCGTTTCGCGATCCGGAATGATCAGGTTTTCCCCTGCCTTCAGTGAATTGATGTTGTTATTGTAAAAAGCCTGTGGATTGGCCTTGTATAGCGCGGTGAGCCTCTGCTCCTGGCTAAAGGCATCGTCGAGGTTGGCCTTCCTGGCAATGCTCCAGAGTGTTTCATTAGGGTTGACCGGTCCATATGGGGTTCCGGTGACAGGCCCCGTGGACTCCGCCCGTGACGCCGATTTCAACTGGCGGCGGAGCATCTTTTCTGCGGGGGCAGGCAAGTGCGGGCGCTCGGCAGGCGCAGAAGTGTCGGGAGCGGCCTCTGTTTCGGGCAATTCAGTGCTATCGGCGGTGGCCTCCTTGAAACTGGCGGGAGGATCGAGCAACACGGTGAATTCGCGCTGCAAATGTCCTTGTGGCCAGTCGATTTCGACCAGGAAATTCAGGAAGGTGTCGCGGATGGCTTCCGGGGAGGTGACCTTGATCACATAATTGCCATCGGCTTTTTGCACCGGCACGAAGCGCAATTTGGTCAAAGCATAGTGCCGCTCGATTCCGGCGCGGCTGAAGGCTTCAGAAGAACCCAAAGCAACGTGAATATCACCTATTTCTTCGCCTCCCGAAGTGACCAGAGGGATTTCGGCGCTGAACGACTGGTTTAATGCGGAGTGCAATCTTATGTCGCCGATGCCAAGCGCGTTCGCACCCAGCGGGGCTAGCAAACTCATCATCGTCAAGGTTTTTGATATCTTTCGCACTTCGCTTGCTCCTAATTCATCCATTCGCATCGCCACAGACCGATTCGGATTCTTGGGTGGTTAAAACTTCGGGAAGACTAGTCTTAGATAAAATATTTTGCCAGTTCCTCGGCAATTTGTACGCTATTCAAGGCGGCGCCCTTACGGATATTATCGGATACCACCCAAAGATTCAGACCGCGTGGGTGGGATAGATCCTCGCGAATTCGCCCGACGTAAACCGGATCCTGCCCTGCGGCTTCGGTCACCGCGGTAGGATAACCGCCCGGCTCGCGTTCGTCGATGACATTAACGCCCGACGCCTGACACAGAATGGCCCGGGCGCGTTCGGCGGTGATTTTCTCGCGAGTTTCGATATGCACCGCTTCGGAATGGCCATAAAACACCGGGACGCGCACCGCAGTGGGATTCACCCGGATGGAATCGTCGCCCATGATCTTGTGAGTTTCCCACACCATCTTCATTTCTTCCTTGGTATAGCCGTTTTCCATGAAAACATCGATCTGGGGCAGGACATTGAAAGCGATCTGCTTGGGGTAGACTTCCGCTGTGATGGATTGGCCGTTGAGCAGTTTGGCCGTCTGGGTGGCCAACTCGTCGATGGCTTTCTTGCCGGTGCCGGAAACCGCCTGGTAGGTGCAGACATTGATGCGCTCGATCCCTACCGCATCATAGAGGGGTTTCAGCGCCACCAGCATCTGAATGGTGGAGCAGTTGGGATTGGCGATGATGCCGCGATTCTTGTACCGGGCGATGGCTTCGGCATTGACTTCCGGCACCACCAGGGGGATATCGTCCTCGTAGCGGAAGCAGGAGGTGTTGTCCACCACCACGCAACCTGCCTGCGCCGCGATGGGAGCCCATTGCGCGGAGACCGACGCGCCGGCCGAGAACAGGCCGATTTGCGCTTTGGACCAGTCGAATTCGGCAACATCCTCGACTCGCAGGGACTCGCCTTTGAACTCGACAGTTTTGCCGGCGGAGCGTGCGCTGGCGAGAGGATAGACTCTTCCTACCGGAAATTGACGCTGTTCCAGGATGGACAACAGGGCTTCGCCCACCGCGCCGGTAGCGCCGAGGATTGCGATGTCATAGGTCTTGCTCATGATTTCGACTCTCACGGGGTTAGTGGGATGCTCGCAGGGCCGCGACGATGGCATCGCCCATCTGCGCCGTGCCGACTTTCCTCGCGCCTTCGCAGTCGATGTCGGCGGTGCGGTAGCCGGCATCCAGGGCGGCGATGACTGCCTGCTCCACGCGCCGGGCGTTGATCTCGTCATCGAAGCTGTAGCGCAGCATCATCGCCAGGGAGAGGATGGTGGCGATGGGGTTGGCGATGCCACGTCCTGCGATATCCGGAGCCGAACCGTGAATGGGTTCATACAAGCCCTTGCCATGCTTATCCAGCGAAGCCGATGGCAGCATGCCGATGGAGCCGCTGAGCATGGCGGCGCAGTCGGACAGGATGTCGCCGAACAGATTGTCGGTGAGCATCACATCGAATTGCTTGGGATTGCGCACCAGTTGCATGGCGGCGTTGTCTACATACATATGGCTCAGCGTCACGTCCGGATATTCCTGGCCGACCTCGATCACCACCTCGCGCCATAGTTCGGTGCATTCCAGCACGTTGGCCTTATCCACCGAACACAGGCGCTGATTACGCTTGCGGGCGATCTGAAAGCCGATATGGGCGATGCGGCGGATTTCCGATTCGCTATAGACCAGGGTATTGAAACCTTCGCGTTCGCCTTGTTCGTTAATGCGGCGCCCTCGGGGTTTGCCGAAATAGATACCGCCGGTCAATTCACGCAGGATCATGATATCGAGCCCCGAAACCACCTCCGGTTTCAGGGTGGAGGCGGCGACCAACTGCGGATAGAGTATGGCTGGACGGAGGTTGGCGAACAATTCCAGTTCGGAGCGCAGGCCCAGCAAACCCCGCTCGGGGCGCACGGAATAGTCCAGGGATTCCCATTTCGTGCCGCCCACGGCGCCCAGCAGAATGGAGTCGGCCTGTTGCGTCAGCGCCAGGGTCTCGGCGGGGAAGGGCGTTCCCGTGGCGTCATAAGCCGCACCGCCGATGAGGGCCGGTTCGGTCTCCCACTGTAGGCCGAATTCGGCCTTCAGGCAATCGAGAACTTTCAGGGCTTCGGCGACAATTTCAGGTCCAATGCCGTCGCCCGGCAAAACCGCAATCTTCTTGGTCATTACTCTAAACAGGATGATGTTGTTTTCAGTTCATGGCGTTGAATAGCCAGGGGGTTTCCGCGGCCCGTCTCGCTTCATAGGCCTTGATGGCCTCGGCGTGTTGTAAAGTCAGAGCGATGTCGTCCAAACCATTCACTAAACGGTGTTTTCTCGAAGGGTCCACGGCAAAAGCAATGCACTCGCCGAAATGGGTGGTGATGGTCTGCGATGGAAGATCTACCGTCATCATCGTGCCTGGCTGGCATTCGCCAAACAGGCGGTCCACGGTTTCCGCTGCTAGCACGATAGGCAACAGGCCGTTTTTGAAGCAGTTATTATAGAAAATATCGGCAAAGCTCGGCGCGAGGATGACGCGGAAACCATAGTCTTCCAAGGCCCAAGGCGCATGTTCACGCGATGAACCGCAGCCGAAATTTTCCCGCGTCAGCAGGATTTGCGCTCGCCAATAAATCGGCCGGTTGAGGACGAAGTCGGGATTCAGCGGGCGATGGCTGCAATCCATGTCCGGCTCGCCATGATCGAGGTAGCGCCACTCGTCGAACAAATAGGGCCCGAAGCCGCTGCGCCGGATGGATTTGAGAAATTGCTTGGGAATGATGGCGTCGGTGTCGACGTTGGCCCGATCCAAGGGAACGACCCGCGAGGTGATTCTTCTGAACGGTTTCAATGTTTTTTCCTCTTGTGCGTTTGACCCGTTTTGACTCGGGAGGGGGGTTGAACGGCCGCACTTTGACTGATTTCAATCGGGGTCGAAACCGGTTCCAGCGCGCCGACATCGACGAAATGGCCATGGATGGCCGCTGCCGCCGCCATGGCCGGGCTGACCAAATGAGTCCTTCCGCCATAGCCTTGCCGCCCTTCGAAATTACGATTGGAAGTGGAAGCGCAACGTTCACCCGGCTCCAGGCGGTCGGCATTCATGGCCAGGCACATGGAGCAGCCGGGATCACGCCATTCGAAACCGGCATCCTTGAAGACGATGTCCAGCCCTTCCTGTTCCGCTTGCCGCTTGACCCAACCCGAACCGGGAACGACCAATACCTGTTTCACGCCGGCGGCTTTCTGCTTGCCCTTGACGATCTCGGCGGCGGCGCGCAAATCCTCGATGCGGGCGTTGGTGCAGGAACCGATGAAGACCTTGTCGATCTTCACGTCGACGATCGCCATGCCCGGACTCAGGTCCATATACTGTAAAGCCCGAACCATGCTTTCTCTTTTGACCGCATCCTGGACGAGTTGCGGATCGGGGATGAAGCCATCGACCGGGGCCGTCATTTCGGGCGAAGTGCCCCAAGTGACTTGCGGCTTGATGTCCTTGGCATCCAGTTCCACCACGGCGTCGAATACCGCATCAATGTCACTGTGTAGATTGCGCCACGACTGGGCGGCGGGTTCGAAATCCTCACCTTGTGGGGCGAATGGCCTGCCTTCGAGATAGGCGATGGTGGTTTCGTCCACCGCCACCAAACCGGCTCTGGCACCCGCCTCGATGGCCATATTGCACAGAGTCATGCGGCCTTCCATGGACAGGGCGCGAATGGTGGAGCCGGCGAATTCGATGGTATAGCCGGTGCCTCCAGCGGTGCCTATCTTGCCGACGATCGTCAGCACGATGTCCTTGGCGCTCACGCCGGGCCTGGTTTTACCCTCTACCCGGATCAGCAGATTCTTGGCTTTGCGCTGCACCAGGCATTGGGTCGCCAGTACATGTTCCACTTCGGAGGTGCCGATGCCGAAGGCCAAAGCCCCGAATGCGCCATGGGTGGAGGTATGCGAATCGCCACAGACGATGGTCATGCCTGGCAGGGTGGCGCCTTGTTCCGGCCCGATCACATGGACGATGCCTTGGCGGGGATCGGACATGGTAAATTCGGTGATTTCGAATTCCTGGCAATTACGGTCCAAGGTTTCCACCTGAAGACGGGAAATCGGGTCGGCGATGCCTCGCTCGCGGCCTTCGGTCGGCACATTGTGGTCGGCTACCGCCAGATTGGCGCTCAGACGCCAGGGTTTGCGCCCGGCCAGACGCAATCCCTCGAAGGCTTGAGGAGAGGTCACTTCGTGCAATAATTGGCGGTCGATATAGATCAGCGAGGAACCGTCCGGTTCGCTGCACACCCGATGCTCGTCCCAGAGCTTGTCGTATAAGGTTCTACCGGTCATGGGGCAATCCAATGGAGTAGCCGTCCTTAGGTCAGGACGAGTTAAAAAAATACTCAAGGCTTGGGTCAGTCGTTCTCGTCGAAATCTCAGGCCAAGGCGGCAAGGAGCTTGCTGGTAATGTCCTGAACGCTGCCTACGCCGGGAATCATTGAGAATTTCACCACGCCTTGCTTCATCTTATTTTGATAATAGCCAACCAATGGTTGAGTTTGCTCATGATAAACGGCAAGCCGTTTGCGCACGGTTTCTTCCTTGTCGTCTTCGCGCTGAACCAAAGGCTCCCCGGTGGCATCGTCGATGCCTTCGATTTTCGGCGGATTGAAAACCACATGATAAGTGCGTCCGGAGCCGGGGTGCAGGCGGCGTCCGCTCATCCGCCGGACGATCTCCTCATCGTCCACGCTGATTTCGACGACATGGTCGATGGTCACGCCCATGTCGGCCAAGCCGTCGGCCTGGGGGATGGTGCGCGGAAAGCCGTCCAGCAAAAATCCGTTCTTGCAATCGTCCGAAACGATGCGTTCCTGGATGAGGCCGAGAATGATCTGATCGGATACGAGTTGACCGGCATCCATGATTTTTTTGGCTTCCAGCCCCAGAGGCGTTCCCGCGCGGACGGCGGCGCGCAACATATCGCCGGTCGAGATTTGCGGGATCGCGAATTTCTCGGTTATGAACTGGGCTTGGGTGCCTTTCCCGGACCCCGGGCTGCCCAAAAGTATCACTCGCATCTTGTGACTCCTCGAAAATAAAGGGGGAATTCTGTCACAAAATACGGTTCTCTGTCACCGCAGAGATGATGCGGGCTTATCACCTATCACTTTTACGAGATGAACAGGAATGGCAGGATGAAATCCTGGTTATGCCTTGGTTTGTAAAGTCCCGTCCATCAACCGAGGGATGGAATGGAAGTGATAGGTGGCAAGATGGTGCGGGAGGTATTGAAAAACCCGCCAGGTTTCACGTCCCGGGCGGGTGCAAGGCTTAGCCGCGTTTGCGCGCCGGTGGCTGCCTATCGCCGGACGCCGTCTGGTAATAGACCGTAAAATCGGTCAATGCCGATAACAGCGATTCCAGATCGCATTCATGCCGGCATTCGAAGGCGTTCACGCCGACCCGGCCCAAGAAGTACACCTGGTCGCGGATGAAATCGCCGCGGGCGCGGATCTCTCCGTCGAAACCATAACGGTCGCGCAGCAGACGGACGATGGAGAATCCGCGTCCATCGGTCAGGGAGGGAAATTCGACCACGATCAGGTTCAGGCTAGGGAGATCGTTGGCGATGGCGTCCAGGGGATCATCGCCGTTCAGGCGCACACCCACCGCTGCGCCGGTTGCCAGGAGAGCGGCTTTTTCCGCCAGCCAGCGCGCGAAACTCACGGTAAATTGATCGCCCGCAGGGGCTTGGTCGTCGTCCAGATGCCGCCAATGATCGGCGACGATGTTTCCGTCTTTAATGATTTGCATAGACCTTCTCCTGGAAGGGTTCGATACCGGTGCGTTTGACCGTTTCGAGGAAAGATTCTTCTTCCTCGCGCAGTTCGACATAGGTTTTCAGCAGGCTGATCACGGCGCCGGGCACCTCTTCCCTGATCAGGGCGGGGCCGAGGCGCTCGCCCAGGGAAGCGTCATTGGAGGAAGATCCGCCCAGGGTGAGTTGAAACCATTCCGCGCCTTTCTTATCGACGCCGAGAATGCCGATATGGCCCACGGAGTGATGGCCGCAGCCGTTCATGCAGCCGGAGATGTTGATGCGGATATCGCCGAGATCATAGAGATAGTCCATATCCTCCAGAAGCGAGGTGATTTCCATGGCCACCGGGATGGAACTGGCATTGGCCAAGGAGCAGAAATCCAAACCGGGGCAGCAGATCATGTCCGTCGCTTTGCCGATGTTGGCGGTGGCCAGATTCAGTTCGCGCAGTTGCCGCCAGAGTTCGTGCAAGTCGGCCTGCTTCACATCCGCCAGCAACAGGTTCTGGGTATGGGAGACGCGCAGTTCGCCGAAACTGTAGCGGTCGACCAGATCGGCCAGATTCTCCATCTGGGCGTCGGTGATGTCGCCGGGCGCAATGCCGGGTGCTTTCAGCGAGATAAAGGCGGCGCGATAGCCGGGAATCTTGTGCTCCACCGTGTTATGGCGGACCCAGGCGGAAAAATTCGGGTCCTCCGCCTGCCGGGATTTGAAACTCGTATCCTGGTTGGCGTCGAGCGCATAGGCGGGAGGGAGGAATTGCCGGCTGACCCGCTCGATTTCCTCCTCATCCAGGATCAGGTCTTCACGGATACGCGCCCATTCTTCCTCGACCATGCGGGTGAATTTCTCCACCCCGGTTTCCTTCAGCAGAATCTTGATGCGCGCCTTGAACTTGTTGTCGCGGCGGCCGAACAGGTTGTAGACGCGCAGGATCGCTTCCAGATAAGAAAGCAGATGGCGTTTTTCCAGGAAAGGACGAATGGTCTGGCCGATGATGGGGGTACGGCCCAAGCCGCCGCCCACCATCACCTCGAAACCGACCTCGCCCCGCTCGTTGCTCACCAGGTACAATCCGATATCATGAAACTGGGCCGCGGCCCGGTCCTTCGCCGCTCCGCTGACGGCGATCTTGAACTTGCGCGGCAGGAAAGCGAATTCCGGATGCAGGGTGGACCATTGACGGATGATTTCGCACCAGGGGCGCGGGTCTTCCAACTCGTCGACGCAAACGCCCGCCAGAGGGTCGCTGGTGGTGTTGCGAATGCAGTTGCCGCTGGTCTGGATGGCGTGCATCTGCACGGTAGCCAGATCGGCGAGGATATCGGGCACTTGCTCCAATTGCGGCCAGTTGTACTGGATGTTCTGGCGGGTGGTGAAATGCCCGTAGCCGCGATCGTAATGCCGGGCGATGTGGGCCAGCATGCGCAACTGACCGGAAGACAGCAATCCGTAGGGGATGGCGACGCGCAGCATGGGCGCGTGGCGCTGGATATAAAGCCCGTTCATCAGGCGCAGGGGGCGGAATTGATCCTCGCTAAGCTGGCCTGTGAGGAAACGACGGGTTTGATCGCGGAACTGGGCGACCCGTTCGTTCACGAGGGTTTGGTCGTATTCGTCGTATTGATACATAGTGGATTCATCTGGGTGGCGGGCCTAAGCCCCGAGAAAACCCGTGAAAAATAGCATATGCCGACGGTAATGGAAAAGGGCAAAAATCAGGATGGCGGGTTACCCTCAAAAAAACTCGGCTTACCACGAATGCCGGAAAGTATTTCTGAACACCCCAGGATTCGTGCTAATAAGTATATGCCGTTTTGGAATAAGCGCTTTGATGGCGAAGGCTTACCGCTTGAGGCCCAATAAACCGGGCAATTCCGCCAGGGAGCCGATCGTCAGCGTATCGGCAAGCGGCTTTGCAGCGGATCGATGCAACGGTGCTGCTCCCATCCCTAAGGCCAGAGCCGGAAGATGGTCTTCCAGCAACGAATCGTCCCCATACAGGATGGCTTCCGGCTCGACATCGAGCTTGCGGGAGGCATTCGATCGGCATCACGTTGAATCACGCCCAGGATCGGGTGCTTACCGATGCTGTGCATGCGTCGAAATCTTGTGAGGGAAAAGGATGGGAATTCCCGCCCTCAATGCAGCCGGCAAGGACAGCCTGCGTGGTTTTTCAATATGGTAAAAGTCGACGGCGGGCTGCAATCTCGTTGGCTTCATGCCGCGCCTTGGCGGCCTCTTCCTGTGCGCGAGCCTGATGCACGGCGGCAGCGGCTTCAATCGCTTTCAATCGTAATGCACGGCGGCGTTCATGCTCCGCCTGCGCGGCCTTTTCTTCTTCCGCTTTGCGCTGGTTGTACGCCTTGGCCGTCGCCACATCCGCCTCGGTGGGCATCATGGGTTTAACCGTTTGCAGCACGCAAGCTTCGCCAGGGGGCGTGGTGGACATGGTAAATAGGGGCCTCCCCTTGGGGCCCGGGCATTTGTAAATTTCCCCTCGGGCGGCGCCGGACAAGGCGAGAAACACGAGCACCATCGACAGTCCTTGCATGGGCCCTATCCGTTCCAGATAGCGAGGGTCCTGATCTTTCGGGTATTTTCCATCATCGGATGGGTGGCATTTCATGGGAGGGCTCCTGACTTAAAGTAGGAAATTTAAGCCATGTCCCTCACCTCTTCAAGCAGCATAGGTACAAGCTTATCACCTATCACTTTGACAGGGTGAACAGGGATCGTAAGGATGAAATCCTGGTTATGCCATTGATTAATTTTGTCAATCCTGTCCATTCTGTCCATGAATCGAGGGATGGAATAGACGTGGTGGGAGGGCTGAGCGGTTATTGGCTAATCGATAGGCCCTAGGCTTTTCCTGGCATCCAGAAGAAGCCGATTGAGCAATTCGGAGGTTTTCGGATCATCAAGAACACCGGTATGAGACTGCGAAATTCCGTAGAGACGAGTGGCTTCTTCTTGCGCTTCCGGCCGTAGCTGGCTTTCCAAACTGACGGTTCCATCACCCGACTCGCTTCCCAAAAACGTGAATATCAGATGATGGGACAGATTCGATGGCAGACGCCGGCGTTCGGATTTGCCAGGGTGATAATAAAGCCGGGTTAAGAATTGGCTGCCTGGGGCCAGATCGATCCAGGAATAAATGGCTGCCGGAGCATAATCCACTCCGACTTGAGCCGCATGATGACCATTCCAGGGCGAAGCGATGGAAACAAACAAAGGGATGAGATCATCGTGGATCTTGTCCGTATAGTTCAGGATGGCCTGCCGGGAAATCAAGCCTCCCATGCTGTGAGCCACGACGAATAAGGTGCGATAGCCATATTTGGCCTTCAATTGCAGCATGAGCTGGTTGCTATAGGACGCGAGATTATCCAGATGCCCAGCAGAAGCGTAGAAAGTAACCCAAGGCTGAAATCGTGAGCGATCCAAATGCTCGATCAAAAAGCGGAAATCCCGGGGGGTGCCATCCATCCCATGTACGAATAAAACCGGTATTTTCCATCGATCATAAGGTGCGAGGAAAAAAATGCCGGATTTCGTTTCCCAGGTGAAATCGAATGGACGCCATAAACCCTCCTCTGCATTTTCTTTCGAAAAGCGGGGATCATCGAGGGAAGTCACCTCCCCAACGGCCACTACCTGACCCAATGAAACATTCAACGGCTCGGCTGCCGGGCGGGTCTTCGATTTCGGTATATCGGCCGGTGTATCGACCGGAATTCGCCCCCCCTGCGGAATGACCAGCTCGATATCGCCCTTGATTTCTCCTGAGTCGCAATGGAAGAGCTTGCTTGCATCATCGAGAGGGATTGCCGGTTCATCACGCTCGATGACTTGATCATGATTCAGATCCTGGAACGCGGTCAGATAAAAGGTGCCGGGTTTGGCGGCTAATTCCCAACGCCCGGCTTGCTCCAACACAAAATGATCGACCAGGCTCCAATTGGAGATTTGCTCCAGCAGACCGCCTTTGTGCCGAAATAGAAGCACGATGAGCTCACCATCTCCCGGCGCTTCGGGTCTCACGCTTCCTCGAACCAGGCAAAATGCCTTCATTTTTTGCTGCTGTTCCTGGAAGGCGAGAAGATCACAGCCGGTCAGCAGATAGGGCACGGCAAGCAGTAGAAGAAAAATATATCGAGGAAAACCAGGCAATTTCATTCTCCTAAAAAATTCTGCTTGAACTATAGTTGTAATGCGTCCGGATCATCGTGGAAATTCACGATCATGGTATGGGCATCAAATAGAGCCGCCTGCGGTGTCTTTGGCCTAGATATTGGGAGCCTTCCCGAAACCCTCCCAAGATCGATTAGCGCATTTTCTTGGGATCGTAGTCTTTCCACCGTTGCCAACCGAGGTTCTGGTATTGCCCATGAAGATTCCGGCAGTGGCAATCAAAAGCTGGCATTGCCAAGCAAAGCGCTGGCCGCGTCAATCAAGGTTCTGGCACTGCCGATCAAAGCGCTGGCTGTGCCAATCAAGGTTCCGGCACTGCCAGTCAAAAATTGGCGTTGCCAATCAAGGTTCTGGCACTGCTAGTCAAAACGCTGACAGTGCTCATTGAGGTTCTGGCACTGCCAGTCAAAGCGCTGACAGTGCCCATTGAGGTTCTGGCACTGCCAACCAAAGCGCTGACAGTGCCCATTGAGGTTCTGGCACTGCCAACCAAAGCGCTGACAGTGCCCATTGAGGTTCTGGCACTGCCAACCAAAGCGCTGACAGTGCCAATCAAGATGCGGGTATTGCCAATGAAGGGGCCGGGTCAGGCAATTCAGGTATTAGCTTTCCCGGCCCAGGTGTTGGACCTTGCAATACCTGCACTGCGCCTTGCCATATCCTGACGGCGGGCGCCATTCAAGCGACTGGGCGTCCCAGGCTACTGGCCGGATCTGCCCGATGTTCCATTGACTCACCGAAGGAGACGACTGTCATGCCCAATCAAGCTTATTTTCCCGCCAGTGAAGCCGATCGCGTGGTCTGGCTCACCCATTTCCGCGCCAAGCTTCCGCTTCACGGCCCCACGCTAGGAATTACCGCCGAGGAGATCACCACTATCTTGGCAGATATCGATTTTTACACCTGGATACTCCATACCTGGAACCCCTCCATGCAGCAAACCGCTCTGGAAGCTACTGCCTATAAGGGTATCATCGCTACCGGCACGGGAGCCGACTTGCTGCCGGTGCCCACTCAGGCCCAATTCGATCAACCTCCCGCCGTGCGCCCACCGGGCGTTCTCACCCGATTGTTCAATTTCGTGCAGCGGATCAAGATCGGCGCGGGTTACGACCTGGCCATCGGCCAGGATCTCGGCATCATCGGCAGCCAGAACACCACCCTTCATCTCATCCCGGAATTTACTGCCTCCATCGAACGCGGTATGGCCATCGAGCGGGTGAAGATCGTATTCACCAAATACAGCCATGATGGTGTTTTCATCGAGTGCCGCCGTAACAATGGCGCTTGGGAGTTTCTCGCCATCGTCACAGGGAAGCCTTGGTTTGATGAGCGCCCGCTGCTGGATCCCAATGTCCCGGAAATCCGTGAATACCGCCTGCGCTGGTGGGATAAAGGTGAGGCCCATGGAGAATTCAGCCCGGTGCAAAGAGTTATTGTTGGGCCATAGATTCTTGACCTCGGCCATGTTAAAGAAAGCATAAGCATGGCAGAGCGGGCCCATGACAATACTGGATTTTACTCAAAGCGCTGCCTTTCGAGGAGTTCAAAGTGAATAGAACATAAGCGTTCAGTTCTCTCCCTAACTCTCCCCCTGCCAGGCATGAGTATCGACACAAGTCCCCCTCCCCCTCATGTATTACGGAATACGTAATTATGCTTCAATGATCAAAACGTTCAAATGCAAGGACACGGAAGCGCTATGGCAAGGCTGCCGGGGGGGCGCGTTTCGCCAACGTAGCGGGCGCGGCTCTGCGCCTGCAGCAGCAGTACGTGCTTGCTCCACAGCATCTGCCATTTTTTCATCCTCTGCTTGCTGACCGCCGGGTTCATGTCGGATTCGACGAAGCTCGAGGCCATGGCACCAGCCATCGCCATGATTGGGAATGTATGAATCATTGATGGTAGGCCAGGACCGATCGAAGCGGAGGATAGTGCCTTTTAGTGGTGCAATGAGCGAGGTTTTGGTGCCTGCGTACGGCTTGGGGATTCCTGTTCAGCCCTATTGTCTTTAAAGATCAATGGAATGGCTCTCAGTGTCGGCATGGCCTGGCAATTGCTCGGTATATTCGATATATATATCGAGATATAATGTCACCATAATTCGTCGCCGTCTGCTCATGCAGGAACGGTGGCGGGGCGCCCAACCTTATTAACGATTGTCGACAGTGGGAGAACATTGATGCATTTGAATCGAAACATGACGGCGATGGCTGCCGGTACGCTGGCTGCTTTTGCACAGACGGCCATGGCCCTGCCGCCCAGTACCGTACCGGATATCACCATCAAGGTCGCCGGTTCCACGATCCAGGACAACAATATCGTGGCTTTGCTGGGGCAGATCTGCAAACCCGGCAGTCTGGACAACTATAAAGATAGCGACGCCAGCGGCAAGGGAACCTATTACAAGGCGTTTTTCTGCACCATCGATTCCTCGAAGGTGCCGGGGCTCACGCTGAAAGATCCCGCCCTTCTGATCTTGAAGCGCAACAAGAGCGGCGTGATCACCGGTGTTTATCCCTTGCTGGAGCCCACCAAGCCGATTCCCTTGATGGGCATCAACAATACGGTTACCGCCGGTGGCGCTAGTCAACCCCAGTGTACGGCGAGCACAACTGCCAACAGTTGGACATGCAGAACCGACCGCGCCGGTGACATTTTCAACGCCACGCCCGATATGGCGGTCGCGGATGTGGACCCGCAACTGATGCGGGGTGTGAATTACGCCTCGACCATCGATGGCATCACTTTCAACCAGCCTACCAGCGCATTGGTGGCCGCCAATCTGACCGTGATCAATGCCGGGGCGGTGATGCAAAACACGCCGGTGACCCTGGATTTGAGAAATGCCTTGCAATTGGCGCAGATCGAACAGGGGGCATTGCCCGTCGACTGTCACGCCGGTGATGAGACCGAACGCTGCATGCCGAGCTTGAGCCGGGGGCTGATCGCCAGCCTCTTCGCCGGAAGGATAGGTCATTGGAGCGATATCAAGGTCGAATCGACGGCGGGCGTCACGCCTCTCACCCATTATAATGGCGGGCCCGCCGGGGATGATTTGGTGCGCTTGTGCCGCCGCAATCGCGGCGCCAGCACCCAGGCCTCCTTCAATGCCTATTTTCTGAACATCCCCTGTTCCTCTTCCGGCGTGACCCCGGTGGAAGTGAGCAATCCGTTGGCCGGCCCCATCGTCGCCACACCCCCTCAGGTCACGACCACCGCGGATTGTCTGGCCGATTTCAACGACGG
>JAQTSI010000390.1 GCA_028711365.1 Methylococcaceae bacterium
CTTACGATCCTAAGCATCCTCATGTTTCCACCTATCAACTGCTTCGTGGCAATAAAAAAGCGTGAATTCAATATGATACATACACCTTGAAAGGGCTGAGATGAAGACCTTCAGATCCTGGTTTTCCTTCATGGGGTTTATACACCCTTTGGAGCGCGGGCGTCCCGCCCGCAGAAATGGCGGTCAAGATGACCGCGCTCCCAGGAAAAGGCAGGGCTGACTGAACGGTTACTCCATGCCAGCCTACCAGGTGCTCATCACAATATTTAATAATCCCCGGTCAATATCTCTTTCAATTCAGCTTCCGAGCGTAAAGTGGTGAACTGGCAGCCGGCGCAAGTTTCGATGGGAATGTTGAGTTTCGTGATTTCATCGATCCGATTTCTGATGGCCGAAGATAGGATAAATCCATCCGCGTATTCAAGCCTGATCAGTTCCTTCGCCGCGAAAATACGCCCCCCCGGATTAAACCCAAATAGGATGTTTTCCAGCAAATCATAGCGTTTGGAATTGGCAATGGCCTTGATTGCCAGATATCCAGGCATTTTGTCGCCACCTAGGCCACAAATCTCACCCACAGTGGAATTCTCGATGTCGGAAACCAGTTCTTCATAGTTTGACATTAGCTTGTCCGGGACATCAATCGGATTTAACATTCCTTTGCCATGGGCGATGGAAGAGTAATAATCCGCATAAACCGAGTGATTTTTTTTGACCACATCAAAAAAGTACTCGTTTTCCTTAGTTATCGTCTCGCCCTGACTCTGTTTCCAGAAATCACGCAACGCAATCAGCAATTTTTTACTTTTTCTGGCCTGAACTTCTACACTCGAATAGGCAAGATAATTTCTAAAAAAACCTAAAGAAATATAAATTTCCTTTTGTTCTCCGTCATTTTCGAGTCGTATTCGGTGGTAATCGAACACCGAATGCCGCTCGGCGACCAGTTTATAGCCCTCGTTCATTAACCGCTGTTTTATCTGATCGGCATCATAAGCCTCGAAAGGCATGGTGGTCAGCAATTTTGCCAGATCGTCGATTTCGGATTGAAGCGTATCCTCGCTCAGATCTTGAGTTCCATCGGCCAGACATAATCGATTTCCCGCCAAAGCCAATAGTAAAATCAATAAAACAACCGAATATCTAATTATGTTCATGAGAAAACCTGCCATGCTTTCAAAAGGGTTCATATAACGTTCGCCAGCGTATGCCCCAACCTCTGGTTCTCGTTTCGTGTCATGAGGGGAATCGTTGCGACAGGCCTGCAAAATCAGCCGAATTCGTCGACCTCGGCGTGGTTGCCGCCGCGGGGCGTCAGCGGTTTCACGTCGGTATTTGCCGACGCAAATGGTTCGGACCGGTGCTCGTGATGCATCCGCAACCATCCACCGGCATAGCGTTTTACCCACTGGCGGTCTATATCTTCGAGAATGGCCGGCAGATGTTCACCCAGCCAGCATTCGGCAGCACAGGGCCCTTCTGGCAATTCCCATTCGGGTAAAGCTTCCAGGGCGGCCAAGCGCTCGCCCAACGCGGGATGGCTCTCGCTGCCTCGCGAGATTCTGCGCAATTCTGATTTTGCGAGTGGCATTAGATCCCTGCTGTCAAAACGGTAATTCCTACAAAAATCGTATAGGCCGGTATAGGGCGATGGGACAGGGTCTGGTAAATACCGGGTCATCTCCATCAGCGGTTTCCAATAGTATTCTCCGATCCATTCGCCAAACACATACACGCCGACCAATGACTGCGCCGCCAAGTGGTTTCCGACCAGTTCCGCCGCGACCCGATCGGCGGCATATTCGTTGTAATGGCGCAGCGCCAGATTGTTTGCCTGTAGCTTCATGACGTAGCGCTCCATAGGGCGCAAGAAGCCTGACAGGCGGAGTTTGCCCAGCCACAACAGGGACGCAGAAAGGTGACATGATACGAATCTCAGGCGCGCCCTGAGGGTTTCGGGAGGATTGCTGAAATGTCCCCATTCGTGCGCCAATAGACCGCGCATCTGATGGGGTGACATGACCAGCATCAAACTCAGCCCGATTTCCATGACCGGCGGATACCATCCGAAAAGCCTGAAACGGGGAATTCGAATCGCGTAGCCATTGTGGCAATCGGTAATAAACACTTTAGGCAAGCAACCGATATCGTGCGTTTGGTTCAAATGCGCCAATTCCGCGAACAAGCTTGGACAGCGTCGTGCGGTGACTTCGATGCGTACCTTGCTTTGTCCCAGGTCTTTGAACCAATTATTGCTCGTCGCACTGAGCAATGCCGCGAAGACAATCAGGTATGGCATGAACTTGAAAAAATCTTCCAGCTTATCCGCCCAAGTCAAGCCTATAGTGACGCCCAACGAAACTAACATGAGATTCCACACAAACCCCACGAGGAACATGAATATGTAAGCCGTCCTCATCAGTCTCGAAGTATTGCGCATGAATTCAGCCGGCGTTTGTTGCAATTCCTCCCAGGCGGTTTGCACGAGCCCGTCCAGTTCTTGTTCGAATGAAATATCCTTCACGGTTTTCTCCTCTCGGTAATTGCCATGGAAGCCGAAGGCTCGAACGAATCGCTGGAAGGCTCCATCGATAATCGAGGCTGAGGTATTGCCGCAAAGGCCGTTGTCGCGAGTTTTTTTGAATTCATTGTTTGATTCCCTCGTTTCGGCAGACTGATTCCGGTATTAAATCGACTCCATAACCCCCCATGAGCTCCTGGACTCAGGATACCCGGGTTACCCATGTGAGATGGGCCGGTTCGATTGCATTATTCAAAACCTGGAGTTTGAAAACCACAGCAGTACTACCGAAATGATCTCGGTAACGCTACGGAAACCGGCTGGGGGAATAAGAATGGCCTTCGCACCATAGAAAAAAGGCCACTCTTCGGCAAGCCGATCAGCCCGATAGAAAGATGGGGAGATGTCAGCGGCGCAACCCGTTTGCCGCCCGAAGCAAACCGGTGAGGTGATCCCGCATATCGAGGGGATTGCGGGTGTTCAGTTTATCGGCGACATTGGCCCGGTGAGATTCAACGGTCCTGACCGAGACATTCAGCCTGTTGGCGATCTCCTGGTTGGAAGGGTTTTCGCAGGCCAGCAAAATGAATACCCTCACCTCCGCCGGGGTCAGTTCGCTGAACGGCTGATGGTGCTGCGGCGCCAGCTTAGTCGCCGCCTTGCCGAGCAGCGCCTTCCATTCATCGAAAGTCATCCGGTACAGGCAGGCAAAATCCCCGTGGGAGAAATCAAACCCTGTTTGCACGGCAATTTCCCTTTCCCATGCTTTGCCCAGGGCTTCCTCCAACTGACGCATCCGAATGGGCTTGGACAAGAAGGCCACGACACCCCTCGCTCCCGCTTCCAAGGCGGTGTCGATGTCACCCGCGTCGCTGATCATGACCACTGGCGTTCCGATCCCGGGTTGAGGAAAATGACGCAAAAACTCCAAGCCATTCATTTTCCCGTTGAACCACAGATCCAGCAGAATGCAGTCGAATGCCTCGGGTTTGGCCAAAGCCAGAAAGTCTTCCGCTGATTCGAAAAGCACGGGTTTATGTCCCAGTGACTCCAATTGGCGGCACAGGCCCGAACTGGCGGTTTCCTTGTCGTCGATGACGGCGACTCGCAGTGAGTTTATCTGATGATCGATCATAAATTTTCTCAATTCTCCGGGGGCGTTTTGGTGGTCGGTTTGACCCTATCGTTGATCGCCGGTTACGCCCTGGACGACTATTGCCAGGACAAGCTATTCAGTGAATTCAAGACAAGGGGC
>JAQTSI010000082.1 GCA_028711365.1 Methylococcaceae bacterium
GGGTCTGTTCGCACTGATCGGCCTCTTTGTCGCCAAATTCGGCAAGATCATCGCCATCGCCGCCGCAGCCCTGTTCGGCATATTCGGCAGGCGCAGCATCAAGAAGAAAGGAGGAGGCACCCTGGACGCTTAGTTCAGGATGACTTTCATCCCCTTCTTTTTCCTAACCCTCTGAGAATTGAATATGTCAGCATCGAACATCGACCCCATAGCAATGCCCTCTACTACGCAAGCCAATACTCTGAAGGAGGAATTTTCGGAGAAAGGTTATGTCATCCTCCGGGATTTCTTCTCGAAATCACAGATGGATTCCCTCATCGAGGATATCAAGACCGCCAAAACCCGAAATGGCGTCAGCGGCTTGAACAAGGGGGCCTTGACCTTTTACAGCAGCCTTTTTTTTCACAATCCATCGATCCGGGAGTTCGTTTCCCAACCCAAGCTGGTCGATCTGCTGAAGCAGATCATAGGCCCTGATTTCTGGGTGCGTTGGGATCAGGCCGTCGCCAAGGGTCCGGGGGCGGGGACCTTCGGTTGGCACCAAGACAACGGTTATAGCCGACTCCATGAGGCTTATTATCAACTATGGATCGCCCTCACCGACATGACGCCTGAAAACGGTGGTCTTTGGCTGGAACCCGGCAGTCACAAGTATCTTTTGCCTCACAAGAGCGTCGACAAACACCGGGTGTACGAAGGAGCGCCGGAAAATCCCGTTTTCATCGAGGCAAAAGCCGGGGATGTGGTGGTATTCTCATCATTCACGCTGCATAGCACGACGCCCAATATCACACAGCAGACCCGCTGGGCTTATGTGGTGGAATATATGTCCACCGATCAGTTCGACCCTAGCATCGAGCCACCCTATTTCATGGTCGCTCGCGTGGGCAAACCGCAACCGGAATTCGTCCACTTTTACCGGGGCCGGCTCAATCCGCTCAATCAATTGAAATATTTAGGGTTTCGTTGGGGAATCCACTGGTCATCGCTGAGATTCCTGCCGGGGCGCTTGGCGAAATTCTTCGCCAATACCCGATCGAAAGGAGGCCATTGACATGGAATATCGCATCCTGGGCCGCACCGGCCTTCGCGTTTCAGCCATCGGAATCGGGACTTGGCAATTGAGTGGGCCTTTGACTCTGGATGGGAAAGCGGATGGTTTTCCCGATCCTGGCGAGGACAAGGTCATCGACTTGATTCATGCCTGCGCCGATCTGGGCATCAATGTCATCGATTCGGCGGAAATCTACGGTGACGGTGAGGGAGAGAGGCGCGTCGGCAAGGCCATTCAAGGAGCGAGGGAGCGCTGGATCATCAGCAGCAAATTCGGGCTTCGCAAGGGTGAGGATGGAAAGGCCGTCCGGAATGTAGGCCCCGAAACTATCCGCACCCGTCTGGAAAATAGTTTGCGGCGGCTACAAACCGATTATCTGGATATCTATCTCTATCATTCCCGCCCGGATAACCAATCCCTAGGCGAAGCCAAACTGATTTTGGAGACCTTGAAACGAGAGGGCAAACTGCGATTCTACGGCATCTCGACCAATAGCCCAAAAGTCTTGGGCCAATTGTTGGACCATCAATGCGTGGATGTGGTCATGTTTTCTCAATCACTGCTGACCGATCAACCGAAGCTGCTGCAATTGGCCAGGGAACATGAGTTGGGCGTCCTCGTTCGGGGCGCCCTGGAGTCGGGAAAGCTGTCGGGGCAGTATTTCCATGAGCCTCCCCGGCTGAAGGATGACGATATCCGACAGCGGGGGTTTAGCGGGATCGATCTGCAAAAGTATTCGGTTTATGAGCCATTTCTGCCGCCGGGCGTATCCATGGCCACCTTTGCCATCCGCTATCTATTGGACCATGCCACGACCCACTCCATCATCCTGGGCGGAAAATCCGTAGAACAATACCGCGAGGCGTTGGCCGCGCTCAGCCTGCCCCGTTTGGATCCACAAACCCATGAGGCTTTGCAGAAACTGCGGGAAACTCTATCGAACAAACCCTGGCAGCGGAAAATGTTCGATCGCCTCGCACGCTGGTTTGACTGGAGTCGATAACGATGTTTTCCAGGAGAGACAGGATATCGCTATTGGGCCATTCACTTAAGGCAGAGCCGCTTCGTAAACGGAGCGCAGCTCATCGCGAACCGCAGCCCAAGTGTATTTTTGTACCTCGAATAGACCGGCTTCGATCAGCCTCGCCCGCAATTCCCGATCCCCCAGCACACGGCAGGAGGCATCGGCAAGCGCTTGTGGGTCGGCTGGCGGCACGAGCAGCGCAGTTTGACCATCCTTGACCAGGAACGGCACTCCGCCGACGGCGGTACTGACCACCGGGCAGCCGCTGGACAAGGCTTCCAGCACCGAATTCGGCATGTTATCCACCAGGCTCGAATTGATCATCACGCCTGCATCCTGATACAAAGCCGCCATTTGGTCGCGATCCAGCCGTCCCGTGAAGCTTACCTTGGCCTGAATATCCAATTCATCGCATAACGCCTTGAGCCTTTCCAGATCAGGGCCGGTCCCGGCCACCGACATGCGGCTTTGCGGGAAAGCCAGGAGGATCAGCGCAAAGGCTCGGATCGCGGTCGCCACGTCATATATCGGCTCAAGATTGCGCGCCACCACCACATGGAAATCCGAATCGACGCTGCGGTTCTTAGCGGGTGAAAATAAGCGTGTATCGACGATATTCGGCACGATTCGACTCGACATGCCGTAGTGCTTGAAAATTTGGAGCAGGAAGCCAGATGGCACCAACAAGCCGCGACTCAGCCGCATGGTCGGACGGACCCAACGCGCCGATTTTTTCAGGAAGGTAGCCGCTTCCCCGCCGCGGTAATTGACGAACACGGGAATCCCCCGCAGCCGGCTGATCCAGATCGCCGGAGCCGCGGACAAATGCCATGACCACCCCGAATTCGCCATTACATGCACCAGATCGGATTGTCCCACCCCCTTCCACAAGCGGTAAATATAGGGTAACAGCCGGAAAAATGCCCTGATTACCGGCAAGCCGCCTACCCAGGCAGGCCAATAGGCCGAGTTGACCTGCACCACCTCGACATGCAGCCCCTCTTGCCGCAGCAACTCCGCCAATTGGCGGGTTTGATTGGCCATCCCGCCGGCTGGCGGCGGCAACGGCCCCACCAATGCGATGCGCTTGCCCTTCCAGCTCATCGCGCCACTCCACCGCGCCGCGGCCGGTGCGATCCAACGCCGATGGAAACGTCAATCTCCCCGTTCCGCGCCTCTTCGGCAAGCCTTCGCCCATACTGCCTGGAACTTCCTTTCACCCGAGCATCTCCAAAACCTCTTTCACCTGGAAATTGCTGCCCTCGATCTTGAACAAGCTGCCCATTTTGCCATCGGGAACGAACGCCTTGTGACCCTCGGGGCCCGAAACTGCCGGCCAAGAATGAAGAAACAAGATGGCGAATGCCAACAGGCGAAGGCAGTGGGATTCCATTTCGCTTCATCAGTCCCTGCCCAAACAAACTGAGGCATAAACGGCCTGATACCGCTGCACGCTCGCCGCCCAATTCCGTTCTTCTTCGACGAATTTTCTCCCCGCGTTTCTGATTCCCGGCCAAATCTCCGGATGTCCCAGCAAATTCAATGTTTTCCGAGCCAAATCCGCGGGGTCTCCCGCCTTGAACAAGGTTCCGGTCTTGCCATCTTCGATCAATTCCCGGTTTCCGCCGACATCGGAGGCCAGCACCATACGGCCCTGGGCCATGGCCTCCAGCGGTTTGAGCGGGGTCACCAGTTCGGTCAGCCGCATCGATAAACGGGGGTAAACCAGCAGGTCGATCTGATCGTAATATTTCTGCACCTTGTCATGGGGAACCCGGCCGGTGAATATCACATGCCCGGTCAAATTCAGGCGTTCTGTCTGTTGCTTGAGCCATTCCTCCTGTGGCCCGCCCCCCACCAGCAGCAGACAAATGTCGGGGCTTTCCTCGATCATCGAGGGCAAGGCTTGCAACAGCAGAGGCAAACCTTCGTAAGCGTAGAACGAGCCGATGAAGCCCAAGACGACTTTGCCGGCCAATCCAAGTTCTGCGCGCATTTGCAGGTCGGGTTCATCACCCAGGCGGAATTTTTGGATGTCGACGGCATTCGGGATCACGGTGATTTTGGCCGACGGTATGCCTCGGGCGATGATATCCTTGCGCAGGCCTTCGCAGATGGTGGTGATCGCCTGCGCTTTCCTGAACAAATAGGTTTCGAGCGCGCGCGTCGCCCGATAACGCAACCCCCACTCGCTGGCGGTGCCGTGATCGACCGCGGCATCTTCCCAAAAAGCGCGGCATTCGTACACCAGCGGCAGACCATGCCATTGCGCTACCCGCAAGGCCGCCACGCCGTTCAGGGCGGGGGAATGGGCATGGATGATGTCGGGACGGACTTCCTCCACCACTTCACCCAAGCGTTTAGCCAGACTGTTGATGACGGCAAACTGATCCATCACCGGTAAACCGGATAGAAAACCGGTCGGCTGCGGCGTGCGGAAGAAACGCAAACCGTCGACTTCCTCCACCAAAGCGGTCGCTACCTTATGCTTGGCGGAAGTGATATGAAAAGTCTCCCAACCCAACGCGCGTTGCTGCTCCACAATGGCGCGCGTGCGGAAGGTATAACCGCTATGCAGGGGTATGGAATGATCGAGTACATGAAGAATACGCATCGGCAATTTCCGGGCTAATGAGAGAGGGGGGTCAGCTGTTTTGCCGCAGGAACGATTCGTACATCAGCAAAGACCACAGACTGGCACTGTAATCCCTCGTTCCTGCCTGATGTGAATCGAGCATTTTTTTCAAAAAACTCATCTCGAAACAACCCGAGTCCGCCATGACCGGGTTCAACACGGCCTCCCGCACCTTCTCGCGCAAAGCACCGCGAAACCATTCGGCCAGGGGCACGGAAAAACCCATTTTCGGGCGGTAGAGGATATCGTCGGGCAAATAGGGCTCCATGGCTTTTTTCAGCAGATATTTACCTTCCCGGCCCCGTAATTTCAAATCAGGCGGCAAGCTGGAAATCCACTCCACCAGCGAGTGATCCAGCAGGGGAACACGGACTTCCAAAGCATGAGCCATGCTGGCGCGGTCGACCTTGGTCAGGATATCGCCGGGCAGATAGGTCTTCATATCCAGGTATTGCACCAGGGACAGCGGATGCCGGGTCGGTGCTCTGGCGGCGTGCTCACGCATCACTTCGATGGCTCGATAACCCTGCAATTCGAGCTTGAAATTCGCGCTGAACACCCGGTTGCGCTGGGCGTCGTGCATCAACGACACGCCATGGAAATAACCTTCCACCGAATCCCGGGCCATGGCTTCGAAAGTCGACTTGGCGCGAAAAATTTTCGGCGCCCAGTCGGCCTTGGGATAGAACCGGCCCAGGAAATCAAACAATGGTCGCCGGATGGCTGATGGCAGAGTGGCTCTCATCCGCTCCTCATAGGTATGCCATCGGTAACGCCGATATCCGGCCAGGTTTTCATCCCCTCCATCTCCCGACAAGGCCACGATGACTTCCTTGCGCGCCAGCTCACAGACGCGGTAAGTCGGCAAGGCCGAACTGTCCGCATAGGGCTCGTCGTACAGGCCGACCAGTTTGTCGACCAGCGAGAAGTCTCCCGGATCGACCTGTTCGACGCGATGTTGGGTATGATAGCGTTGCGCCACCTGCTGGGCATAACGGGCTTCATTGAATTTGGGATCGCCGAAGGAAATGGAGCAGGTCTTGACCGGCTCCTCACTCAGGCCCGCCATCATGGCGACCACGGCGCTGGAATCCACCCCTCCGGAAAGGAATGCCCCCAGTGGCACATCGGCCACCCGGCGGATATCGACCGCTTCGCGCAATCGCCTCGTCAATTCCTCCCGCGCTTGTATCTCGTCTATGGCCAAGTCGACATCGAAAGGGACGTCCCAGTATTGTTCGGGCGGGCGTAGCGGCTGTCCACGCCTGAGCGTCAGCCGATAACCGGGAGGCAGTTTGAAAACGTTTCGATAAATGGTTTTCGGATCGGGGATATAACCGTAAGCAAAATAATCTTCCACCGCCGTGGGATCTATCGTGCGGGGCAATCCGGGATGTTGTTGCAGCGCCTTCAATTCCGAGCCGAAGAGGAACCAGCCATCCGCCAGCATCGCATAAAACAGCGGTTTGACTCCGAGCCGGTCGCGGGCGAGGAACAGGATTTCCCTGGGGCTATCCCAGAGGGCGAAAGCGAACATTCCCCGGAAACGATCCACGCAGGCCTCGCCCCAAACTTCCCAGGCATAGACGATGACTTCGGTATCGCAGTGGGTATGGAACTGGCAGCCCAAAGTTTCCAACTCGGCGCGCACTTCCATGAAGTTATAGATTTCCCCGTTATAGGTGACGACGACGGTGCGATCCCGATTGAATAAAGGTTGCTGGCCACTGGACAAATCGATGATGGAAAGCCGGCGGTGGCCGAACCCCAAACCGGGCTCGGTATGCAAACCGCCTTCATCGGGCCCCCGATGGTGCTGGCTTTCGTTCATGCGCGAAAGCAGTTCGCGATCGATCTCCCGTCGCTCTTTCAGATCCACAATACCTGCGATTCCGCACATGTTCGGCTTTCTCTTATTTGGTTTTCAGTAATTCGTCATAAACGGCCAAATAACGACCGACCATGCTTTCCAAGCTGAACTCTTCACGCGTGCGGCGCAATCCTTCAAGTCCTTGGGACCTGAGGATGTCCGGATCGTCCAGATATTCCGCCAGGATCTGCGCCATCGCCTGCGGATTCGCGGCTTCCACCAGGCGACCATTTTCGCCATCCGCCACCAAGTCCGGATTGCCCCCGACCGCCGTAGCGAGCACGGGCAGGCCCGTCGCCATGGCTTCGAGGATGACATTGGAAATTCCTTCCGCTCGGGAAGGCAGTACAAAAATATCCAGGCCACGCAGGATATCGGCGATATCGTCACGTTCGCCGGGCAGCCAAGCCAGATCCTCGACGCCTCCTTCCCGCAAAGCCGAGATCGCTTCCTGGCGCAACGGGCCATCGCCCACCAACAGCAAACGAACCTTGGACCTGGCTTGGGGACGGATTTGCAGCAAATGTAAAAAAGCCCGCACCAGGTTCATCTGGTCCTTGACGCCATG
The DNA here is from genome assembly GCA_028711365.1 of Methylococcaceae bacterium. GTDB lineage: Bacteria > Pseudomonadota > Gammaproteobacteria > Methylococcales > Methylococcaceae > Methylumidiphilus. Next base: position 7,152 of record JAQTSI010000082.1, read on the forward strand.
CATGCGCCCAACCGTCCCGATCAGCAACAAATCCTCATTCCGGGAAAAAGGACAACCCTCGATCCTGGCTTTACCTTGTGAAGGGGGGGTGAAGACTTCGGTGTCGACCCCGTTGCAGATGCGGCGGATCCTTCCGGGGGGAACGCCGATTTTATCCCTCAAATAGGCTTCCAGATGGCGGGATAAGGGAATATAACGGTGAACCAGGGGACGGAAGCCGCGGCGCAGCCATTGGTATTTCCGATTCGAGCCATCCGGGTCGAACACGTCCCAGCCATGCTCGCCGTGAACCCGTCTGGCGACGCCAGCCAGGTAAGCGGGCAACAGGCATTCCACCGCCGCCAGGTTTCGGGTGTGGACGATGTCGGGTTTGATTTCGCGCAACAATTTGAATAATTTCCAGAACATGCCGAAATCCTGGCCGTCCTTCCGATACAGGCAATGGATCGGCACATCCTGCTGGCGCAGGCGCAGGCTGAAATCGGTCGCATCCTTCAGACAAACGATCGCATGGCGATAGCGCCCCGGAGGGGTGCGATTGATAAGATTCACCAAACCGTTTTCCAAACCGCCGGTACCGAGCCGGTATATGATATGAACCACCAAAGGCGCATGATTCAAGGCCTTGCCTCCGCGGCCGCCTGCCTGAGGCTTTGATCGATGGCGGGGAACATGGCATCGACGAAGCCTTGCAAGGCTTGCCGGGATGAGGAAACATCATCGCTCAGATCCACCGCCAGGACGATCCCCGCTTCATCGCCGATATGGCCGATGAACTTATCGCGGGCTTCCAGGAATTTCGCCAAAACCGGGCTGCCGGTATAGTCCCCCGAAATCCAGTTCCAACGCCAAGTCAACAAGCTTTGGCCGGGAGAAAGCAGACGTCCTTCCACCGCATCGATTTTCTCCCGACCCAGGTTGATTTTCACCGAACTCTCTCCAGGCATTTTCCATTCCGATCCGGTTTGCGAAACCAGCATATTTTGCGTGCTCACCAATTCGTGCCCGGGTCCTTGATATCGATAATACCGAACATAGATCGCCACGGTATGATGGCCATCCGTATAGAAAGCCTGTCTTTCCACATCCGCCCCGATATAGCTAGGAACCCAGGCAGTCAAGGCATCCCCTAAGCGCCAGGGGGCACCGGATTCCGGGAGTGTCAACACGATGGGAGTTTGCCGGGATGCCGCCTTATTCTCGATGTAGGCCGCTCGGAGAGGCCACAACAGGGAAACGGACAGCGCCAGCAGTGCGGCGATGGGCAGGCGCCAGGCATCGCCCTCGGTCGACGTACTCGGTTCGGCGGCAAGGGGGGGCACGGCCGGTTCCTGCTCAATCCATTTGGAACCAACCCAGAACAACAGGGCCATGACCAGACCGAAAAACACCCAACCATAGATGAAATGATCGACCCCTACGGCCAACTTCATGTTGCTCCAATGGGCGATCATCACGATCAGATAGGCACGCAAACCATTAGCGATCACCGGCACGATGCATGCCGCCACGACGAATACTCCCCTCTTCCATAGCGAGCGGTAACTGACGTAAGCGAACAAAAAGCCCAGGGTGATCGAAGCCAATAGATAACGAAATCCGCTGCAAGCCTCGACCACCGACCAATCGCCACTGGGAATGCTGAAATAGGTGCCTTCCCGGTAAACCGGGATACCGGTCAATTGCAATAAGAGCACCGTGAAATCGGCGGTAAAATCCATCATCGGCGGAATCAGAAATTCGCCGAAGGGTACGCCGAACAGCAAAAATCCCAGCGGGAAAGCGATCTCGCTGACCACCGGCCATCCCAGGATGAGCCACACCGTCATCGGGATCATGCCCATCATGGCGAACTGCTGAACTGACATGACATTGGCATGGTTACCCACCAGCCAAATCAATCCCAGCGGGATGAGGAAAACCAAAGCCCGATAATCCGGATCCGGTCTCAACCGCGCCAACGCGGATCTGCGCTTCCAGATCAGATAAGCGCTGATGGGAAAAATCAGAAAACAATGGGTGAAGGTCTCGGAATTACGCCAGGTATTGACCATGGCCAGGAAAGTCTCGTGGTAAATCACCAACAGCAGCAAGGCGGAGAGAATCGCCGCCGCCGCTGCCTTCCCCCACGGGGAAATCCGTTCGTCACTCCCTGTCAACAGGCTCAAGGCGCCTCCCAACAATGATCGAGCCGGCTCAAATTACGCTCCCATGAGTATCGATTCAGGATGAAAGCCCTATTGGTCGAGGATCGCTCGGGCAAAGCGGAGTTTTCCAATACCTCGACGATGGCGTGTACCCAGTTTTCAGGCTCATCCGCGACGCGCAGATCGAGCCGCTCTTCGGCGACTATCCCTTCCATGGCCTTGCTGCTGGCAATCACGGATTTCCCCATGGCCATCGCCTCCAGTACCTTGGATTGAATGCCTCGGGCGATGCGCAACGGCGCCACCGCCAGCCGGGCATGGGCCAGGTAGGGACGGATTTCCTTGACCGCGCCGGTGACCACCACCCCATCGATCTTTCCCAACGCCAAAACCGCAGGCGTCGGCCTCACCCCGACGATGTAAAATCGGGCGGCAGGCCGCAAACGCAACACTTGGGGAAACACTTCCCGAGCGAGCCAGGTGACCGCATCCACATTGGCCCAATAATCCATCGCGCCGGTGAAAACTAGCACGTCCGTCCCTTCGGGATAAGGGCTGACGTAATCCGTACCGGCATCGAAAAAATCCGTGTCCACGCCCATTTCCAGGGCGAAAACCTTGTCGGCGCTCTCGGGGGCCAATGTCTTGAACAGAGACGCTTCGTGCTCGGAAACGAATAAAGACTGATCGAATCGCTTCGCCATACGCCGGTCGAAATCGAGCAGGCGCCGTCCTTCCCGGCGATACACCCAGTTCAATGGCCAGGATTTCTTCTCCGCATATTGCCGCCATTTGTCGGAATCCACATCGACGAAATCGAGGACCCGCGGATACGAATCCAGTTTTTCCACGTATTGCGCCATGGCCGACGAAAAAATCAGGATGCCGGTCAAGGGGCGCTCCCGGACGATGCGATCGACCCAGGCGCTCATTTCCGCATTGCGGTAATAAGGCAGACTCAAGGCTTCCCCCGTCAAGAATCCACTCAGGCTAGCCAATTTCGATCGTAAGGGATTCAGCGGCAACAGGCACATCTCGCCGCAAAGGTCTTTGAGGTCTTCGGCATGGCGCCAATCTTGAGAATCGTCGACAAACGCGCCTACATGCACCCGATAGGTGAGGGAAAGATGCTTGAGGATATGATAGGAGCGAATCTTGTCTCCCTTGTTCGGCGGAAAAGGGATCCTGTGGATCAAAAATAACAGTTCTTTCATGTCGGCAAAGGACCGTGATTCAACCCAGGTTACGAGAAAGGAAAGGCCCGATGAGCTTGCTCAATGGAAGAGGGAGCCGCTTCCAGGCGGCAATGAATAGCTGGTATTTCGGATTCAATGGGTTCAAATCGGGAATATCCTTGGCCTTGACCAACTCGTATTCATAATACAGAGGAGTCGGCTCGAATCCCCAATGGGTCTTGAACCGATAGGAGCCGGTTCCCTGCTTGCTGCGCCCATAATCGAACACCCTCACTCCCCGCTCGCAGGCGCGCCGCATCACTTCCCAATACATGAAATCGTTGGCGTACAAATCCCTCGCTTCGGCCGTTCCACCGCCATAATAGGGCAGAACTTCGTCGCGAAAATAAAAATTCATGACGCTGCTGACCACCCGTCCCTGATACTCGATGCTGAGAATCTCGCAGTCGTCGCCAAAGACCGCCTTCAAGGTCTGGAATAGTTTCTTCGAGAAAACCGGCGTGCCCAAGTTGCGCACGCTTTCGGCGTAAGTATCGTAGAGGCGGTCGACCGTCGTGTCGATCACGCTGCTCAAGTTCGATCCGATCCCTTTCCTCACCATAGCCCGCTGTTTACGCGGAATCGCCGCGAGATTCTTCTCGGGATCGGGATCGATGGTTTTACGGAAAGTCACATATAAATCCTTGACGGGTCGGGAAGAACCGGAAGGTCGCAGATTGCGCATTTCCAGATGATCCACCTGTAGCTCATGGGCCAATTCACAGGCTCTCCGTTCCAAGGCCTCCCGCGCCTGTTCGGTGTTCGCCACGGCGCCGCCGTAAACGGCGAAAGGAGAGGATATCAAGGAATTGCCGAAAAGCAGGCTTTTGACATGCCCCAAAGGCATGACACCCTGGATTGCCCCGTTTTCTTCCGCATAGAGATAATGACTGGGATGGCCAAATGCGGTTTGGATGACATCCCTCCAGCCCGATTTGTGAAAAAAAGTCGCCTCCGCGCATGAGTCAACGAACGAGTCCCAACGCGACTTATCCTTATCAACAAAGGTTTTTATTTCCATGCTGTTCCAACCAGATTAATTGTAATGTCGGCTCAAGAAAACGTTTTCCATGGTATCCCAGTGGAAATCCCGCAATAGACTGTCGAGTCGGGATTCCATTCGGGATAGATTCAAATAATGGCGGAACCGGGTTTTCCAATCGATGCCCGGCTGCACGGGCTGACCCGGGTCGATCTCCCAAGGATGAAAATAAAATATGCTGGACTGATTATCCCGGTGATTGACATGATGGATGGCCCAGCGGGACAAGGAATAAGGAAATAACCGGAAAAAACCGCCTCCTCCGCAAGGAAAGGTTTTCTCGCCGAAAGCCACCGTGGTGATCGGTATCTCCAAGAGCGCGGGCGCATTTTCCGGGTGGAAGGCGAAACGCGCCGCTTCGGGCATGCCGTATAGATCGTGTTTCACCGGATAGATGCTCGAACTGTAAGCGAAGCCGAGTTCTTCCAGAACCTGCAATGCCCATAGGTTAGCGGCGCCGATGGAATAACTGGCGGCCCGATAGCCTTTTATCCGCACGCCCCCGATGTCCTCGAGCAAATCCCTAGACCGTTTCACATCCTCCCGAAACTGTTGCGGAGTCTGCTCTGTGACCCGCACATGGGAATAACCGTGGCAAGCCAGTTCATGCCCGCCGGAGACGATGCGTCGGACCAAGTCAGGATAACGCTCGGCTACCCAGCCCAAAGTAAAAAAAGTCGCCTTGACGTTTCGCTCGGCAAACAAAGCCAATATCCGATCCGTGTTTTGTTCGACACGGCCCGGTAGGCGGTCCCAATCGCCGCGTGGTATGTAACGCTCAAAGGCGGAAACCTGGAAATAGTCTTCCACGTCTACCGTCATTGCGTTAGTCAACATGAGATCTCCTGGTTTACTGGCATGATTCAATGGGAAAAATATTTTTCACGCAGCCTATCGACGATGCGTTCCGAGGTTTTGCCGTCCCAAAGTTCGGGGATTTTCCCGGCCTTGCCTCCGGTCAGCAATATATCGTCGACACATGAAAGAATCAGGACAGGATCGCTGCCAACCACGGTATTGGTGCCTTGCTCGACCGTGATCGGCCGCTCGGTATTTTCCCGCAAGGTGATGCAGGGAATACCCAGAGCCGTGGTCTCTTCCTGAACCCCACCCGAATCGGTCATGACCAGTTTGGCGGATTTCATCAAGCCCAACATTTCCAAATAACCCACCGGCGGGATGGGCAGGATGGCCGGATTATCCAGATAGCCCTCGAGGCCCGCCTGCTCGACCATTTTACGGGTGCGGGGATGGATGGGGAAAACCACCGGCAATTTCTCGCTGATTTTCGCGACGGCATCCAGCAGTTTTCTCAAAATTTCAGGGTTGTCCACATTGGAAGGGCGATGCAGGGTCAGCAGGGCGAAGGCTCGTTCGTCGAATGATCTGGACCTTTCGGGCAGATAGTGGGCTATCGTCTCGCCGACCGGAACGGCTTTGGGTAAATGATTGCGCAAGGTATCGATCATCACATTGCCGACGAAATGGATCCTGTCGTCGGCAATGCCCTCGCGCAGCAAATTGTCGCGTGCACTGCGTTCGGTTGTGAACAATAGATCGGAAATCTGGTCCGTCAGAACCCGGTTGATTTCCTCGGGCATCTCCCGATCGTAACTGCGCAACCCGGCCTCGACGTGAATCAACGGGATCTTTTTTTTCACCGCCACCAGGCCACAGGCGATGGTGGAATTGACATCGCCCACCACCAGAACGGCACGAGGATCGACCCGATCCAGCACCGGTTCGAATTTGAGCATGGTCTGTGCCGTTTGCACGGCATGAGTACCCGATCCCACACCCAGATCGATGTCCGGTTCCGGAATGCCCAGTTGCTCAAAAAAAGCATCTTTCATCGCCGCGTCGTAATGCTGTCCGGTGTGCACCAATACCGAACTCATGGTTTCGGCATGCAAGGACAGTTGACTGAAAATGGGCGCAATTTTCATGAAATTCGGGCGAGCGCCCACCACGCACAACAAGCTGGGTAGTTTCGACATAGGGTTCTTCGATTCTTGGGTCGGAAGGTAAGCTTCAGGACATGTCGTAGGCGTCATTCAAATCCAACTGAATCAGAATGGCTTTGCGCAGCAATGCGCGTTCCTTTTGCAAATCGCGCCGCAATTCGGTCACCGAATTTTCAAGCTGCGCCAGACGACCCTCGAAGCTGTCGGGCGGCAGGTCGAGCTCGTCTCGCAAATGCGGTGCGGCGGGAGAAAGTGGGGATTCCGGTTTCAAATAATTCGAATCCTGTTCGATTTCATCGATCACCGTCTTGCAGGCATCGCCGTCCAAGACATGTAATTCCTCGAGAAACCCATACAGCAGTAGGCGGTCACAGAGGCTGTTGATCAGTCTTGGGGTCCCGCCACTAAAACGATAGATCTGATCAAATGTGTCGTCGGTCAATACCGGATCGCTTTTCCAACCCGCTTTCAACAGCCGATGGACGATATATTCGCAGGTTTCCTCTTTCTCCAATGGGCGCAGATGATAAGTCGCCGTTATCCTTTGCCGGATCTGCTCCATGTGATCGGCCTGCAAGTGGGCTCTCAACTCCTCCTGACCCAGCATGAAAATCTGCATGATGGGTTTACCGCCGAATTCGAAATTCAACAGCATGCGCAATTCTTCGAGGGATTGGCGAGGCAGATTCTGCGCTTCGTCGACCACGAGTAATAATCTCTTCCCTTCCTTGGCCTTGAGCTTAAAGAAATATTCGATACTCTTCAGCAACATCGCCTTGGTATTGGTGTCGTAAGCCAATCCGAAGGCACCTGCGACCATCCTCAGGGTATCTTCCGCTCCGACTTGCGAGGTGACCATCAAACCTGGAATGATGGCCTCATACAGGATGGTCTCCAGCAGTTCCTTGACCAGCATGGTTTTTCCGGTTCCAGGAGAGCCGGTAACGACGATGAATCCTTCACCTTGTTCCAGACCATAGTGAAGGTATGCCAAACCTCGCTTATGAACCGTGCTGTTGAAGAAAAATTCAGGATCCGGAGTCAGTTGAAAAGGCTTCTTGCTCAAACCATAGAAATCTGCATACATAAGCGATCCTAAAACCTAAGATCGATGCTTGCGGTGACTCGGTTCTCATCGTATGTTCCGGAACCGATCGATCCGCTGGCAAGGCTGCCGCCATTCTGCCGGGTATGACGGGCTTCAAGATAGCCATCGAGAAATGAAGTAAAATTCCGGGTAAACCGTAAAGACACCATTTGAAGTTCGTTCCTTTGATTAGTATTGATGTTTCTCAAGGCGCTGGATTTGAAATTGGTAATCTGATAGGTACCTAAAAGCGTGGCATTATTCTGTGGAGAAAACTTCCAATTCAAGCTTGCGTTAAAGCCAATATTATCCTGAGGGCTGGAAGCTCTTGTTTGATAAGCGATGTCGGTATGATAGGCATTCAGATTGATATTGGTCTTCCGGATAGTCCACGCAAAGGAGATCTGTGCCCTCTTGCTGGTGATGAGGTCGTTCGTCAGGTTGGCCAAATCCACATAACGCCCATTCGGGAGTTGACCGCCGATTGGATCGGGTGAAAAAGTATAAAGGCTGGTCAATGCCTGTTGGCTAGTATAGGTGGATACCCCATAGCTTGCGGTCCAGAGGGTATTGCGGGTTCGATGATGAAATGATCCATTCCATGTCGGCCCGATATTCCCATTTCCCAACTGGCCATAGAGTGAGTTCAAAAGTGCCTGCCTGTCGTCAACAGGTGCAGTCGAATCCAGGCCCGAACCGGTGCCGAATCCGCCGCCGATGGATGAACCGGGGCCGGAAATAGATGGACCGATCCCGTTTTGAATCCCCCCGCCATAGCCTCCTCCTGTACCGCCATAGCCCCCCACATTGGAAGTGCTGCCTCCGACCGAACTGTACCGATAAGTCACCTGAAATCCGGTACGCTGGCTGGGCTCCCAGCGCAGGTGGGCGAAATACGAGTTGACTCCGTAACCGCCAGCGATATTGAATCCGCGATTCGGCATCCAAGCCAGACCCGGGGTCACATAATATCCATTGTGTTCTTGCGCACCGCT
>JAQTSI010000391.1 GCA_028711365.1 Methylococcaceae bacterium
CAGCGCCTCGCCCAAGGCCCACCGCTGTCCCCCGAGCCAATGCAGAACCTCCTGCGCCATATCGGCAATCTACCCACAAGCGGTAAACCCGCAAAAAAATGGCCAAAATTGGAGTGATAAGGGAATAGTGGGATCGGCGGGGGGGGATTAAATGAATCCCTTTAGCTTGAAGTTCAGCCTCACCCCGTTTTCTTCTGGTTCCCACGGGCTCCGTGGGAACCACCGGTCGGCCCGCGCCGCGGGCCATCACGCCGCAGCGCGCCAACATTGCGTTCCCACGCGGCGCGTGGGAACGAGCAAATTCCAGTGATTTGCCGGTGGGTTGGGCGGTGAAGGTGAATTCGGAGTTGACGGCGGTGCCGACCGGTACCCAGTCGCCGCCGGGGAGTTCACGGCGCTGGATTTGATAGGCGGCGGGTTTGCCGCCGCGGCGGGCTCATTCCAGTCGAGGAAGACCCAGCCGGAACCCTGGCGCACGGCTTCCAAAGCACGGCATTGACCGGGGGCTTGCAGCGCGGCGGGGGAACTGCGGGATGACCCGCCGATGAGATCGAGCTGTTCGGGGCTGGCGACGATGCTCTCGGCATGGCGCAGCAGGGTCGTCATGCCGGCCGCGAGCTTCTCCTGGGAATCCGTTTTTTTGGCGTGAGCCTCGATGGCGCAGGTGTCGGCGAGATTGGTCTCGTCGTGGTCGGTCAGGAAGTCGGCGAGCAGTCCCTGGAGTTGAGTGGCGGGACAGGGAGGATGGATGAAGATATCCGGATGGGTGGTGAAGCCTGCAATCATCGGGTGGGCCAGGGCGATGAGGTCGGATTCACGTATGGGAAAACGTGCCATGATGATACGCCTCTTGAGTCCATGAACGGGGTCTGTTTAACACATGAACCCTATGGGTACAAGAAAAACCTCAACCAAACGCTGGACCGAAAACGCAATGCCTTGAAAATCAAGCTATAACGCACTCATCTGCGGCTTCATCCTGTCCAGATCAAGCGTGAGTTGGCTCAACTGAAGCTTCATTTGCCCGAGATGAAGCGTGAGTTGGTTCAACTGAAGCTTCATTTGCTCGAGATGAAGCGTGAGTTGAATCCACTGAAGCTTCCGATTCATGGGATGACGCCGTTGCCGGCGTTTTCTACGCCGGACTTGGCTCGCCAAAGAACAGCAATTCTCAGCTTGAGCCAAAGCATTGAAATATAGCTCGTCATTCCGGCATGGAAGCAGGACAAATTCGTCTGGAACGAATTGGGACGCGCGAAGCGTGGGGCGGAGCCCGAACCGCAGGGATGCGGTGAGCCATTCCAGCGTCCATGGATGGCAAGTTACAATCGGGTATATGCTCTTAATCAAAAACTGATGCAGCCGAAGCGCTACCCTCCATGGCACTGGATTCCTGCATCCTCCGGCGCTCCATGCCGGGGCAGGCTCTGCTGGAATGACGGCGCTTTTGGCCAAACTGAGAATTGCTGCGCCAAAGAGATTGGCACTTTAGCTTGTCGGCTTTCGCTGCTAAAGTCGGTTTTTTTAATCCGATACCGCGTTGAATCAGGATACGATCATGGCTTCCGCAAAAACTCCCGGCAAATCCCACGCTAAACGCAAGTCTTCTCAAAGAACGCCCGCCGAGCCTCGCCTTTCCAGGACGCGGCGGCCGGAAGGGATGTCGGTCGAGGATTGGCAGATCAAACTGCGTCGGCAGTTCGGGCGGGAGCAGGATTTTCGGCTGGAAAACCTGGGCGATGAACCGGTATTCTCGGAATTTCTGATCACTAACCCGCAAAGCGCCAGCCGTTACCGCGTGGCGATCCGCGGCATCGGGTTCGTCAATTTCTGCTCCTGTCCGGATTTCGCCACCAACGATCTGGGCACCTGCAAACACATCGAATACACCTTGGCCCATATCGAGAACAAGCGCGGCGGGAAGAAGACGCTGAAAGCCGGTTTTCATCCTCCGTATAGCGAGATTTACCTGCATTATGTCGGCGCGCGCGGGGTGCGTTTCCTTCCTGGCGCCGAATGCCCACCGGCTTTGCTCCAGCGAGCCGCGGAATTGTTCGACCCTGAATTGTGGTCGCTGGAGCAGGCGCGGTTCGGCGAGTTGGAGGGCTTTCTGGCCGAGGCGCAACAGACAGGTCATGAAATCCGCTGTTATGATGATGCCCTCGCTTTCATCGCCGAAGTCCGCGATGCCTGGGAGCGCCGCCGGATCATCGACGAGGCCTACCCGGAGGGCATACACAGCCCGGCGCTGGTCGGCCTGATCGAGACCCGGCTCTATCCTTATCAGGCCGAAGGCGCGCTGTTTGCCGCACGCGCCGGCCGCGCGCTGATCGGCGACGAGATGGGCCTGGGCAAGACCATTCAGGCCATCGCCGCCGCCGAGCTGATGGCGCGGCATTTCGGCGCGGAGCGGGTTCTGGTGGTTTGCCCTACCTCGCTCAAGCATCAGTGGAAGCGGGAGATTCACCGCTTTACCGGCAAGGAGGCGCAAGTCGTCCAGGGCGGCTTGGCTGAACGTCAGAAGCGGTATCGGGACGGAATCCCCTGCAAGATCACCAATTACGAAACGCTTTCTCGCGATCTGGAGCGTATCCAGGCCTGGGCCCCCGATCTGGTCATCGTCGATGAAGCGCAACGGATCAAGAACTGGAACACCATCGCCGCCCGCGCGCTGAAGCGGATCGAGAGCCCCTACGCCATCGTGCTGACCGGCACGCCATTGGAAAACCGGCTGGAAGAGCTGATTTCCATCGTCCAGTTCGTCGATCGCCACCGCCTCGGGCCCACCTGGCGATTGCTCCACAACCACCAGTTGCATGACGACCATGGCCGCGTCGTGGGTTACCGGGAACTCGACCAGATCGGCGCAACTCTTGCGCCCATCATGCTGCGCCGCCGTAAATCCGAGGTGCTGGAGCAGTTGCCCGCTCGCGTCGACAACACCCTGTTCGTGGCGATGACCCCGCAGCAGCGAGATCATCACGAGGAGAACCGCGAAATCGTCGCCCGTATCGTCCATCGCTGGCGCAGCACCGGCTATCTGTCCGAAGCCGACCAGCGCCGCCTGACTTGCGCCCTGCAGAACATGCGCATGTCCTGCAACAGCACTTTTCTGCTCGACCATGAAACCGATCATGGGCATAAGGCGGACGAACTGGCCATCCTGCTGGCGGAGTGGTTCGAGCAACCGGATGCCAAGGTGGTGATCTTCAGCCAATGGCTGCGCACCCATGAACTCATCGCCAGGCGGCTGGACGCCAACGGTTGGGGCTATGTCTTGTTCCACGGCGGCGTGCCGGGCGAGAAGCGGGGGGCGCTGGTGGAACGGTTCAACAACGAACCGGGCTGCCGCGTCTTCCTCTCCACCGATGCCGGCGGGGTGGGTTTGAACCTGCAGCATGCCGCCGCCATCATCGTCAACATGGACCTGCCGTGGAACCCCGCCGTGCTGGAACAGCGCATCGGCCGGGTCTACCGGCTGGGGCAGGGCAAGAATGTGCAGGTGATCAATTTCGTCGCCCAGGGCACCATCGAGGAAGGCATGTTGTCGTTGCTCGCCTTCAAGAAGTCGTTGTTTGCCGGAGTGCTCGACGGCGGAGAAAACGCCGTCTTCCTGAATGGCACGCGGCTCTCCCAATTCATGAAAAGCGTGGAAGAGGCCACCTCCGCCATGGGCGAGGCGTCCGCGGACGAGGCAGCCGCAGAACCGGTGACGGCAGTAGGGGAGGGCCGCGATGAAGAAGCGGCTGAAGCCATGG
>JAQTSI010000392.1 GCA_028711365.1 Methylococcaceae bacterium
CCACCGACTCGGCCGCCAGCTTGCGGGCGGTGGAGATCAACGCCGAATTGCTGATCAAGGCAACCAAGGTGGATGGTGTTTATTCCGCCGATCCCATGAAAGACCCCACGGCTAGCTTCTACCCGCGGCTGACCTATGACGAGGCTTTGGATCAGCGCCTGAATGTCATGGACGCGACGGCCCTGGTATTGTGTCGAGACCATCATATGCCGCTACGGGTCATGAATGTGTTCCAACCCGGCGCGGTGATGCGCCTGGTGAAGGGCGAGGAAATCGGCTCACTGATAGTAACCGGATAATAACCATGACCGACGATATTCAAAAACGGACCATCGAGCGCATGAGGAAATCCATCGAGTCGCTCAAACACGAACTCGCCAAAATCAGGACCGGCAGGGCTCATCCCAGCTTGCTGGAGCATGTCCATGTCAATTATTACGGCAACGAAGTGCCGATTTCGCAGGTGGCCAATGTCACCGTGGAAGATGCCCGGACCTTGGCCATTACGCCTTGGGAGAGGAACATGATCTCGGTGATCGAGAAAGCCATCATGACGTCCGATCTCGGCCTCAATCCCGCCACCAATGGCCCGGTCATCCGCGTGCCGCTGCCGGCTTTGACCGAGCAGAGGAGGAAGGATCTGATCAAGGTGGTGCGTGCGGAAGCGGAAAACGGCCGAGTGGCCATCCGTAACATCCGTCGCGACGCCAATAACGAATTGAAGGCGGCCTTGAAGGACAAGCTGATCTCGGAGGACGAGGAAAAGCGTAGCGGAGAACAGATCCAGAAACTGACGGATCAGCACATCAAGGAAATCGATGGGCTGTTGGAGGAAAAGGAAGCCGACCTGCTCGCGATTTAGCCGATTCAGGCAAAGAAGTTCATGCTCAGTTCCAAGACTTAGAAATGGAAGTGCTCAACCAAGCCTCCGGCTTTGTTCAATTACCTCGCCATATCGCCATCATCATGGATGGTAATGGTCGCTGGGCGAAAAAGCGCTTTTTGCCGCGCACGGCGGGGCATCGCGCCGGCGTGGCTTCGGTGCGCAAAGCCATCGAGTATTGCCGCGCCCAAGGCGTGAAAGTGTTGACCCTGTTTGCTTTCAGCAGCGAAAACTGGCGCAGGCCGGCACAGGAAGTTTCGGTGTTGATGGGCTTATTCCTCAGCACATTGGAAAAGGAAACCCATAAACTGCACCAAAACAATGTCCGCCTCCGCGTGATCGGCGATCGCAACGCGTTCGCCGCGGAGCTTCAGCAGCGTATCGGGGACGCCGAAAAGCTGACCGCTGCCAATATCGGCCTGGATTTAGTGATCGCGGCGAATTACGGCGGGCGCTGGGATATCGCCCAGGCCGCCCGACGGATGGCCGAGGAGGTCGTCGCCGGGAACTTGAGTCCCGCGGCCATCACTGAGGAATCCTTGGCGTCCTATCTGCATTTGGCCGATCTGCCGGAGCCGGATCTGTTCATTCGCACCGGCGGCGAGCAGCGCATCAGCAATTTTCTGCTCTGGCAACTCGCCTACACCGAGCTTTATTTCACCGAAACCTTGTGGCCGGATTTCGACGAGACCGAGTTGGAAACGGCGATCAAGGATTATGCCGGTCGCCAACGCCGTTTCGGGTATACCGGAGAACAGGTGGAAACCCTCTTCGTCAACAATGGCCTGGGCTGAGGCCGATCGGATGGCCTCGGAAAAAGACAACATGCTCAAGAATCGTATCGTGACGGCGCTGATACTGGCGCCGATAATTGTTCTGGCCATCCTGGTCGATCATCCCTGGTTGTTCGCTTTGGTTTGGGGCATCGTCATCGCGGTTTGCGCCTGGGAATGGTCGAATCTGGCGGGTCTGGTTTCGATCCCCGTTCGCGGTGTTTTCGTGGCGGTCTGTGTGGGGATCATGGCTTCCTATCAGGGATGGGCGGGAGAAGCCCTCGATTGGCTGGCCTGGCCCGTCGTCGCCTGGTGGTTTCTGATCAGCATCCTGCTGCGGCGGATTCCGGCCAAGCTGCTGGAAATCCAATACCCACTGGGTGTGAAGCTGGCGATCGGTTTTTTTGTCCTGGTCACCTCGTGGATATTGATGGTGTGGACACAGCATAATATGGGCGGCTTGCAGACGCTGTATCTGTTCCTGCTGATATGGCTGGCGGATGTGGCGGCTTACTTTACCGGCAAACAATGGGGAGTGAACAAACTCGCCCCGGAGATTAGTCCGGGCAAGACGGTGGAAGGGCTTTATGGCGCCTTGCTCGCCGGCGTACTGTTCGCCGTGGTGACCGCCATCGCCTTATATGTGGCGAGCGTTGGAACATTCACCCATTTCGAAGCCTTTGCCGCCATCGACTTTATCGTGCTTTCCGCCGTCACCGTGCTGATCTCGGTAGTGGGCGACCTATTCGAGAGTCTGGTCAAGCGTATCCGCGGAGTCAAAGATAGCGGCATCATTTTGCCGGGACATGGTGGGTTATTGGACCGGGTCGATAGTTTGATCGCGGCGGTGTCCGTTTTTTACGCCGGTTCGCAACAATTGGGAATTTTCTTTCAATGAAAGGCATCTGTATCCTGGGCTCGACGGGCTCCATCGGCGTCAGTACGCTGGACGTGGTGGCCAGACATCCCGACCATTACCGCGTGGTGGCATTGACGGCCCACAACAACCTCGATCGTTTGTTCGAGCAGTGCGTGAGCCATCGTCCCGGCTACGCCGTGCTCCTGCAGGAGGAAAAGGCGGCCGAGTTCCGTGAACGGCTGCGGCTGCGCGGCTTGGCCGAGATCGAGGTGTTATCCGGCCTCAGGGCCTTGGAGGATGTCGCCTCCCTGCCCGAGGTCGACGCCGTCATGGCGGCTATCGTCGGTGGGGCGGGCCTTTTGCCTACCCTGGCGGCGGCCAAGGCCGGCAAAAACGTGCTGCTGGCGAACAAGGAAGCTTTGGTCATGTCCGGGCCTTTGTTCATGGCGGAAGTGATGAAATCCGGCGCGAACCTGTTGCCCGTCGACAGCGAGCATAACGCGGTATTTCAATGCATGCCGGCCAATTACCATGCCGGTCGGCGCGCTCCCATGGTGCGGCGCATCCTGCTGACCGCCTCGGGGGGGCCGTTTTTGAACAAGCGGCTGGACGAATTGCACGAGGTCAGCCCCGAACAAGCCTGCGCCCATCCCAATTGGGTCATGGGGCGGAAGATCTCG
Organism: Methylococcaceae bacterium; assembly: GCA_028711365.1. Lineage (GTDB taxonomy): Bacteria > Pseudomonadota > Gammaproteobacteria > Methylococcales > Methylococcaceae > Methylumidiphilus. The sequence goes on from JAQTSI010000392.1 coordinate 3,196, forward strand.
GTGGACTCGGCCACCATGATGAACAAGGGCTTGGAGGTCATCGAAGCCTGCCTGTTGTTTGATATGCCGCCGGAACAGGTCCAAGTGGTGGTGCATCCGCAGAGCGTGATCCATTCCATGGTGGATTACGGGGATGGAACCGTTCTTGCGCAGATGGGCAATCCGGATATGCGCATCCCCATCGCCCACGCCCTGGCGTGGCCGGAACGTTTCGAGTCGGGTGCGGAACCTCTGGATCTGTTCGCTGTCGGACAATTGAATTTCCGGGCTCCGGATTTCGAGCGCTTCCCCAATTTGCGCTTGGCTTATGAAGCGGTGCGCGCCGGCGGGATCATGCCGGCGGTCTTGAATGCCGCCAACGAGGTGGCCGTGGCCGCCTTCCTGGACCAGCGCATCCGTTTCACCGCCATCCCCACCCTCATCGAGCATTGCATGCAGGAGATCGTGCCGCGCCCGGTGGATTCCATCGAGGGGGTATTGGCAGCCGACCGCGAATCCCGGAGCCTGGCCAGCCAGTTCATCAATCAAACGGGTTAAATCACCTTTATGC
>JAQTSI010000083.1 GCA_028711365.1 Methylococcaceae bacterium
GCGTCGTGGTGACGCCCTGTTTAGGCCATTTGTCGATCATATCTGGGTCGATGAAAACGGTTTTGAACCATCGGCGGACTTTATCGAGCGCTTCTTGGACCAACCTTATGACAAACACGGACAAAACCCCCGTTACATCGACACTAATCTAAAGTCTGTGCGTTTACGCGCACTGATGGAAGGGGCACCCGACGCCTTCGCTAACTGGAACTTGCGTTGCGAGCGCATGCGCAACACCGCGAAAGCCAAGTTGTTGGCCCGTGCGAGCCTGGCCGAATCGAAACGGGCGGCGACTGACCGTGCGCGCGAAGAAGATGCAGTGCGACAAGCCCAACTGCGCACTCGGATCCAAGCCTTGACGGGCCGTGAAGCAGACCTAGAGCGCAATCAACTTGAGGCCGAACAAGCCATCAACGAGGGTCTATATCGCGGGATTATTGACCCCTCGGTTAAGGTCGACGTTGCCGGAATGGTATTGCTATCAGCAACCCCTTATCCGCTGTAGATGCCCTCCTAAGAACCTTCATGACTTTCGGATTCAACGAACTTCAGATTTGCCTCGCTGAATGGCCGGCCTTGCCCCCGGATCCGACTGCTAGTGACGACCCACTAATTGACCGAATCCGCCAAATTCTCTTGGCTAGCAACGGTGAAGGGACACTTGCAAAAGCCGACCTGCAACCTTTGGTGCGACATCTGTTGCTGCACGAGACGGCCAAGTCCGAATACCCGAAAGAACTGCGTGTGCCAGTCGCGCACGGTTGGCCAACTGCATCCGAGTGGGAACAACATGGCTTGTCGGCGCTAAGCTTAGGAAAAGACGCCTATCTCCTCAGCGCCCAGGCTTGGCATCCCTCTTGGTTGGATCTCACTGACGAGGGGGTATTTGCGGACGTGTTCTCGGACAAGACGGTTCGACAAGACGGGCGATGTCCAGCAGACCCTTTTATTGAAGCCGTCACTGGCTTTACTGACTATTCAAACCCTGGTCAGCGCGAGTCGATTCGTGCCACGTTCTTGATCCGTCCTGGCGACACCCTGATCGTCAACTTGCCGACCGGTTCTGGCAAAAGCCTCGTCGGTCACGCTCCAGCTTTGATCCATCGCCAGGAAGGACATCTCACGATCTTCGTGGTCCCGACGGTCGCGCTTGCCATCGACCAAGCCAGGCAGATCGAACCGCTTCTGCTGCGGGATAGTGCGAACCGTCAGCGCTGGCCGTTGGCATGGTATGGCGGCCTTTCGAGTACGGAGCGATCCGAGATCCGGCAACGGTTGTTGAATGGTACGCAAAGGATCCTTTTTACTTCGCCCGAAGCGTTGACCACATCGCTTTTGAGAACGGTATTTGAAGTCGCCCGCAATGGGATGCTTCGTTACTTAGTGATCGATGAAGCTCATCTGGTTACCCAATGGGGAGATGAGTTTCGGCCGGCTTTTCAGGCGCTAGCGGGCCTGCGCAACAGCCTTTTGAGGGAATCGGAAACTCTCCCATTTCGAACTCTGCTCTTAAGCGCGACCTTTACCCCGGAGACAATCGAGACGCTGGCCAACTTGTTCGGCCCGCCGGAACGGGTGCAAATGGTCGCCGCTGTTCATCTGCGACCTGAACCCCAGTATTGGTGGTGCAAAGCGGCGAGCACTGACGAGAAAAAGGCGCGCATACTCGAAGCCTTACGGCATGCGCCGCGACCGTTCATCCTCTATGTGACGACACGCTACGATGCCCGCGACTGGTACAAGACCCTCAAGAGTACTGGCTACCAGCGGATTCGACTTTTTGACGGGCAAACGCCAGACGACGAACGCAAAGCAATTATTGATGCGTGGCGTGCCAACCAGATCGATGGAGTCGTCGCGACTTCGGCATTTGGAGTAGGTATAGACAAACAGGACATTCGTACAATCATCCATGCGACGATTCCCGAGACTCTGGACCGTTTCTACCAAGAGGTCGGACGCGGCGGACGTGACGGCAAACCCTCGGTGAGCCTTCTTGTCTACGACGATTCCGACTGGTCGATTCCAAACAGCATGGCCACCCCCTCGATCATTTCGAACGAACTCGGATTCGCGCGCTGGCGGACCCTGTATGACACTCGTTCGGATGATCGAGGTGACGGTTGTTTTTCCATCAACCTTGAAGCCGTTCGCCCGGGCCTTTCAGGCAGCAACGACGAGAATGTCCGTTGGAATATGAGGACATTGCTGCTTATGTCGCGTGCAGGTTTTCTGATTCTCGAACTTGAACCGAACAGCCTCTGCGATATTCAAGACGACGACTCTCCCGCGTCTGTGCTTGCTACGCTGGCCACCATCAGGATTCGACTTCTGAGGGAAGATCACCTGTTGCCGGATGCTTGGGAAGAGGCTATTTCGAGTTCGCGCACAAGGACCTTAGAGGCCGGGAAGCGGAATCTGCGGTTGATGCAACGAATGCTCGTTGATGGACGAGAAGTCTCTGACACGCTGGCCGAACTGTACCGCAATCGTTCGCCACAATGGCCGGTCACTGTGACCCGCGTTTGCGGAGGTTGTATAGCCGATCGCCACTCCGAAACGCGTGAAGGCCATTATCACGTACCCACGGCCGTCCCTATCAATAAAGTTCCTGAGATCAAACTGGAGCGCTGGCAGGCAAGGTTTTCTTACCTCGATCCACGCTACGTCCCAGTGTTTTATGACTCCGAGGGGCAAAAAACTGAGCTATTGCGCTTTCTCCGCTGGTTGGTCAACGAATGCAGTGTTCAAGAAATCAGCGCCGAGCGGGATTCATGGATTATGAGTTTGCCCCAGGGGCGCCTTCTCTACAAGCAGGCAGCCAGTGGCGTCGTGATTCACCGCAGTCACGATGAACTCGAAGAAGAACCCTACACACCCCTTGCCCGAGTGACCATCTTTGACACGCGGGTTACCGCTGCACAAGCCCAATTCGTGCGACTCGTGCGAAGACCTTTGCATATTGTGTTTTATCCATTACTGACGCCTGATCCTGATCACCCCTCCCGCAAGTTGATAGACACGGCAATCAACAGTGCCCGCCTTGAACAACTTTATGCAGTGATTCATCAATGACGATCATCAATTACGCTAGTGATGGGCTTTATCCTGAACTCATCGCACTCTTTCGTGCAGTCGCACATCTCGGGACGGTAGATAGGAAAGCGGTCATAGACCTCTGCTCCCCGGTGACGCTGGGAGACACGACTCGCCTGCGTGGTGCTTTAGCGAGGTGGACGGACCTCGGACTATTTTTTTCCGAAGCAGAGAGCCTACGAATCAGCGACCGGTTTGGAAAACAGAAGCGGGGGGAAAGCATCGGTGAACTCACCGCTCGGCTTCCCACCGCCTGTCGAACCCTCATGCTCGAAGCACCCAATTGCCTTCCGCTGTGGGGGAAATCTCCCGGCATTGCATCGGATTTTGTGCGCGGTGCGGCTTGGCTCTTAGCCCAGGATATCTACACGTTACCTACGTCATGGTCGGACGTCGAACCCCTCCAGAACGCGCAGGTATCAGCCGCCAATAAAATCATTGAAAACGACGTCCGATGGAATGGCTTACGCTTCTGGATGCGTTATCTCGGTTTTGCAACGGGCGATGGCGGCGCGTTCCAAGTCGACCCGACGATCGCCGTTAGGTCGGAACTACCGACGATATTTGGAACCCGCTCCGATCTATATGCCCGGGAGTTCTTAGAAGCGCTAGCATCGCGCCTGCCGGTCCTCGATTTAGGACAGTACCGCCAAATTGTCGAGGAGGTACTTAATGCAGACACTTGGCGGAAACCAGAGAAGGGTTACCTTTCGATGTCGCTCTCGTTGGCACTGCGCCGCCTCGTTCTCGACGATGTCATTAGGCTCGAAGGCAAAGCGGACGCGGGGTCGAGTTATCGTCTCACCGGGAGGAATTATCGTACGTGGTTCGGCTTTGAGTCGGTGCGCTGGATTGGAGAACAGGCATGAGCTTACTCAGTTATTGGCCGACGAAGGAAGAAGTCGATCGCTGCATTAAATCAGAAGCTGAAGCGGTTTCTGAGGAAGTTCTTTTGGCAGCCCATCAGCAATTCCCGCTGGCTTATTCGAAAATCGACGATAAAGGCAGGGTCGCCGCCGATAGTCGGCAAACTGCCAGTGAAGATGATCTGCTACGTTATCTGCTAGGGAGCGCTCCGGAAGGCAGTCTCGTGGTACCGATTACCGGGGCGTCTGGTGTAGGTAAGTCCCACTTGATCCGGATGCTGGATGCGCGTTTGAGCCGTTTACCCAATGCCTCGCGCTATCTCGTTATTCGGATTCCCAAGAGTGCGAGTTTACGTCGGGTAGTCGAACTTATATTGGAAGCAGAACCACTTCAGGTTCCTAAGTATGATTCGGTTCGGGCTGAGTTTGAGAAAGCGCTCGCTGACGTACCCCTTGAGACGGCAGTTATTCATTTTCAAGCTGAGTTAGAGATTGCGCTGCGCGACTATGAAGGAATGCTCACTGAAAAGTTGAGACAAGGGCATGTTGACCCTGCGCTCCAAGAAAGAGTTGGAGTAGCGAGGCTCCTACCCCAATTGTTGACTGATGCCGAAACAACGAAGTATTTCCGGCAACAAGTTCTTCCCCGGATTATCCATCGTGCGGTGGAAGGAGTGGTAGACCCGAACGTCGCGATTGATCCAGCAGATAGCCAATTCAAGGCAGCTGACTTCGATTTTCCAGACAGTGTGGAGATTAGTAAAGCGGCAATTGCAGTTCGAAATTTCTACTTACGCACCTTATGTGCCTTTAGCGGAAAACACAAGGCGACAGCAGCGGATGTTCTCAATCAGGTCGTAGACCAGGCAACGCGCCAACTCTACAAACTTAATGAGTCGCTTGGCGGAAAAACTCTCGGTGAAGTCATTGGCGAAATTCGAAGTCTACTGCTTTCGGACCAACCTAATAAAGAATTGATCCTCCTTGTTGAGGACTTTGCAGCTCTGGTGGGAATTCAGGATACCCTTGCCAAGATATTGATCCAGCATGGTGAGACGGACGGTCAAAAAACCCATGCCACGATCCGCTCGGTGATCGCGGTCACCGACGGCTATCTAGCAGGCCGCGACACTCTTGCCACCCGTGCAGGTCGCGAGTGGGTGGTCGAGAGTCGCTTGAATTCGGAAGAGGAGGTGCTGTCACGAACTAGAAAGCTCGTCGCGTCGTATCTCAACGCTGCGCGGCATGGGGAAGCAAAACTGAAAGCGATTTACCGCCAACCAGAACTCGATGTTGTATCTGGAACACATCTCTGGTTGGCTCCAATGTTTTCTGAAGGCAGCGGGGAGCATGAAACGATCCTCGATGCTTTTGGGCGAGTCGAAAACGTTCCCCTCTTCCCTTTTACCGAAGACGCCATCGACTGCCTGGCGCGATCTACGCTAACGGCAGGTAACACCCTGGTCTTCAACCCCCGCTTCGTGATTAAAAACGTTATTCGAGATGTCCTGCTAACGGGTCGCGATGCCTATGAAAATAGCCAATTTCCGCCCCCTGGTATTAGTGGTAAACCACTGGCAGCTGATGTCGCTCAATGGCTGTCCGAGCAGTCGTTTTCTGAGGACGTGAAAAGGCGGTATGGACGTTTCATTGCGGTATGGGGAAATCAGCCTAATAGCAAAGCGGACATCGGTCGCATTCCCAAACCAGTGTTCGAAGCCTTCGGTTTACCGTTTCCGAACATCGAACCACAGGAGAATAAGGTAACCGGACCGAAAACAACTATCAGAACGGCAAGGACACCTCCCGAAGTTCATGATCTCAAGGCAAAGGATGTTCAAACCTATCAAGCCGCATTAGAGCGTTGGGTTCAGAACGGCACACTCCTTGAGCAGAAGATCGCACATGCCATTCGCCAAGCGATAGCAACGTTAATGAACCAAAGGATCGACTGGAATGCCGAGGGCTGCCTAAAGTGGGAGGTAAAGCGCAATCAGTTTTCCATTCCTAATGCGGGAGGAGAGGGCCAATTGGACGCTGATCCCGTGAAGGTGGCCGAATCGACCAAGGATCCTGACGGGCGATTGCGGGGCGATCTCCTAGCGCTTCTGCGCTATGTCGAGGTCTACAAGGAGACGACTGACTACGACGAGGTTGACGAAGATCTCGCACGCGTCGGTAATCTCATCGATCGCCTGCGCCCTGAGGTGATTGGTCGTATACGCTCTGCCGTGACAAAGCAAACGCAGTCGGCGATCACACTCCTTGCCGCTAATAGCCGCTTGCTTGGTCTGACCGAGAAAGGCTGTACCCCCGCTGCGGTATCGTCCTTCCTGTTTGGTGACGTTGAGCCGTTGTGCGATCTTGTCGATGCCGCTCCGCAAGCTTTCAAAGATTGGCGGCAGATGCAACGCAACGCATTTCAGATCCGGTCAACGCTTATTCAACTTGTTCTGGAAACCAGTGGTTGCTTCCAGGGCACTGGGAAGACAGCTTACGGTGTGGATATCGTGGGCTTGATCGAGTGTTACCCAAATGAAACCAGCGCCGCAGATTTCGCCGACCTGCCCAGCCTATCACCTGAGCTACGTTCAAGTTTAAGGTCGATGGGTCCTTCCCAGATAGGTGCGCGCTTCAGGCAAGTGTGCGAAGCAGCCAAAAAGATGCAGGCGTTGATCGTTACTGAACTAGAAGCGGATTTTGACAAACAGGCCGTCATCGACACTGTTAAGGCAGTGGCAACGAACTTGAAGGAGATGGGGGCCTGGCCCACGGCATTGGGTTTCTCGACCAATGATTTTTTAAAAGTCTGTGAATCGTTCCGCAGTTCGGCGGTAAAGGACGCACTCGCCACACTCGGGGACGTTCTCGCCGATGGCGCCGATGAATCAGCCAACGCGCCTAAACAGATCAGCCGTGTTTCGCAGATACCTTTTGATTCTTTGGTCACAGCACAGCGATTTATCGGTGACGCACGTGCCGTCACTCGCGCTGCTGCAAGCCATGCACAAACATTGGAAAAGCAGTACGAAGGCATCATGCCTGCTCAGAAGGCCAAAGAATTGACCGAAACTTTTGCAAACTTGATTGCAGACCTCGGCCAACTGCAGTAAGGGGAAAACAATGTCACTGATCACGGATGCGACATCGACGCTTGAACGCTTAACCAAATTGAGAACTGCGTCTGAAGACGCACAGGAGGCTAGGGAGCTCGAGACTTTGAGCAAGGAACTCGCTGAGTTGGCAAGCCCAGTTTGCGGACTCGCGGCCAATTTCGCCGTTTTTCGAAGCGAAGGTGTCGCACTCTCTGCGATTCCAGATTTCGCGAATGTCATTGACAGCATCCAAAAAACACTTGAACGTTTTCAGCAAGCACCTAAGGCGACAACCCTCCGCCAAGGGAGGGTGTGGACAACCCTCGTTAATAAGCTACAGACGCTCGCTCAAAAAGCGCAAAGCACCCAGGTCAAGGATTGGCAGTACTATTTCGATCACCAATTGTTTGGTGGTTTGCCTCCTGCCAAACGGGAGTCGACATTGGCCAAGACCCCGCAGAACAAGCAAGCCCTTGAGCATTACCGCGAACTTTATCAAAAGTTCATAAAGTATCGACAGCAACCGCCAACGAGTTCCGAGGAGTTCAACAAACTGTGCCAGTTGTCGAAACAACTAGCGAATATCACCTTTCAAGAAGACGTGCCTGAAGACGTACGGAAATTCCTTGACGCTCTTGGTATCGGCGCCGACTTGCATTTGCTGACTCCAGACGTATTGAACTGGCTGCGTGACAATGGGCTGCTGGGTAACTACGTCGTACGAGCACGCATTAACTGAGGCTACCAATGGGGGATCCGCGGAAGGACTTTCTGTCCAAAGTGTTGGACTGTATTGAGGAACGGGAATCGCGTTTGCTGGTTTGGGGTATTGTCGATGGGGCGTTTCAGAAGCATGAACTGGACGAACTAATTTATCCGTTGGTTGATTCAGCACTGGACGAAGGGCTAACGGATTTTTTCAATCCGGATGAGGTCATTAATGAACTGTTGGCGCTCAAATGGTTAGTTGAGATCGAGCAGTTAGACATCTTGGTCGGCTATCGTTCGCGGATGGCTGAGACTGTCCGCTTACTCCAACGATTGCGCCAACTCTTTCCTAAACATGCCCGCCAGAGCAACGGTTGGCAAGCAGCGCCGACATTAGTTGCAGATTTCAGATTTCACCGCCGCCGCCGCCAATATCCGAAACGAGACTTGCCGGTGCAAGACGTGCTCGCCCGATTAACGGCGACGACCGACGATGCGGCAATCCTGACGGGGATTCGAGCGCTCATTCAAGATGGGGAAGGCAAGACACAACTCTCGGGTTTTCAGGTCCGAGCGACTGAAAGAATCCTCCGCAGCGTTCAATCTGGCCAAGCTCTGGCAACCATCGTTACCGCCGGCACCGGAAGTGGTAAAACCCTCGCATTCTATCTGCCCGCACTTGCGTCGATCACGCGCCATATTCTGGCCGGCGATGGCTTACCCTGGGTAAAGGTCGTTGCGCTCTATCCCCGCTCAGAACTCCTGAAGGATCAGTTGCGGGAGGTGATCCGGCGTTCGGAAAGCCTGCGCAAAGCTCTCGGAGAAGTTTTTATCCGCGTTGGCGCTCTGTATGGCGATATTCCTTCTGACGCCCGATGGTGTAACTGGCCGCGATTAGGAAAGGATTATATTTGCCCTAGCCTCAAGTGTATCCACTGTAATGGGGCGATGATCTGGAATGAGAGCGATCATGCACAAGCCTCCGAACGATTAGTTTGCCACGATTGCCACTGGACAATCAAAGGCGATACGTTTCCGCTGACCCGAAAATCGCTAGCGGCAACGCCGCCGGACATTCTGTTTACGACCACCGAGATGCTGAACCAACGCCTCTCGGATAACTATCTGAATAGGCTCTTTGGCATCGGCGCGCGTGCAAACCGCCCGCCGGAACTCGTGCTTCTTGACGAGGTGCATACCTACGAAGGTCGCCACGGTGCACAGGTCGGCTATCTGCTCAGGCGCTGGCAACACCTCGTCGACCAACCGTTGCGGTTTGTCGGCTTGTCCGCCACCTTGCGTGAGGCCGAGAGCTTCTTTTCCACGCTCACTGGCGTGCGTCAGACATTGGTTGAGGAAATTTCACCAAATCGCGACGAACTGGAAACCGAAGGCGCGGAATACATGGTCGCGCTGCGGGGGGATCCGGTATCACGGTCTGCTTTGCTGTCGACGACAATCCAGACCTGTATGCTCTTGCAGCGGTGTCTTGATCCAAAGACGGCAGATCTGGCGCAATCGGTTGGTCGCGGAGCATTTGGTCAACGTACCTTCGTTTTCACGGATGACCTAGACGTGACAAATCGCCTGTATTTCGACCTATTAAGTGCTGAGGGCCGGACAAGTCGGGGTATCGTCGATGCTCGACGTGCCCCCGAAGGTGGACTCGCAGTTCTACGCAGATCAGGCACTTCATCATCACGTTATCGCGGCGGTCAAGACTGGCGAGCCTGCGAGCAAATCGGACATATACTCAGCGAACGTCTCAACATCAAAAGGGTCAGTTCGCAAGACCGAGGAGTCGACCCAACCGCCGATATCATCGTTGCCACGGCGGCGCTGGAGGTGGGTTTTGATGATCCGAGTGTAGGTGCCGTCGTGCAGCATAAAGCCCCTAGGGGAATGGCGGGGTTCTTACAGAGGAAGGGGCGAGCAGGACGAACACGCGGCATGCGACCGTGGACCGTCGTCGTGCTTTCCGATTACGGCCGTGATCGGATCGCCTATCAGGGTTACGACTTGCTATTCGACCCTGAACTGCCAGCACGCTCGCTACCACTCTCGAATCGGTATATCACTCGGATGCAGGCAGTCTTCGCAACCCTTGACTATCTTGGCCAAGCCCTCCAAGACGGGTTCCCGGGAAGCGTATGGCAAGACCTTGTTGCTCCCAAGCAGAACTCGCGAACTCCGCGCCTAATTAAAGATGTACGCTCGGTCTTAGAGTCGGATAACGGAACTCGGAAACTTAAAACCTATATCTCCCGCGCGCTAGACCTGCCCGAGAGCGAAGTGTCCGCTGTCCTATGGGAGTTTCCCAGGCCATTGATGAGCACGGTTCTGCCTACCGCCCTACGACGTTTGACGTCCGGTTGGAGCGCGTTTGGACAAGCGGGGAGCGACCTCCAAACTCAAAATAACCCGTTGCCCGACTTTGTGCCTGGAACACTCTTCGCCGACCTTAATCTGGCGGAGGTTCGGATTGATCTTCCCAGACAGACTGGAGCAGAAGATGACAGCGGGCTTCGTGGCATGCCTGTTATCTCAGCGCTTAAAGAGTTCGCACCCGGTCGCGTCAGTCGTCGATTTGGCGTGCAGTATCGAACGGAGCGCTATTGGATCTCACCGCCTCCAGCGGCCCTGCGCGGCGAAGCGGTCAACGAACTGCCGATCGACGAATTTGGCACCTACAGCCCGTTAGGACAATTCAGTTATGCCTACAACGGCCAAGTCATCCACGTGCCGGTTTTCCGACCTATTAGTCTTGCGCCAACAACGCCGGATACTAATATTTCCGACACTTCGAACGGTCGTCTCATCTGGCATTCTCAGTTTGTGCCTGTGAGCGAACCCACATGGCTCGAGGCACCGATAGGTAATGCTTGGATCATGCGGGTTCCGCGACTTGGATTTTTCACCCATGCCAGACATTCTCCGGTAGAGGTTCGTCGGTTTGCCACAGGCGCGACGGCAGAAGTTGGCGTTGGCCCGGGATCCCGCCTGACCGTTCACAGCGAATTCAGGCAAGCAGGCCAACCGGTCGCACTGGGTGCTGTTTTCCCTGCCGACGGAGTTTTGTTCGAAATTCAAATCCCCAGCAGCCTGCTGGAGATTACGCATGAGCCCTCAGAAAAATGGCGAGCCATTCGCACAGCGCGCTTTTTTGATACCGCATGGCGGGGCGAAGCATTGGCAGACATTGCAAGTCCTTTTCTGCGCGAATGGTTGGCGCATGTTTTCATGTCGGCCTTGACGTATGAAGCGATCCAGACCAACAGTTCGATTGAATCAGCGTCGCACAGGTTTTCCACCGGCGATGCGACTATTTCCTTGGACGAAGTTCTGGACATCCTCTTCCAGTCGCAAGCGCACTATCCGGAAGACGAGGCTGAGTTAGTTGGGCAGGATCGTCTTAGACAGAATATCGATGACTTGATCGGCCAACCGCTAGTCCTTGCGGAGCTTGAAAATCTCGCTCGATATCTCTGGGAACCAATTACCGTCGAATGGGAAACCTGGTTGCGACGGATTTATCAAGGCACAATCGGCGCAGCGTTGCTCCAGACCATTGGAGATCTGTGCCCGTCGGTCAACCTCGACGATCTGACGCTCGATCTTGATCGCGGGCCCAATGCGCGCCCACATCTCGCAGTCGTCGCACCGGGAAGCGTCGAGGTGTGGATCACTGAAAAGAACCCTGGCGGAAGTGGTCTCATTGAGGAGTTCATGCGGCAGTACGCCGAAGATCCTCGCCGCTTTTTTTCTATGGTTCGTGCCAGTTTGGAGATGGGTGAGTTTGAACTGATCGATCATCAACTTGGCAAGTTACTGCACTGTTTGACCGATGCGAATGGAAGCGCCGAAACGCCAAAAGTTGTGCAAAGGCTCAGAGCAGCCACCGATTTCGGTTCCTTGGCGGCAACTTTATGCGACCTCCGTCGCGTATTGCTGAGAGATGGTTTTTCCCCATTTCATGGGTTTGTCGTATCCATTGGCAACCGCATTCTGCGGTCAGGAACGGGCCCAGGCACCGATCACTATTTAGCCGACGTGATCAAGGCCTGGAACTCTCACGAGGTGCGCTTGGGTGTTGAAATCGACTTGCGCGTAATCTGTTTCTGGCTGAGCCAAAGGTCCGACATCGATTCGATTGCAGATGAGGTTGGCATTCCGGCGGGGCATGACCGCCAGGCTTGGCGCATGAATGCCATATACGGTCTCCTCTGGACGCGCGGACGTTTCATCCGTTCGGCGCCTCTTCAAACCCGCAACCCGTTCTTTGAACTACCACCGATCGAGCGACTACTCGTAATAGATACCGTCGTCGACGATAGGCAGCGAATCTCAGTGGAGGACCCCCAGTGGCTCGACACGGTGCAAACACTACTTTCGCAAGGCCATCTCGTCACACTCTCCTGCACTGCAGACAAACGCCATCTACTTGGCGCAGCCATCCATGCTCTTATCACAAACCCTATCGAGTCGGGATACCTTCGCGCTTTCGCTCGGCTACAAGGCGTCCGACAAACCAAAGACTTGTTCGAGGCGGATTTCGAACTATTGGAGGCAGTCCAATGACTTCCTTCTATCGTCGTATTTTTAAGAACCAACAGACGGGTAGCGCAACAATCCGCGAGTTGCTGCAGTCGATGTTCGTCGGTGAGATGCTTGGAATCGGCAAACGCATATGGATTGTCTCGCCCTGGGTAAGCAACATAGTCCTCATCGATAATCGCTCGGGAAACTTCGATACCTTAAGCCCGGAATGGGGCAGAAGAGAAATTCGCTTGGCTGATGTTCTAATTGGCCTGATCGCCAGGGGATCCGAAGTCGTCCTTGTTACACGTGACTTGGAGATTAATACGCCGTTTATCAACTACTTGCAGGACGCCGCAACGATGCATGCCGTCGATGGGCAACTGATCGTTAAACTTGATCCACTCTTGCATACAAAGGGCATTTTGCTGTCGCACAGTCTCCTCATGGGATCCATGAACTTAACGTACTACGGTCTCGAAATGAACGACGAATGGATCCAGTTCTCTATTGATCCGGATGACATTGCGACGACCCGACTGGAATTTGCCAAATACGTGGAGACAGCATGAGCAGCGCGATGGCCATTTCGGAGTCAGGTTGGGTACAGACATTCTTTTCCGGTCGCAATCAATTGCGTTGGGAAAGTATTGAAGCCCAGTCAGCACCGACCCGTGCACTTGCGAACGTGATGCCGTGGCTCAAGAATCTGACAATCAGTGGCTACGATGGTCCGGTAATACTTCCGCTCTACGAGATAAACGAACGAATCACGTGGTATGCAATGGCCGGAGATGATCGGCGCTTTGCCCAGATGATCGATGAAATCAGCGGTTTTGTCGGGCCGAGTTACAGCGATTTCCGGGGGGAATGGGCGCAACTAAGCCATGATGACGCCCCGGAATGCGCCCTTGCCGAACGCTTTGGTCCGAGGATCATCAAGTTCACCGCTGTCCAGGCGTCCGACCAAACCCAAATTGAGACTGCACTGGCACTTTATCTTTCGGTGCTTACGCGCCGACCAGAAACCCCAGATCGGACCCAACGCCCATTTGGCACGATTCGCTCTGACTTCGACCGTGCCCTGCTCGCCGGCAACGCAAACGGCTCCCAAACACTCCTTGAAGAACTGCTTGCGTCTGGGCGCGTGAACGCAGAACAGCGAAAATGCCTGGAAATCCGCCTGCTGGCTGGCCTCGGCCAAAGCGAGACTTTAGCCAAAAATCCAGCGCTGATCGCTTCAGTTTCCGACGTATCCTTGCCTGCTCAGACTCTAGTCGATGTCGTCGTAGCGCTCTATGAGACGTTCATTACGCCGATAGAATCGGCCAGCGACTTCGAGACGGTTATCGAGGCGTTTAGGCGCCACATATTTAAGCCTTTCGGCGGTCTTTTTCGTGAACGCAAGGGTATTCGACATCCGAAGGTGTTGAGGGCTTTCCTATTATCGGAATTCACCACGAAGGAACCCAGCACCCTTCGTTGCCGGTCGCTCCTGGAGGCTTATCCCGAAAGCGCAGAGGGCCTTGACCTTGTCCTCGCCTGGTGCAAGAAACTCAAAGAACCAGTTGCCCCACCTGAGACCGATTCGAAGGAGGTATGGCTTAGTCAGGCGAAGCAAGCGATTGTCGACGAGGATTATGCGAGCGCGATTTCGTTATGTTTTCAATTGCTGCCTTTACCGTGGGCCTACAGTGGACTCCTCCGTTGTGCTTTAGAACTTGACACGACTGATGTTACAAAACGCGTCCTCGCTAAGTTTGGCACAGCTACAGAGGCCATCTTGTCCGGCCTAACAAAGAAAGACCTTTCCCGTTTGGATAAGCTACGAGAACCCCTCCCATCAATAAACCTTACAAAGTTGGGATGGATTGCTTGGGCCGAGAATGTGCTGGCGAACCCGCTTGATGCACCGTCCGTAACGGAATTGCAAGAAATGGCAGTCAAATGGAGCGTCGACGAATATGCCAATGACACGTCGCGCTGTGACAAGTTGGCCCGCCGGATTGTTGAAGCGGGGGGCGATGCGCAAAATGTCTTCCGAGATGCCTTCCCTGTGCTGGTTGATTTCTTTGAAAGCAGTTTCGGATCGCGCAGGGCTTTTAAGCCGATATATTCGACGTTGATCAAGTGCCTCGCTTGGAGTGGAACCCTTTCCATAGATGAAGTTGAAATCGGCGCGCAGTTAACACAAGCGCTATTAACAACTGGCCCCAACAAACAAGAATACATTGATGCAATAGAAGACTTACAGGAAATCCTCAAAGAGAACGCGTCGCCAATACATTTTGATTGGGGCCTCAATCTCGCTGAACTGCTCTCGCTGTATCCTGCTCCCGACAAAGGCGCAGTGAGACTTCGCTTCTTCATGGATGTCGTCGGAATGCTGCGAGCCGCGCCTCACCGCGTCAGTGTTGCACAAAGAAGCATCCTAAGTGAACTTGCCAGCGACTATAACTGTCCCAATCTTCTCGACACATTTCCGGCAATCGAAGTAAGCCCAGAGGAGTCCACTGCTTCTTCCGCTTCCTATTCCGGACTCGTTGGCATTTACACGCTGACCGACGGGGCGGGGCAACGAGCAAAAGAGATCATTGAACGCACATATCACAAAGCAACCGTCGTACTCAACAACGATGATGTGTCAACTGATCGATTGACTGCACTAGCAAGAAGTGCAGATATTTTTGTTTTCGCTTGGAAAAGCAGCAAGCATCAAGCTTATTTCTGTGTCAAGGAAGCCCGGAGAGAGAAAGATATTATTTTGCCCCTAGGCAAAGGCAGTGCGAGTATCTTGAGTAGCGTGCTCAATAAAATTGAGAGCATGTTTTTATGAAAAAACGCGAGTTTCAATTGATTCACAGTAGTGAATTGACGCGGTGATGCTCCTTAATGAGGATCAAGTAATCGCTGACCACCATCGATTTCTGCTAGGGCTTTATTTACAGCAGACAAGTAGTTATCTGTTACAAAATAGTTCCCGGATGCACTGGCAGGCATGTTTGGCCAATTTGGTCTGAATCCACCAGGGAAATAGATCGCCTCAAACCCCGCTTCAATTGCCGGAAATATAGATGCCAGAATTGATTAAGATTCACCTTTCACAGCTTGAATGGCGTAACTTGTATCCGGTAACTGAAAAAACGAAAGTATCCTTTTGGTGTTTTTCTGCAAAGATCCCAAAACTGAATAAA